>JBDZVU010000088.1:0-13427 GCA_040255845.1 Nitrospiraceae bacterium | reverse complement strand
CGGCCCGCCCGGTATGCGACATGATCGTCCGCACGTCGGCGAAGTCGACGTTGACATGGCCGGTTGTCGTGATGACGTCCGCAATGCCCTGAATGGCTTGACGCAACACGTCGTCCGCGACCTTGAAGGCTTCGAGCAGCGGCGTAGCCTTGTCAACGATGCCGAGCAGGCGTTGATTGGGAATCACGAGCAACGTGTCGACGTGCCGCCGGAGATCCCGAATGCCCTCTTCGGCGTGTTTATGACGCCGCTGACCTTCGTACTGGAAAGGCTTCGTCACGACGCCCACGGTCAAGATACCCAGCTCGCGGGCGATGCTGGCGACGATCGGTGCAGCTCCGGTTCCGGTTCCGCCTCCCATGCCGGCCGTCACAAACACCATGTCGGCCCCCTCGAGGCACTCCCGGATGTGGTCCTTGCTCTCGAGCGCGGCGTCTTTGCCGATTTCCGGCTTGGCTCCTGCGCCGAGTCCCCGGGTCCGTTCAGGGCCCAGCTGGATCTTGTATGGCGCCAGCGATCGGTCGAGGGCCTGCAGATCGGTGTTGGCTGCGATGAAGTCCACCCGGGCCAAACCCGACCCGATCATCGTGTTGACCGCGTTGCACCCCGCGCCGCCGACCCCGATGACCTTGATCCGGACCGGCAGCAGCACATCTTCCTGAAAAGAAAACATTCGGCACCTCCTCCCTCCCGTCACGCGGCGACAGCCGGCCGCGCGGCGACCGCGATGGTTAAAAGACCTCGAGCACCCGCTTCGTCCAACCAAACATGCGCGCCCACGCGCCCCCGTTTCGCAATCCTGCCGTGTCCATCTCGTCCGCGTGCCGGCGGGCATGCAACAGCAACCCGACTCCCGTCGCATGGCTCGGGTGGCCCACAATGTCCCGCAGGCCGCCCACCCCTGAGGGGACCCCTCGCCGGGCCGGCAGGTTCAGCACTTTTTCCGCCGCGTCCGGCATGCCTTCGAGCAACGACGTGCCGCCGGTAATCACGGCGCCCGCTCCCAACATCCCCTCGTAGCCGGCGCGGGCGATCTCGCGCCGCACCAACTCAAACATTTCCTCCACGCGCGGCTCGAGGATCTCCGCAATGTCCCGGCGCGAAAAGGTGCGCGCCGGCCGATCGCCCACCGACGGCACTTCGACGGTCTGATGCGTCGTCACCAAGTCCGTCCTGGCGATGCCATGCTGCGTCTTGATTTTTTCGGCTTCCGTTTGCGAGGTCAGCAGGCCGATGGCCAAATCCTTTGTCAGATTCTGGCCGCCGATCGGGAGCACCGCCGAATGCCGGATGCTGCCGTCGAGGAAAATGGCCAGATCGGTCGTGCCTCCGCCCAAGTCCACCATCGCCACCCCCAGCTCGCGCTCTTCCTGGCTCAACACGGCCTCGCTGGAGGCCAGGGGCTGCAGGATGATGTCGACGACGTCGAGGCCGGCCCGGTTGACGCTCTTGATGATATTTTGCGCGGACGTCACGGCACCGGTAATGACGTGCACGTTCACCTCGAGCCGGTTCCCAGACAGGCCCAGCGGCTCCCGGACGCCCTCCTGTCCGTCCACCATGAATTCTCTCGGCAGAACGTGGAGAATGCGTCGTTCGTGCGGAATGACGGCCAACGTCCTCGCGCTTTCAATCGCGCGATGGATGTCCTCCCGCGTGACCTCCGCCCGCTTCAGCGCGACGACGCCTTTGCAGTTCTCGGCGGAGATATGGCTCCCCGCGATGCCGGTGTAGACCGAATTGATCTGCACGGCGGCCATGAGCTCGGCCTCCTCGACGGCCTTCTTGATCGACTCGACCGTGCTTTCGATGTCCACGACCACCCCTTTTCGCAGCCCTCGCGACGGGCTGGAGCCGACGCCGATCACGCTTAAGGATCCCGTGTCGGTTACCTCCGCCACGATCGCGCAGATTTTCGTCGTCCCGATGTCAAGGCCGACAAGGATTTGATCCCGTTTAGACACCGTGATCACCCCCTCTCCCGAACGATCACCCTGTTGTCAAACCGCAAATCGACTTCGCTGGCGCCTCGACTGCGCCCGTCGAAGCTCAGTGTCTTCAACGCCGGCTTGATGCGTTTGAACCGTTCCCATTGGTCGGCCAACGCGTCTTCACCGAACTGAAATTGCACGCCGCGCACCGAGGCCACGAGGTGCGCCGGGTCGGCGGCGTTGATTTGAAGCCGTCCCTCGTAGGTATGCCCCACGAGCTTCGCCAACTCGATACCGGATACGATGGTCTGCCTGACGCTCGCCTCCCCCCGCATAAACCCATTGAGGTCGATGCCTGTCACCATCGGCAGAGCTTCGTTGTCGACCTGGCCGAGGCGCGTCAGGAGCCGGCCGCTCTCGTCGCTCAGGTAATTGTCCGCGCCGATCCTGACGATGGCGGCGGGCTTGCGCTCGACAATGGAGATCCGGAGCTCATGAAACGGCACGCGGGTCACGACGGCTTCTTTGACCCAGGGGTGGGTTTCCACCTGACGTCGGATCGCATCGGCCACGATCTGATGCAGCCCTTGTCCCGGCTTCAGCTTCACCAAGTCGATGATGTCCTGCTTCGGAATCTGATGGGTTCCTTCCACCGTCACGGTTGTGATCTCCAGCGACCGTGCCAGAACCGGCCCTGCGTATTTGAAGGCGGCCGTCAGGCTCCAGCCGAGCGCCGCGGCGCCCACCACCCAGCCGAGTGTGTTGAGGGCGCGCGCCCACGTGCCAGCGCGTCGCGCACGTCGCGAGTCCGCCTGACGTTTCTGGCCTTCACTGCCCCGCGGCTCACGCCACTGATTGAGGCGTGGCCCGGGCGGCCCAGACTTTCGTTTCATTTCGAACTTTCGCTTCATGCCATTCCTCGCCGTGCCGCGTCCCATCGCTCGGCCCGATGCAGCGCTGACTGCAGGATGCACTCCACGAGACTGTCGTAATCGATGCCGGCCTGAGCCGCCGCCATGGGAAGCAAACTGGTCTCCGTCATGCCGGGCACCGTATTGATCTCCAAGACGTACGGGCGCCCCTTGGGGGTGATGCGAAAATCCACGCGCACCGCCCCTTCGCAGCCCAGCACCTGATACGTCCGCTTAGCCAGGTCGCTGATCTCGCGCAGCATCCTCCGCGGCAGAGGGGCGGGACAGAGGTACCGCGTTTTCCCCTTCTGGTACTTCGCGGCAAAATCGTAGAACCCGTCCGGAGCGACGATCTCGACAGCCGGCAGCACCGTTGGCCCCCTCGTCGCGACATTGATGATGGAGACCGTCACCTCGTGACCCGGGATGTACGCCTCCACCATCGCGTCGGGGTCATACCGATGCGCCAGCCCCACGGCGTCCTGCCATTGGTTGGGGCGTCGCACGATCGTCACCCCGATCGTCGAGCCTTGCGACGCCGGCTTCACGACGACCGGCAGCTTCAGCTTGGCGCATTTCAAGGCCGCGGCGAGCGAGGTGGTCTGCCCTCGCACCACGACGGTCCCGGCCGGGACGGGAATCCGATGAGCCGCGAGCAGGGTTTTGGTGACGACCTTATGCATGCCGACCGCGCTGGCCTGCACGCCCGATCCCGTGTAGGGCATGCCGATGGTTTCAAGAAATCCTTGAATCGTCCCGTCCTCGCCGCCCGGGCCGTGCAAGGCGAGAAAGGCCACCGCTACCTTCCGGTCCGTCAAATCGCGGGCCAGCTGATCGGTCACGTCGATCGTCACCGCGTCATAGCCGCGCCGCAGGAGCGACTGATGCACGGCCTGTCCCGTCCGGAGCGACACATCCCGCTCCGAGGATTGCCCCCCCATCAACACGCCGATGCGCTGTGTCGTCAGCCGCCCGCTTTGTGCCATCATTGCCCGCCTGTTACGCCTGCCCGACGACCTTCAGTTCCAATTCCAATGCGATGCCGGTTTGACGCGCGACCTGCGTCCGGACCTTTTTGATCAGCGCCAGCACGTCCTTGGCCGTCGCCAGGCCTTGATTGACGATAAAGTTGCCGTGCTTCTCGGAAACCTGCGCGTCTCCGATGCGGCTCCCCTTGAGACCCGCTGATTCGACCACCCGCCCGGCGGAATCACCGGGCGGGTTCTTGAAGACGCACCCCGCGCTGGGCAGCGTCAACGGCTGGGTGTCGCGCCGGTAATGCAGATAGTCTTTCACGATCTTTTCAATGTCCTGCCGCACACCGGGCTTCAACTGCAGCCAGACTCCGGCGACGATTCCCGCGGGAAGCTTCGCCCGTCGGTAACTGAACGCGATGTCCGTCGCCGATCGCTCAACGATCCGTCCCGAAGGAGTCACGATGCGGACCGCCTTCACCGTTTCCTTCATTTCTCCCAATCTCGTCCCGGCATTCATCACGACGCAGCCGGCCACCGTCCCGGGAATGCCGGCCGCCCATTCCAAACCGGCCAGCGACCGGCGGATTGCATACCCGATCAAGGTCGGCATGCCGACCCCGCCTTCGGCATACAGAACGGATTTCGGCTCCTCCCTGATGGCGCGCATCTTTACGAGACTGACCACGATGCCTCGGATCCCTTTGTCCCGAATGAGCAGATTCGTCCCTCCCACCACGAAGATCGGAAGCCGCTGCGCTCGGGCCTGCCTGACCAAGCGGACCAGATCGTCCTCATCGGCCGGTTCCACGAGGACGTCCGCCGGGCCGCCGATGCGGAATGAGGTGTAGTCGCGAAGCGGCGCATTGAATCGTACCGTCCCCCGTAGACCTGCCACGGCGGCTCGCAGTCGAGATGTGGAGTGCCGTTGTATCCACCCCACCTTGCCATGGCTCCGTCTCGGCATACCTACGAAGCCGGCGCGAGCTTCGCCAAGATGCCGGTTCCAGCCTTCCAGATGTCGCCCGCCCCCAACGTCAGCACTAAATCCCCAGGCCTCAGCTGCGGCAGCACGTGATCAGGCAGCTCTTCCTTGCGCTCAACGTAGGTGACGCACGCGTGACCGGCTCGTTGTACCGTCTCGGCCAGCTTGGCGCCCGACACGCCGGGGATCGGCTGTTCTCCCGCCGGATAGATGTCGGTCATGAACAGGACGTCGGCCTGGTCGAAGGCATGACCGAAGTCCTCCATGCAGTCTCGCGTCCGGCTGTACCGGTGCGGCTGAAACAGCACCACCAGCCGACGATCGGTCCATCCCTGCTTGGCCGCCGCGAGCGTGGCTTTGATTTCCGTCGGGTGATGGCCGTAGTCGTCCACGACCATGATGCCGCCGGCTTCCCCCCGGAGGTGGAAGCGCCGTTCGACGCCGGTGAAGGCGGCGAGCCCTTTGCGAATGAGATCCACCGGCACGTCCAGCTCAACGCCGATGGCGATCGCCGCGAGCGCATTGGAGACATTGTGGATACCCGGGACCGCCAGGCGGAACGGGCCAAGGTTTTTTCCTCGGAAATGCGCCCGGAATTCGGCGCCCCATTGTTTGAGCGCGACGTCCGTCGCTTTGAAATCCGTCGCGATGCCGTCCCGGTCTTGCAGGCCGTAGGTGTGATAGCGCTTCACGATGCGCGGGAACAGCCCGCGTAGTCGTTCGTCGTCCGCGCACACCACGGCGAGCCCGTAGAACGGAATCTTATTGATGAATTCGACGAAGCTGTCGTTGATCCGCTCCATCGAGCCGTAGTGGTCGAGGTGCTCGCGATCGAGATTGGTGACCGCCACGATGGTCGGCGACAGCCGCAGAAACGAACCGTCGCTCTCGTCGGCTTCGGCCACGAGGATCTCGCCGCGGCCCAAGCGGGCGTGACTGCCCAGTGCATTCACCTTTCCACCGATGACCATGGTGGGATCCAAGCCGCCTTGCGCAAGGACATTGGCCACCATGGACGTCGTCGTGGTCTTGCCGTGAGCCCCGGCAATCGCGACGCCGAATTTCAACCGCATGAGCTCCGCAAGCATCTCGGCCCGGGGGATCACCGGGACCTGGCGCGCCTTGGCAGTCACGACTTCCGGATTTGTGGACGCCACCGCGGAGGAAATCACCACCACTTGGGCGTCGCCCACGTTTGACTCCTGATGACCGATATGGATTTTTCCGCCGAGCTCTTCCAATCGGCGCGTGGTTTCCGACGCCTGAAGATCCGAGCCTGTCACCTTGTATCCCAGCGTCAGCAGCACCTCGGCAATGCCGCTCATGCCGGACCCGCCGATGCCGACCAGATGGATGTGTTGGGTCTTGCGAAACATCGCCGTACGCCTTATCCCCTGCACGCCCGTTGCCGCCAATTCATGACGTCGTATCCCGACACCGTTAGGCTCCTGCCGTTCCAACACTCCGGTTCCCGTCATGTGTCACCCCCATGAGGTCGTAGCATTCACGGACTATCGCTTCCGCCGCGTCGATCCGCCTCATCGCCCTGCTGCACCGCCCCATGGCGCGAAGCCGCGCGGGATCGGTCAGCACGGCGGTGATCGCCTCGGCCAGCCGCTCGCCGGACAATTCCGCTTGGGGCAGGACGACGGCTCCTCCGGCCGCCTCCATGGCCCGAGCATTCTTCATCTGGTGATCGTAGATCGCCGTCGGCAAGGGAATCAGAATGGCAGGCTTCCCGCAGGCGGCGAGTTCGGCAATCGTCATCGCGCCGGACCGAGCGACGACCAAGTCGGCGGTTCGCAGCGCGCTGGGCATGTCGAACAGAAACGGCACCACCTCCGCCTGGACATTGAGCCGTCGGTAGGCCTCCGCGACACGCGCATGGTCCGCTTCCCCGGTCTGATGCGTCATGGCGAGCGCCGGCAGCTGCGCCGTCAGCATGGGAAGGGCCTCGATGACGGCGCTGTTGATGGCCTTCGCTCCTTGGCTGCCTCCGAACACCAGCACACGACAGCCTTTCGTCCCCGCCATCGGCACGTCTCCACCGTTCGCGAGAAATTCCCGCCGAATCGGGGTCCCGACCACGCGGACACGCCCTCGGTCGAAGGATGCCGAGGCGGCATCGAAGGCCAGGAAGATCCGCTGGGCAATGGGCCCCAGCGCCTTGTTGGCCATGCCGGGATACGCGTTGGGCTCCAGTATCACGCGCGGGATCCCGGCCAGCATCGCGGCAAGCAATACCGCCGGGCTCGTATAGCCGCCGATGCCGATCACCAGGTCCGCCCGGCGACGGCGCAGCAGCGTCCAGGATTGCCACACGCCTCGGGGCAGCGAGGCGAGCCCCGCGAGACTCTCCATCACGCCTTTGCCCATAACCGGTCGAGCCGAGACGTACACCAATTCGAATCCTTCGTGCTTCAACACCTTGCTTTCGATCCCGCGCGGAGTCCCGACGAAGAGCACCGTGGTTGCCGGGTCGCGACGCTGAAACTCTCGCGCGAGCGCCACCGCGGGATACAAATGCCCGCCGGTCCCGCCCGCCGCGATCACGATGGTCATCGCCGGCCCCCTCTGCCCCGCCCCCCAGAAGGCGCCGTCTCCTCCCGACCGGCTTGCCGATCGCGGGAAATGTTCAACAAGATGCCGGTTCCGAGCAGGCAGATCACCAACGACGACCCGCCGTAGCTGACGAAGGGCAACGTGAGGCCCTTGGTCGGCAGCAACCCCGTCACCACGCATGCATTGACCAAGGCTTGAACCCCAATCAGCAAGGTGATGCCCATGCCGAGATAGCGTCCGAACGGCATCCGCGCCCGTGCCGAGATCTGAAATCCCCGCACGACAAAGAGCGCGAAGAGCAGCACGATCACGCCCGTGCCCATCAATCCCAACTCTTCGCCGACCAAGGCGAGCACGAAGTCGGTGTGGGCTTCGGGCAGAAAAAACAGTTTCTGCTTCCCTTCGCCCAAGCCCACCCCGAACAACCCGCCGCTGCCGAACGCTAGGAACGACTGGGTGATCTGAAACCCGGCGTCCGAGGCATCCTTCCAGGGAGCCAGAAAAGTCATCAGCCGCTGTCGTCGATAGCTGGAGCTGAGCACGAGCACCAAGACCGCCGGGACGGCGCACAGCGCCAACGCCACCAGGTGGGAAAGTCGCGCCCCTCCAAGAAAGAGCATGGCGACCGCCACCAGCCCGATCACCAACACCGTCCCAAGGTCCGGCTCCAGCAGCACGAGACCACTGAGCACGCCGATCACGATGAGCACCGGCATGAGACCGCTCGCAAAGAGGGCAATCCGACCTTCTTTCTTGGTCAGATAGGCCGCGAGATAGAAGATGGCGACAAGTTTCACGATCTCGGCCGGTTGAATGGAGATCGGTCCCAGGCGAAGCCATCGCCGCGCACCTTTCGCCGCCACTCCCACCGAGGGGATCAGGACCATGATGAGCAAGAGCAGTGTCACGGCCAGCAAGGGAATGGACAGGCGCTTCCACCAGACGTAGTCGATGTGCGAGGCGAGATGCAGCAGCAGAAATCCGAACGTCAGCCAGGCCAATTGCCGCTTGAGAAAAAAGCCGGAATCCTGGAAACGGTTGCCCGCCACGACGGCGCTGGCGCTGAACACCATCACCAACCCCACCAGCGCCAGAATCATGGTGACGATCAACAACGTGTGATCCATCGCCACGCGTTTCTTGGCGCGCGGGCTCGCAGTGGGCCACGGCAGTGCCAGCGTCCCGGCGGATCTCTGTGACATTCCTCATCCCCTACACCGTGTTCGGTCCTGCATCGAACGAACGGTCACACGGGCGGCCCTTCAGGCTCTTTCGTGCTCAAGGCAGCGCCTGCACGCAGGCCTTGAACTGCCGGCCGCGATCCTGATAGTCCGCGAACATGTCGAAGCTGGCACACGCCGGCGACAGCATCACCACATCCCCTGACACCGCGCCGGCCGCCGCCAACTCGACGGCTTCGAGCAGCGTCTTGGCGTTCGTCACGGCGTCATACCCGGGCACGGCGCTGGCGATCAGCGGCGCCGCCTCCCCAATAAGAATCAGACGTTTCACCCGTTGCCGGATGGCCGGCGCCAAGCGCGTGAAATCCCCGCCCTTGTCCCGCCCGCCCGCAATGAGCCAGATCGGCTGGTCGATACTTTCCAGCGCCTTCAAGGTGGCGTCCACGTTGGTGCCTTTTGAGTCGTTGACGAAGCGCACTCCGCGGCGTTCCCGAACCACTTCCAGGGCGTGCTCCAGGCCGGGGAACTCGGCAAGCACGTGGCGTACCGTGTCCAGCGTACAGCCGCTCAAGAGCGCGAAGGTCGAGGCTGCCATCGCGTTGTCCACGTTGTGGTGGCCGATGATCCGGATGTCCGTTCGGCGGCACACCTCCGCAAGAGACCCGGTCGCCGTCGTCATGATCCGATCGCCGGCCAAGTACGTGCCGCCCGCGACATCCGGTGGCAGCGAACCGTTTCTCGTAAATCCCAAGACCCGGGCTTTCGCGGCGCGCCGCAGCGAAGCTACGCGGGCGTCGTCTAAGTTGAACAGGGCGTAGTCCGACGCGCCCTGGTTTTCGAAAATCCGGTTCTTGGCGGCGACATACTCGTCGATGGAATCGTACCGGTCTTGGTGGTCGACGGTGACGTTCAACACCGCTGCGATCCAGGGGTGAAACCGCTCCACCGTCTCCAATTGGAAACTGGAGACCTCCACGACCACGTAATCGTAGGGAGGCGGCTGGCCTTGCTGCGCCGCCTGCAGGCACTGCGCGGCCGCCTGACTGAGCGCCGTGCCCAGATTCCCTCCGACGAAGACCCGCTTGCCTTGACGTTCGAGCATCCTGCCGATCAGCGTCACGGTGGTGCTCTTGCCGTTCGTGCCCGTGAGCGCCAGCATGGGGGCGGTGATGAACCGCGCCGCCAGTTCGAGCTCGCTGACGACTCTGACGCCCTTTCGGCGCACCGCCTCCAGCGGCGCCGCACGGTAGGGTACGCCCGGACTAATGACGACGAGATCCGCCGTATCCAGTGCCCCCTCGTAGCCGGGCCCCAGGCGCGTGGCGATTCGAGACTCGTCCAGTTGATGCAGCACCGCGGCCAATTCTTCCCGCTCCTTACGGTCCGCCACCGTCACCGCGGCCCCGGCTTCCTGCAGCAGGCGGGCCGCCGCCACCCCGCTGCGCGCGAGGCCGACGACCGTCACGTTTCGTCCGGCAAGATCCGGCATGTGCTGAGCCACCATGGTCACCGCAGCTTCAAGGTACTTAAACTGAGCAAGGCCAGGAGGATCGCAATGATCCACAGCCGCACCACCACCTTCGGCTCTTCCCACCCCTTCATCTCGAAATGGTGATGGATCGGCGCCATGAGAAAGATCCGCTTGCCCCGGGATTTGAACGACGCCACTTGAAAGATCACCGACACGGCCTCGATGACGAACACCCCGCCCACCATCAGCAGCAGCAGTTCGTGCTTGCTGATCACCGCCACAGTCCCCAGCGCGGCGCCCAGGGGAAGCGAGCCGACGTCGCCCATGAAGACCGAGGCCGGATACGTGTTGAACCAGAGGAATCCCAGACTCGAGCCCAGGATGGCGGCCGTGAAGACGGCCAGTTCGCCGGCTCCGTCGATGTGCGGGATCAGGAGGTAATCCGACATCAGGCGATGGCCCGCCACGTACGCCACCACCGTGTAGGCAAGCGCCGCAATCATCACCGGTCCGATGGCCAACCCGTCCAACCCATCCGTCAGGTTCACGGCGTTGGAACTGCCGACGATGACGAGCACGGCAAAGACGATGTAGAACCATCCGAGGTCCGGCATGAAATTCTTGAAGAAGGGCACGCTCAGTTTCGTGCTGTACCCGGGAAGGGAATAGAGCACGAGGGCGATGCCCAGGGCGACGATCACCTGCGCGGTGAATTTCTGCGCGGCGGACAGCCCCTTGGACCGGGACTTGATGAACTTCAGATAGTCATCGGCGAAGCCAATCGCCCCGAACCCGATCGTCGCGGCCAAGACCAGCCAGACGTAGGCCCTCGAAATGTCGGCCCACAGCAAGGTGGACAGCGTAACCGCAAAAATGATCAAGACCCCGCCCATGGTCGGCGTCCCGCTCTTAGCCAGATGCCGCTTCGGCCCGTCATCCCGTACTTGCTGTCCCAGCTTGATTTCCTGCAGTTTGCGGATGACCCACGGCGCCAGCACGAACGCAATCAGGAACGCCGTCACCGCGGCATAGATGATGCGGAAGCTTTGATACCGGAATACATTGAGGAAGGAGAATTCCGTGTGGAGCGGATAGAGCCAATGATACAGCATAGAATCTGTTGAGCCGATTCCTCTCAGCGAGTCACGCGCACACGTGCCTCGAGGCCGCCTTGACCGCTCTCTTGACGCCCAGTAACGCGTCGACGACGTGCTCGAGCTTCATCCCACGCGACGCCTTCACGAGGACGACGTCGCCTTGCTTCGCCATACTCTTCACGGCGGCGGCAGCGCCGGCGGCATCGCGCACCTCCACGATCCGGGCGGTGTCCATGCCGGCCCGGCGGGCGCCCTCGGCCAGCGTACGGGACAACGGACCGCAGGCAATCAATCGGTCGATGCCCAGGCGGGCGACGGCGCTTCCCGCCTCTTCGTGCAACCGCGCGGCCCCCGGCCCCAATTCCAGCATGTCGCCCAGTACGGCGATTTTCTGCCCGCGGCCCTTCGACTGACTCAACAACTGCACCGCCGCTCTCATGGATGCAGGATTCGCGTTGTAACAATCATTGATGATGCGGAGCCCATGACTGACGAGAATTTGAGAGCGCATGGCCGCCGGCCGAAAACGGGCCAATCCCTGGGCAATGACCGCTCCCGGCAGACCGAGGGCCGATCCGACCGAGGCCGCAGCAAGGGCGTTCGCCACATTGTGCTCGCCCTGCGCACGGATGTGCACGATCGTGTGGCGAACCTGTCCCGGCAACCGGAGGCGAAAGATGGTGCCGTCCCGCCCGTCGGCTTTCAGGTCGGTCGCCTGCACGTCTGCTTTGGCCGACATTCCAAACGAGATCACCCGGCACCGGGCACGGGCGGCGAGATAGTCGTAATAGGGATCGTCCATATTCAGCACCGCCGTGCCATCGGGCGGCAGCAGATCAAGCAGTTCCGCTTTGGCCTGCGCGGATCCTTCCATGCTGCCAAAGAACTCCAGATGATCCGGGCCGATGTTTGTGATGAGCCCGACGGTAGGCCGGGCGATCTCGCACAGCCTGGTGGTCTGCCCAACGTGGTCCACACCCATTTCGATCACGGCACCTTCATGCCTGCCGTTCAGCCGAAACAGCGTCTGCGGCACCCCAATACGGTTATTCAGGTTGCCCTCGGTTTTAAGGATCCTCCAGCGATGGGCCATCACGCTGGCGACCATTTCCTTGGTCGTGGTCTTGCCGTTGCTGCCGGTCACCGCCACCACCGGGATGTCGAAGCGGCTCCGGTGGTGCGTGGCGAGCTGCTGATAGGCGAAGAGCGGGTCCCGCGCACCCAAGATAACCGGCGAAGATTTCTTACCCGCCTCTTTCAATGACGCGTGGTCTACGCGGAACCCGTCATGGACGAGAACTCCCACCGCCCCGCACCGGATTGCAGCCGCCACAAAGTCATGCCCGTCATAGCGGTCCCCCTTGATCGCGACGAACAGATCGCCCGGCTTGACGGACCGTGAATCCAGACTGATGCGCCGGATCCGCTGCTTGAGCCATCCCGGGGCGTCCCCGGCCAGCACCTTCACACTGATCACCTCTCGGAGCTCTTCAACGGTAAACAACGACATGCTTGCCTCAGGTGCGGGCCGTGAGCGCTCGGATCGCCTCGCGGGCCACTTCACGATCGTCGAAGTGGAACTTGGTCTTCCCGATGATTTGATAGTCTTCATGCCCCTTGCCGGCGATCAACACCATGTCGCCCGCCTTCGCTTCGTGCACCGCGGCTGCGATAGCCTCACGACGATCAGGGATCTTTTGGTAATGAACCATCGGCCGCTGGCTCAGCGCTTCCTTGACGCCGGCTTCGACCTCCTCGAGGATGGCCAGCGGGTCCTCTGTTCGCGGGTTATCGGAGGTGAGGATCACAACATCACTGTACCGCACAGCCGCTCGGCCCATTTTCGGCCGCTTGCCCCGGTCCCGGTCGCCGCCGCATCCGAAGACCGTGATGATCCGGCCGGTCTTCAGCGCATGGGCGGCTGCCAGCAGCCGAACCAGCGCATCTTCCGTGTGGGCATAATCGACTACGACGGTAAACGGCTGCCCGGCATCGACCCGCTCGAACCGGCCGGGAACATTCGTCACTGTGCCGATGGCTTCACGCACCTGGTCCGGCGTCGCTCCCTCGTGTAGCGCGACGCCGATGGCCGCCAGCAAATTGTACACATTGTGCTCACCGACCAAATGGCTCTCGACGGAGAAGGACCCGGCTGGAGTTCCGGCGACAAATCGACTGCCCGCGAGAGACAGCCTCACGTGCTCCGCGCGAAGGTCGGTCCGGCCATTCAGCCCATAGGTCCAGACTGGAGCCGGGCATGCGGCCTTGATCCGAAGGCCGGCGGGATCGTCCCCGTTCACAATGGCGCGCTTTCG
>JBDZVU010000087.1:0-13526 GCA_040255845.1 Nitrospiraceae bacterium | reverse complement strand
GCCGATCTTCCGGGACTTCAATGTGACCGAAGATCCCCAGGCGGCGGCACAGGTGGTCGCCATGGGTCTGCCGATGACGTTGATCCCGTATGAGGCCGCACGAGGGGTAGCGGTGACTGACAGCATGGTGGACCGGATGGACGCGGCCGGCGGACCACGAGCTTGGGTGGCCGGCCGTGCGAGACCGTGGCTGGCCTATTGGCGCGACAAGATTGGGCTCCCGGGTTTCTACCCTTTCGATCTCGTGGCGGCAGCCTATGTCGCCGATCCGTCCGTCGTGCGGTGCGCGCGCGTGCCCGTGACGGTGGAGGACGATACGTGGGTCTTCGGCTGGCTGGGGTACTGGGCGCTGTTCGTGACGCCGGAGGCGCAGCCCGTCAGCGCGTATGCCCGGGGCTCAGCGGACTATTGTCCGGAGATCTCCCAGCATCTGGAGCAGTGGATCGCCAGTCGACTGACGCAGGGCCCGGGCATTCCGCCTGCATCGAGCTGACCAAGGAGGTACGGTGACTAGAGGCCCTGTCGATTTTCGACGGGCCGGTCGACAATAGATGGGCACAGAATCCAGGAAGCCACTTCATAGGAGGAGCTCACTTGAAATACGTCTGCTTCGGATATCTCGATGTTGCGCGCTGGTCCAGGCTGTCGGTCGAGGAACAACAGACTCTCATCGATGCATGCTTCGCCTACGACGAGGTGCTCAAGAGAAACGGCCACTGGATAGCCGGAGAAGGGCTTCAGGGCCCCGATACCGCCGTCAGCCTCCGCTACCGCGACGGCACGGTGTCGGCCACCGATGGTCCATTTGCGGAAACCAAAGAGATACTAGGCGGTCTTTTGATGATCGAGGCCTCGGACCAGAAGGAGGCCGTGGAGCTGATCTCCAAGCACCCGGGAGTGAAGATGGGGCCTTGGGAAATTCGCCCGGTTCAAGACTTGACCCAGATGGTTGAGGAAAGCACGCGGCGCCGTGAGCGACAACCGATGTGAAAGACGGAGAGGAGGACTGGATGGCATACGTGGATGGATTCGTCTTGCCCCTGCCCAAGAAAAATCTGAACGCGTACATCAAGATCGCCCGGTTGGCGGGAAAAGTTTGGCGCGAGCACGGCGCGCTCGATTACAAGGAGTGCGTGGGCGACGACCTCGCCGTAAAATGCGGGGTGCCGTTTCCGAAACGGGCCCAAATCAAGACCGGCGAGACGGTCATCTTCGCCTTTATCGTCTACAAATCGCGCGCGCACCGCGACCGGGTCAACGCCAAGGTCATGAAAGACCGACGCATCGCGGCCATGTGCGATCCCAACGCCATGCCGTTCGACATGAACCGTATGACGCACGGAGGGTTCAAAGTTGTGGTGGATGCATGATTGCAATTCACAAGGAGGAACTATGCGTACCGTTGTTCTAACCGCAGCGCTATGTGCACTCGCCCTCGTCTCACCGGCCATCGCGGAGGAAAAGAAACACGACAAGGCCATGGATTCCCAAGCCATGATGGAGGAGTTCAAGCGGCTGGCGACCCCGGGCGAGCCGCATAAGCTCCTGACCAGCCTGGCGGGAAGTTGGACCACCGCCACAAAAGAATGGATGGAGCCCGGAAAACCGCCGATGGAATCGACCGGGACGGCCGAGCTCACACCCCTGCTCGAAGGACGGTATCTCCAGCAGGAGTACTCGGGCAACATGATGGGACAGCCGTACAACGGAGTGGGAATTAGCGGCTACGATAATCTCATCAAGAAATACGTGACCACCTGGATCGATTCCATGGGCACGGGGATCTTCACGATGGAGGGGACCCCAAGCCCTGACGGCAAGACGATCACGTACAAGGGTTCACATCCCATGCCGGGCGGGGGACAGATGACGCATCGGGCCGTGTGGACCATCCTCGACTCCAACCGCCACACCTTCGAGATGTATGGGACCCATCCCGGCGGGAAAGAGGTGAAGGAAATGGAAATTCACTATACGCGTAAGCGTTGAGCGATCGTGATGGGATGGCATACGGAGAAGGCCGCCGCATGATTTCGTCTCGGCTTCGGCAAGCTGGATGGCCGCTCGTGGCGGCGGCCCTCGTGCTGGCGTTCGGCTGTGCCGAGGCCGCCTATCGCCACATGAGCAATCCCTCCCGGGACGCCTGGCAACAGCCTCGGGAGGTGATCGCCCGCTTGGCGCTGAGCCATGGCGACCGTGTGGCGGATCTGGGCGCGGGAAGCGGCTACTTCACGTGGTACCTCGCGGAGGCGGTCGGGCCGAGCGGAATCGTCTACGCGGTCGAGATCGACGAGACGGCGCTGCGCCTGCTCGCCGAGGGCATCCGGTCGCGCGGCCTCGGGAACGTCCGCCCGATCCGTGCTGACCCGTCGGATGCGAGTCTGCCCGAGCCGGTCGATCTGGTCTTCTCGTGTGACACGTATCATCACATGGAAGACCGGATTTCGTACTTCCGGCGCTTGCGCCGGTACCTGAAACCCGAAGGCCGGGTTGCCGTGGTGGAGTTCCACCCAAAGGGCCTGTTCTCCGGCCTGCTGGGCCATGGCACGTCTCAGGAGGTGGTTCGGCGGGAAATGGAAGAAGCCGGGTACCGGCTCGTCGCCGCGCACGATCTTATCGACCGGCAGCATTTCCAAATCTTCGCCCTCGCGTCTCCATACCGTCCTTGACTCCCTTCTCCGACCTGTGATTAGGTCTCCGGCCGATTGTCCGCATCGGCCGACGCCATGCTCACACCGCCAACCTTGACCCGCTTCCGCCTGCTGTTGATCACGCTCGCCCTCTTGTGTGCAGGCTGCGAAAGAGAGAGCGAGTCCATCGTTTCGATTGGGCTGCATCCCACCAACCCCAACATCCTGTACGTCGCCACCAACGACGCCATCTACAAGTCTCGCGACGCCGGCGCAACGTGGGAACGGTTCCCGAGCTTCAGCGCGCGCCGCGTGACGACGGTTGCGATCGATCCCCAACTGCCCGCCACCATCTATGCCGGCACCATGGGCGACGCGGTCTACAAGAGCCCCGACGGGGGCCAGCATTGGCTTCCGCACAACGTGGGGCTGAAAGAGCACGTGTCGTTCGTCAACCAGTTCGTGTTTCATCCGAAGGACAGTGAAAAGATCTACGCGGCGACGACCGTCGGCGTGTTTTACACCAAGGACGGGGGCCGCGAATGGGAAGAGCGGATGGCGGGCATGAAAGAGGTGCACATCGTCGTGTCGATCGCTCTCAATCCCAAGGACCCCCGCGTGCTCTACGCCGGGACGACGGGGGGCATCTACCGGTCGGACGACGGGGCCCTCAGTTGGAGGAAAATCAACAACGGCCTGATTCCGGAGACGGAGCTGATGGGCGCCATGGCGCTCGGGATCAACGCGATCGCGATCGATCCTGTGAACCCGGAGACGGTCTATGCGGGCAGCACCAAAGGCTTGTTCCGCACCACCAACGGAGGACAGCAATGGGAACGGATCGGGCTCAATCTCCCCGACCCGTTTGTGAGCAGTCTGCTCGTTCACCCGAACGATCCCGCGCAGCTGTACGTTGGGGGCCCGGGAGGCGTGTGGAAAAGCAGTGACGGCGGCAAGACGGTCCAGGCGATGAACAAGGGGCTTGCCACGTTGAATATCCGAACCCTCGCCATGAGTCCCCGCAACCCACAGGAGCTCTTCGCCGGCACCAACGGGAGCGGCCTGTACCATTCGCTCAACGGCGGCGAAACGTGGACGCCCATGCCGCTCGTGCCGGCGCCCGCACCTGGAGCCCGCTGAGCCAGTGCACGTTCCGGTTGTCAGGCTCGCGATTCATTCCGTATGATCCGCACACGATGCGCGCTGATCAGCCCTCCGGCCAACCGCTTCAGCTGTTACGCGACGACTTCCGCCGGCATCTGGAAATTTTCTATGGCATCCTGAAGCTTGCGCCGCCTTACGAAAGCGTCGAGAAAGCCATCCGCACCCTGACTACCCGCTTGCACGCGCTGCCCCAGGAAGAGCAGGAACGTATCGCATCGGATCCCGCGCTCAAGTGGGAGCACTTTGGCCATGCCTTCGAGGCCTCGGGGCTGGCCAAAAAACACCGCGGGATCATCGCAGGACTCGCGCGCAACCGAGCTGCGCTCGACCTGCCGCCGGAATACGATCGATGGCTGAAGCTGTTCAGCTCGTAGGCAGGCCGTTCCGCTGGATCGCGGCGATGAGTTCGTCGTAGACCTTGCCCAGCCGGCTGCTTTCCAGGCGGTACGAGAAGACGACCGTCACCACTCCGAAGGCGAGCACCAGGAGCGCGATCCCCACGATGCCCCCGCCCATCAGGACGCCGCTCAACGAGTCGAATCCGCCGTCCAGCGCGTAACGCACCAGGAACGTCAGCGAGCCGAGCGCGACGACGCCAAACCAGACCATCGTGAGCAGCGCCGACGACCAGGGAATGCGCTTCACGCACAGGGCCCGCACCGTCTGCCCATCTTCGGAGAAGTGGATCATCCCCTTGACCGGCCACGCGGTGCGGAAGCTCATCGAGAAGAGCCGGTATTGAGGGCGGATGGCGATGCGCACCGGGGCGTCGAACAACCGCGCCACCCCGTGCCCGAGCTGAAGCACCCCGTCAGGAGCGAATGCTGACCGGACGGCGGCGAGCGTTGTCACGGGGAGCTTATCCTGGGACCGCGCCACGCTGCAGCCGTATCGCGCCGCGTCCGGCGTGAGGCGGACGAAGTACAGCCAGTCGCCCACGATCAAGCCGACGAACAAGACGGCCGCAAATACTCCCGCCAAGATCATGCCCGTACCTATCCCACACGCGCCCCATCGAATCAAGCCGCGGGCTAGTGGAGCCGGCGGCTCCGTCTAGGGCGTTCGGCAGGGCATAGGCCGACCCGCGAGCAGAAGTACAAGAAGCTGTTGACTCGCTCATGGGGACTTGGCTACAGTACGAACGTCAAGTGGAGTCTGGCGGGCTTCTCGCACTTCTCTATAAGTTTCCCGCCTTCAGGTGTTTCCCCACTGGTCACATCGGCGTCAGCCATCCCTGAGTCTCCGGGGTGCGCAGGATGCGAAATCTTGTGGTGCGTTGAGGAGATAAGGGAACTATGGATCTGAAGAAAGTCGAACGGGTCTACACCTCCTACGCCGGGGTCTACGACCGCATTTTCGGCAAGGTGTTTCACGAGGGGCGCGAATCGGCGATCCGCAACCTGAACGTCCAACCCAACGAGCGGATTCTCGAAGTCGGCGTCGGGACCGGCCTGGCGCTCCCCATGTATCCGCGGCACTGCCGGATCGTGGGCATCGATCTCTCCGAGGGCATGCTGGCCAAAGCCAAGGAACGCGCCGAAGGGCTGCGTCTCTCCCACGTCGAACTCTATCGCATGGATGCCGGTGCCATGGAATTTCCCGACGACAGCTTCGATACCGTGGTAGCGGCCTATGTCGTCACGGCGGTGCCGGACTATCGGAAGGTGGTCAATGAGATGATTCGCGTGTGCCGGCCCGGCGGCCGCATCATCATGTTGAACCACTTCAAGAACGGCAACAAGATCATTGCCGCCATGGAAAATGTGATTTCCCCGCTCACGAAGCATCTCGGGTGGCGGACGGATTTGTCGCTGAACACCGTGCTGGAGGGCACCTCGCTCCACGTGGCGAGGAAGCAGAACGTCAATCCGCTGAGGTTTTGGGCCTTGGTGGAGTGCGTGAACGCGAAGCACGGCTATCCCGTGCTCAACGGTGTGAGCAAGGCCGGATACGCCAACGGCGCCGCAGCGGCGAGCTATGCACACGGCAGCGGAAACAGCCAGTACGCCAACGGGCACTCCGTCTGACCGTCACGCCTCCGCAGTCATCGCCGGCCCTCCTGGGCCACCCAGCTTTCCCAACTCCCACCCGGAATAATGGTGGTGCCGACAAGGCACCGGCCCATGAAGGACTGCGTAATGTGGTCCGCCAACGTCGTGAGGATCCGCGGGCCATGGCCGCCGTGAGAGGCGTCCACCCGGAGCATGATTCCGAATCCTTCCCGGTCCAGCGCCCCGTACACCACCACGTGAACGCGGCTTCTCGGTTCGTCCTCCGGCACACCGCTCGGCACGAGGTCCCCTTGCCATAGAATGGCGGGGTGCACTCGACTGCCCCGCTTGGCTTCCCGCCACGTGCACGGCAAGCCGGCTCGATCCAAGACGGCCAGCAGCCGGTCGAGCGTCGGGGCCTCGGCGGCCTGACCTTGGAAGGTCCAGCGCGCGACGTCGCGGGCCGCATCGACCTCAACGATCGGAGCCGACACTTCCTCGAACTCCACTTCCTCGCACACGACGTACAACTCGCCTTGGGGATCGAACCAGAATCGCAGCCGGCCGCCCGTGGCCTCGGCCTGAATGACCGTGAGCGCCGAACAATCCGCCCCCTCCTGCTCGAAAATGGAGAGATCCGTCACGCCGAGCATCACGAGCTTCGCCACCCGGACGACGCCGCGCAACTGGTAGCGGATGGTCACGGCGACCCGGGTTTCCGCCAGCACGTCACGTCCAGATCCTTCATCGAAAAGCCGCCGCTTCGAGACGTGCAGGTCCGTCACGTAACCTCCACGGAATCCACCCGTATGCCCGAGCAGCCAGCGCAGGTCCTCTTCCGATTTGACCGTCTGCGTCATAGGGTGGATTGTATCCCAGGCGAACTCGTGATCAAAGCAGATGTTGCCGGCGCGGCGTCGACGCTTGCACTTTGCCGCGGCGCTGTGGCAGGAGAAGGCATGCGCGCGGTCTGCCTCGAGCATGTGCCATTTGAGGGTCCAGGGATGTTCGCGACCGCGCTCGCCACGCGCGGCGTACGGCTGGATCGGCATCTCGTTCCCCAAACCGGATTCCCGAAGGATGCGGGCGATCTCTTGATCGTCATGGGTGGACCGATGTCCGTAAACGACCCCGATCCATGGATTGCCGAAGAGACGGGGTTCATTCGCACCGCACTGACGGCCGGGGTGCCGATGATCGGCGTCTGCCTGGGTAGTCAATTCATGGCCAAAGCGTTGGGATCCACGGTCGAGCCCGGGCCTGCGCCAGAAATCGGGAAGACCTCCGTGCGCTTGACCGACGACGGGAAGCGCGATGCGGTCTTCCGCGGCTTCCCGGAGCGCCTATCCGTCTTTGAGTGGCATGGAGAGCGCTTTGGTCTGCCCACGGGCTGCACCTGGCTCGCCGAATCCGACGCGGCGCCGATTCAGGCGTTTCGATACGGAGACCGCGCGTACGGCCTATTGTTTCATCTTGAAATTGAACCAGCGGGCATCGAAGCCCTCTGCCGGGAATGTCCGGCGGACCTCGTGCGTGCCGGCCGGACTGCGCATCAGGTGACCTTCGGCGCGCTGGCACACCTCTGGCTCAGCCACCAGATCGCCGACCGGTTGATCGACCATCTCCTAAGCCCCCCGCATTGATTGCCGACAGAGACCTGCTGTAGTGTTACGCCTCCGCGTCGCAGTGTCCACATCGTGTGAAAGGAGTACGTTCGCATGGCCCGGTTTCCGATTGAAGTCGCCACCCGGATCAAAACCCTGCCTCCCTATTTGTTCGCCGCCATCGACAAGATGAAACAAGAGGCGATCGCCAGAGGCGTCGATATCATCAACCTCGGAATCGGTGATCCTGATCTGCCGACACCTGCGCCGATCGTCGCGAGCCTCGCCGAAGCGGCCAAGAATCCGAAACACCATCAGTATCCCTCCTACGAAGGCATGCTGGCGTTCCGGCAAGCGGTCGCACAGTGGTATCACCGCCGGTTCCGCGTGACGTTGAATCCGGCCGACGAAGTGCTGACGCTGATCGGCTCCAAGGAAGGCATCGGGCATATCCATTTGGCCTTTGTCGACCCCGGCGACGTCGTGCTCGTGCCCAGCCCCGGGTATCCTGTGTATCCGGTGGGAACGAGCTTCGCCGGCGGCGTCTCCCATATCATGCCGCTGACCAAAGCGAACGGCTTTCTCCCGGATCTGAAGGCGATTCCGAAGGACGTGGCGCAGAAAGCCAAGCTGATGTGGCTGAATTCCCCCAACAACCCGACGTCGGTGGTCATGACCGCGGACTACTTCAAGCGGGTCGTTGAGTTTGCGCAGGAGCATCGGATCATCGTCTGCCACGACGCCGCGTATTCGGAAATCTATTATGACGGCAAGCGGCCGGTCAGCTTCATGGAGGTCGAGGGCGCCAAGGACGTCGGCATCGAGTTCCACTCGCTGTCCAAGACCTATAATATGACCGGTTGGCGCATCGGCTTCGCCGTCGGCAACAAAGAGGTGCTCGCCGCGCTGGGAAAAGTGAAGAGCCAACTGGACTCCGGCGTCTTCGAGGCGGTGCAGGCCGCGGGCATTACGGCGCTAGGCTTGGAGGATTCGGTCACGGACCATATCCGCGCGGTCTACCAAGAGCGGCGGGACACACTGGTTCCCGGGTTAAAACAGCTGGGCTTGGAGGTCGATCCGCCGCCGGCGGCCTTCTACATCTGGGTGACGGTGCCGAAGGGCTACACGTCACCGTCCTTCACCGCGCACCTGCTGGAGAAGGCCGGCATTGTAACGACGCCGGGCAACGGCTTCGGGGCGCCAGGCGAAGGCTACATCCGCATGACGGTGTGCACGTCCAAGGAACGGCTGGCCGAAGCGGTAGAGCGAATCAAGAAAGCCGGCTTTTGATGTGCCTGACGAATGCTGGGCGGCGCGCCATTGGCGCGACGTGAAAACGGACCTTTTTAGTGAGGAAGATGCTCGGTGGCCTGCGAGACTGTGTTCATCGGCTTCGGTTCCAATGTCGGGAATCGGGTCGACTTCTGCGATCGGGCGATCACCCTGCTCAGCTTGCTGCCCCGCAGCCAGGTCTCCGGCATCTCTCTCCTGTATGAATCGGAGCCGGTTTACGACCATGCGCAGCCGGGGGAAGGCTGGTTCCTGAACGGCGTGGTGCGCCTGGAGACCGAGCTGCCCCCTCAAAGTCTGTTGGAAGTCTTGCAGGAGATCGAACGGGCCCTCGGGCGGCAGGACGAGGACCGTGCCGGACCGCGGACCATTGACCTCGACATCCTGTTCTTCGGCCACCATGTCATCAATGAGCCCGCGCTCACCGTCCCGCATCCTCGGCTGCATCACCGGCGGTTCGTGCTCATGCCTTTGAGCGAACTGGATCCGCTCTGGGAACATCCCGTCCTGCACAAGTCGGTCAGCGAGTTGCTGGCCGAGGTGCCGGACCGTCCCGAGGTGCGCTTGTTGGTCCCTCAGCCATCCACCCGCTACGGGTCCCGCCCTCACTGCAATTCGTCGGCGTGATGAAAATCGTCCGTTCACCACAAACCGTAGCGGCGTGGAGCGACCGCATGCGGCGGGATGGCCTGCGCATCGGCTTTGTCCCCACGATGGGCGCGTTGCACGCGGGACACCGCGCGTTGATCTGTGCCGCGCGCCGGCGCTGCGACGCCCTTGCGGTGAGCATCTTCGTGAACCCGACCCAATTCGGCCCGAAGGAGGATCTGTCGCGTTATCCACGCCCGATCACGAAGGATCGGGCCCTGTGTCGGGCGGAAGGCGTCGACCTCTGTTTCGAGCCGACTGCCCGCATGATGTACCCGCCTGGGTTTCAAACCACCGTCTCCGTGCCGTCCCTCGCCCGGCGCTGGGAGGGCGCCGCACGCCCGCACCACTTCACCGGCGTCGCGACCGTCGTCACCAAGCTCTTCAGCATCGTGCAGCCGCATGAAGCGTTCTTCGGCCAAAAAGACTTCCAGCAGGCTGCCATCGTGCGCCGACTGGTCAAGGACTTGAATCTCGACATCGAGATCATCGTGCGGCCGACCGTGCGGGAGCCGGACGGCTTGGCCATGAGCTCCCGAAATGTGTACTTGACTCCTGAGGAGCGCCGGCAGGCGGTGGTCCTCTACGAGAGTCTCCAAGCGGGTAGGGACGCGATTCGCCGCGGAGTCCGAAACGAGGCGCTGGTGCGGCGGGCGATGCACCGCGTGGTGCAGCGTGAACGAACCGTCACGGTCGACTATCTCGCGGTCTGCGATCCGGTCACGCTGGAGCCCCTTCGTACCGTCGATCGGCAGGCGGTGCTTCTGGGCGCCATCCGCCTCGGGGCGGTCCGCCTGATCGACAATCTCGTCGTGACGCCCCCCGCCCGTCGGCGTTGATCACGACCGCGGCGTCGTCCTATGAATAGGGATCCGGCCGGATGCTCTGACCGACGAGCAGGCTAAGCACCACCTGACTCAATCGCTGTTTGTCCGCGAGCTGGAATTCCAAAAAGCGCACCCCCATGGAGCTCGGCCGGACGCTCGTCACCATCGCGGTGTCGACTCTTATGGTGTCTTCATCGGAAGCGGGCGTGATGGACAACTCCAAAAAGGTTCCTCGGGGCAAGGTGCTGTCCCCCTCTATCGTGCAACCTGCCATCGAAATGTCGGTCACCCGGTAATCGGCCTGCACCGCGTTGTCCGCCAGGAGATGCACCCGCAGGGATGTCGCCAGACGTTTGTACTGACGCCGATCCACGGACTGCGTGCCGTGCCGCGAGCCGGTCCAAAAGGCGTGGAACCGCGTCGTGCAGAGCTGGCAGCGAAACGGAAAGACCCGCACCCGATTGAGCATCCGCTCCATCCTGGTTTCGTCCGCGGTGACCCGCACAAACGGGGTGCCGCACGTGGGGCAATGCAGTGCTTTCATGAAGGCTGCGATGCCGTCGTTCCGCCCTGGCCACGCCGTGTGTCGTGCGCCGGCTCTCGTTGGGAGTCAAGGATGGGCTGAAGGGCGGCCGGCGAGTACGTCGGCGGTTTGATCCACTTCCCGTCGGCCCGTTTATACCCTCCCACTTTGCTCATGTTCGATCGATGCACTTCCGCAAAGACCGGCTGCATATCGATGCCGTAGGACACGGCCGTTCCATACACGACATACAGCAGATCGGCCATCTCTTTGGCCACTGCCGTCAGATCGTCCTGTGCCATGGCCCCTTTGAGCTCGTCGAACTCTTCTTCAATGAGGCGGAGGCGTAACTCCTTCGTTTCGGCGGGAGGTACAGCCGGCCGGTCCTGCGTCAGGATGTCGAATTGCCGGTGAAACGCCTCCACCATCGCTTGCTCCTCGGTCATGCCGGGCTCCTTCACTCCGTTTACTCCGTCTCGAATGGTAAGGTCTTGCGCGGCAGCAGCTCGGCGGGCTCCAGGGTCGGAATCTCTTTGTCCGACGAGACGCCGAGCTCCTTGAACCGGCGGGCAGCAGGAAGAATGCGGGTCTCCAGCGAGCCGACCGCACGGTTGTAGGCCGAGACGCTCTTGCCCAGCGCCTGACCGACGTCGTTCAGATGGTCGGCCAGCACCGCCATCCGCTCATACAAATCTTTGCCCAGCTTGCCGGCCTCTTCCGCGTGCGCCGCCAACCGTTCCTGCCGCCAGCCGTAGGCCACGGCCCGGAGCAGCGCAATCAACGTGGCAGGCGTCGCAAGCACCACCCCGCGAGCAAACCCGTCCTCCATGAGCCGCGTGTCCTGGTCCAAGGCCGCACCCAGGAACTGCTCGCCGGGGAGAAACAGCACGACGAACTCCGGTGCCCGCTCAAATTGAGCCCAATAGGCCTTCAGCGACAAATCATCCATGCGGCTGCGCACTTGAGCGGCATGGCGCCGCAGGGCTTCGGCCCGCTGTTGATCGTCCTGCGCGTCATGGGCGTCGAGATAGGCGGCGAGCACCGTTTTCGCATCGACGATGATGTGCCGTCCGCCGGGCAGATGCACAACCATGTCAGGGCGCAGCCGGCCTTCCTCCCCGCCGACCGTCGTCTGCTCGGCAAAGTCGCAGTGGTCCACCATGCCGGCAAGTTCCGCCACACGTTTGAGCGTGATTTCGCCCCATTGCCCGCGCACCGTCGGCGCGCGCAGCGCCTTGACCAGGTTGCCCGTCTCCTGCTGCAGCCGTTGATGGGATTCGGCGAGGATTTTCAAATGCTGATCGAGTCCCCCGTACGCCGCCTGCCGCGTCTGCTCCAACAGCCGAATCTGCTCGTCATAGCGGGCCAGCGATTCCTGTAACGGCTTCACCAATGCGTCGATCGCCTGCTGTCGCTGCGCGAGTTCCCCTTCCGCTTTAGCCTGCAACGATTCGAACGAAACCGCCGCGAGCTTGAGGAAGGCTTCGTTGTTGTGCTTCAGCGCCTCTCCGGACAGCGCCTGAAAGACGCTCGTCAGCTCGTGTCGCGCCCGCTCCAGCAGCGCCTGTTCCTGAACCAGATGCTTCGTGGTCTCTTCCAGTCTGGTTTCTGCCGCCACGCAGGCCTGGCGGATCTGCGCCAATTCTCGCCGCAGATCCTGATTGTCCTCCCGCTCACGCGCCAACTGGGCGCGTAGTTCATCGGCCGTCGCCTCGGCGCGCAGGGTCTGGCCGCGTGCGCGGCCCGCCACCCAGAGGCCGGCAAGCACGCCGCCCAACAGGACACCCGCGGCGGCGGCCGTCACAAGGAAGATCAGCTCACTCATGGGCTTGCCTTTCGCCGGTGCGCCGTCGGCGCACCATCATAAGAGTCGGCCCGGTGATGAATGTCATTGGAGGAGAGAAGCGGTCGAAGGGTACGCAAACGCCTTGGAAAGGTCAAGGAAACGGAGGATCACGAATCAGCCGCCGCGTCGAGCCAGATCTCCCCGGCGTCCGCGTCCACCGACACCCGCGTGCCGTCGGGCAATCGCGTCATGGCCCGACCGACGTTCACGACCGCCGGCACGCCATATTCCCGGGCGATAATGGCCCCGTGAGACAAGCTGCCGCCCATCTCCGCAATGACCCCGCCGGCGATGGCCAAGATCGGTGCCATCCCGGGGTCGATCACCGGCGTCACGAGAATGTCTCCCGGTGCCAGCCTGCCCCATTGTTCGACGGACGCGATCACCCGGGCCACGCCCGTCACTTTCCCGGCGCTCACCGGCAGCCCACGCAGCACACGGCCGTCCTCCTCGTTGCCGTCCTGACCGGGCCCACGAGACGGATCGTTCCAATCGTGGATCGTATCAGGCACAGAGAGACCCGCCTGGCGTGCACGCGCGGCTCGGCGCGCGCGGACCGTGTCCCTCCAGTGGCCAGCCGTCCCGCCCGACGGGAGCTCCGTACGTTCCTCGAGCGTCAAAAAGAAAATATCCTCCCGTGTATCAAGGAGACTCTGAGCGGTGAGCAACTCCCCGAGCCGCAGCAACAAGTTCCAGACCGCGGCCGAGTAATACATCAGGTGGTGGCGATTCGCCTCTCGCAAAGCAAAAAATCTGGCCAACCGGCGGTACCACCACGCAAAGACGAGGCGCCGGTCCCAGCGGCCACCCAGACGCCGGGTAATCTCCGCCAGCGCTGTTCGGCGGACTTGGGCCTGGCGTGCGTGGATGTCAGCAGACCGGGCAGCCTCCGGGCTCATCATCCGGGCTCGGATCACGGTCAGGAGGTTCTCCGGCTGCTCGGCCATGCGGGGGGTCATGACGTCCGACTCGCCGAGGGCGCGATGGCCAAAGTCTTCCAAGA
>JBDZVU010000159.1:0-3453 GCA_040255845.1 Nitrospiraceae bacterium | reverse complement strand
GGACAACAGATTGAACGGGCCGGCGAGCCGCGCGAGCGCGACGCATCCCACGATGAAGTACAGGGCCAGCATGCCGAGCGCCTGATAGGTCGGCGCCGTTAAGGTGCCCATCAACCAGGTCAGCATGCCGAAGGACCGGCTCGGCTCCATGATCGAGGTGAGGAACATGAGGCAGGCGGAGAAGACGGCATTCAAGATCACGCCGGCCAACAGCAGTACCGTGACCGGAAGGCGGTCTTCGCTACGGGCCATACGATAGAGCAACCCGAAGGCGAACAACCCTCCGGCGAACGCAAAAAGCGGCAAAGAGGAGAACACCCAGAGGGTCGTACCGGCGCCCAACAGAATGGCGAGGCCCGCGCCCAACGCCGCGCCGCTGGAGATTCCCAGGACGAACGGATCAGCCAAGGGATTTCTAAGCAACGCCTGCAGAACCACACCGATGACGGCGAGCGTCCCGCCGACCAAGGCGCTCAGCAGCACACGGGGCAGCCGGATCTGATAGAGAATGACGCCGGTAGCGCCTGCATCTTCACCGGCGAGAGAGGCCTTGATGGCGCGAACCATCTCACCCCAGGAGATCGGCTGAGCCCCAACGGCCACACAGAGGATGAGCGCAACGAGGCCCGCGGCCGATAACAGCAGGACCTTCGCAAGAGCCGAGTGAAGTCCGGGACGGGCAGCCGCCATCGACTGAGGAGATGCGCCTGCTCCCGCGCCGGAGGCGGGAGCGGCCACGTGGGTGGGTGTGACCAGCGCCATCAGGAAGTCCTTCCTGCGGCAAAGGCTTCAGGATGGATCGCGCGGGCCAGCGCCTCCAACCCCTCGACGATGCGGGGACCCGGCCTATTGATCAGATCCGTGGGGACACCGGCGAGGCGGTTCTGCTTGATCGCCGTCATGGTGGCCCACCGGCGCCACGTCCGCTGCTCTTCGTCGGAGATGGCTTCGAAGTTTCCGACGGGGAAGAGCAATACTTCCGGATCTTCTCTCAGGACCTCCTCCATGCTGAGACGCGGATACGGGAGCTTCGCGCGCCCTGCTACGTTCTCCCCTCCCGCCAGCGTCAACAAATGATGGATGTAACTGTCCGGGCCCACGGTGGTGAGCGGCTCACTGTTGAGCACATACAGCACGCGCCGCTTCGGCCACGCCTTGGCACGATCCCGCAACTCATTCACCCGGCGACGGACCTGGTCGGCAAGATCGGTCCCCGCGGCCGACCGCTCGAGCATACGGGCGATGGTCGTGATCTGGACGACGATGTCTTCCACGGTCCGGGCTTGAAGGATGAATACGGGAATCTTGAGTTGATCGAGTTTTGCGATCGCATCGCTTTGGAGGAAATCCCGCGGCGCCAGAATGAGGTCCGGCTGCAAGGAGACGATCGCTTCAAGATTGGGACGGGAATAGCCGACCTTGGGCTTCGCTTGGGCTTCGGGGGGATAGTCGCAGAATTCGGTCACGCCCACGACCTGAGGTCCCGCCCCAACTGCAAAGAGAATCTCCGTGAGGCTGGGCGCGAGTGAGACGACCCGGGTGGGAGCCTGTGCCAAAAAAATCCGCCGGCCCAGGTCGTCCACGAAGCTGCGCTGGGAGACGTGGGCCATGAACGGCATCCCGGTGAGAATGCCCTGTTGCCGCCGCTTCATGTCGGTCCATCCCGCGGGGTCAGCCGCCCATGCGAAGGACAGCGTAAGGGCGATCGCACCGCTCAACGTGCCCGCCAGCCCGCCTTGAATTGTCTTCAAAATAAAAAATCCCCAGGGCTCGAACCCTGAGGATTGCAACCCGCAGCTCATCCTCAGCCCCTCCCCAGCCCACGAGGGAGAAGTGCAGTGGACCCTGGGGAGGTCTTCTGGCTCAGGGGATTGGCAGCACGCCGACCTACTTCCCGCGCCTTCCCATCCTCTCAAAGGACAGTGGCATCAGCGGGGTTCGTCCCCATCACAGCGGCGGGACCGCGAGGGACTCTCACCCTCTTCCCGTCACCCAGGACCAATTAGTGTGAAGCACTGTAGGAGAGGGGAACAAACGATGTCAAGGTCCGTGCGAAGCAGACCGGAGAACGGACCGGCTGCTTGTCAGGGCCCCGAAACCTGTGCTACAGTCCCGAGGCTTAGCAGCTCATCTGGAAGGAGTAGGACCGTGGCGTTTGCATGTGAACTCTGTCAAAAGAAGCATCAGTCCGGGCACAACGTCAGTCACGCGAACAACAAGACCAAGCGGATCTTCAGCCCCAACCTGCAGACCGTCCGCGCCATTGTGAACGGAGCCCATAAACGCATCCGCGTGTGCACGCGGTGCCTGCGGTCCGGGCTCGTGAAGAAAGCGGTCTGATCCCCGTCCGATTCCTCTATCGCGGCATCACGGCATTCCCCACAGGACTTTTCCGCCCCGCTCCACGAGCTTGATCACCGGCCGGTCATCCGGGGAGATTCGGAGCGTGTGCAACCCGTCTTTGCTGGTGAGCACCAGTCCGATCTCACCGTTGGCATCGAGACCGAGCCCCGCTCGGGCCTTGCCGCTTGGATCCACCAGCAAGAACTCCTCCGCGTTCACACCGTTTGGCTTTTCAGCTTGCGCCACCCGTCCAGTCCAGAGTTGATCGCTCACCACCCCACCGACCACTCCACCGGCGAAGGCCGCCAGCACTACGATGAGAAATTGCCTGATCGTCATCACCTCATCCTTTCTTCGGCGGTTTCCCGCCACCCTGATCGACACAACGCATGAAAGGCCCTGAGCGGCCTCGGTCACTGGCGGACACCCCACCATGTCTTGTCAGCGCGGAGCCTGTATCGCACTGACCCCGTACGGACTGAAGTAGGCGATCACCTTGTCGCCAACTTTGAACTGGGCTCCTAACTGAGTCTGTTGGGTGATGTAGAGGACGTGGTTCTGCCCCTTGTCGTCCACGATGACCATCGTGCCTGGTACGCCGTTCGAAATGAGGACGACGGTTCCTTGGACCGGGGGAAGTGTCTGAGCTGTATTCGGAAGAGCCAGAAAACTGACCAGCAGAAGGACGACAACAAAGTACGGTAGTAGATTCCGCATAAGTCCCTCCATTCGACTGAGACCTGTAGCATCGCGCTTCAATCGCCCAGCCACATCTCCTAAAGAAGTAGGAGTCGTGAAAATGGGCCGTAACCGGAAGCGGCCGCTCGATTATACTTCTCTGCACGGTGATAATTAACAAGAGGAAAGCGAGTCGGAAAGGGGAAAAAAGCCGGAGCGGGCGATGGGATTTGAACCACACTCCGTCACCGGGCCGGCCCTGGGCCTACTCCCGGCTCCCACTGAGGGGGCCAGCCCCTCGTGTGCTCCCCGCGAAAGGGGCGCACCCCTTTCGATATCCCTTGTCGTGGCTTCAAATCCTAGAGGCGAGGTTCACGGGGTATTGGAGCGGGCGATGGGATTTGAACCCACGACAACTTGCTTGGGAAGCAA
>JBDZVU010000086.1:0-13697 GCA_040255845.1 Nitrospiraceae bacterium | reverse complement strand
GAATACGAAGGCAGCTTGACGATCGACGAGGATCTGCTGGACGCCGCCGGCATCCTTCCCTATGAAGCGATCGTCTGTTCCAATCTCAACAACGGGGAACGGTTCATGACCTACGCCATCAACGGCAGGCGGGGAAGCGGGGACATCATTTTGAACGGCCCCACCGCCAGAAAGGGCGCGGTGGGCGATCAAATCATCATCTTTTGTTACGAGTACTACGGCGAAGAAGAAATCAAACGGCATGCGCCCAAGATTGTTCGGGTGGACGACCGCAACAAGATCGTCGAGACGCGCTGATGGCACTGCATAGACTGTCCCTTTGCGAGCTTCAAAAAAAGTTCACGGCGGGCGAAGTGACCGCGGCGGAAATCGTACGCGGCTATTTCTTGCGCATTGGCCAAGTCGAGCCCAAGGTGAAGGCGTATGTCACGCAAGCCAAAGAATCGGCCTTGGTCCAGGCGGAGGCGCTCGACCGCAAGCTCAAGGCGTGGCGCAAGACGCAGCCGATGACCGGGATGCCGCTTGCGCTCAAGGACAATTTGTGCACGGAGGGGGTGCCCACGACCTGCAGCTCGCGGATGCTGCAGCACTTCGTACCGCCGTACGATGCGACCGTCGTCGCCAAGCTTCGTCAGCAGGACTACATCTTGTTGGGCAAGACGAATCTTGACGAATTTGCGATGGGATCGTCGACGGAAAACTCCGCGTTCGGCCCCAGCCGAAACCCGTGGAACTTGCAGTGTGTCCCCGGCGGCTCGAGCGGAGGATCGGCGGCCGCGGTGGCGGCCGACGAGTGCGCCGCCGCGTTGGGCTCCGACACCGGCGGGTCCATCCGCCAGCCGGCGGCCTTCTGCGGCGTGGTCGGCTTGAAGCCCACCTACGGGCGCGTCTCCCGGTATGGTCTCGTGGCCTTCGCCTCGTCGCTGGATCAGATCGGTCCCATCACCAAGAATGTCTCGGATGCGGCGTTTCTGCTCGGCGCTATCGCTGGGCATGATCCGCTGGATTCCACGTCGGCCGATGTGCCGGTGCCGGACTACATGAAGGCCCTGAGAAAGAAAGACGTCAAAAAGCTGCGCATCGGAGTGCCGCGGGAGTTTTTCGGAGAAGGCATTGATCCTGACGTGGAACAAGCTGTGCTGGCGGCTATTGAGGAGCTAAAAAATCTGGGCGGAGAGATCAAGGAAATTGCGCTGCCCCGAACGGACGCCGCCGTCGCGGTGTACTACGTGGTGGCGACCGCGGAGGCCAGTTCCAACCTCGCGCGGTACGACGGCGTGAAGTTCGGCTTGCGCGCCAAAGAGACCAAAGATCTGCTGGAACTGTATATGAAGACGCGGCAGGAGGGATTCGGCCCGGAGGTGAAGCGCCGCATCATGCTCGGTACCTACGTGCTGAGCTCAGGTTATTACGACGCCTATTACGGGAAGGCCCAGGCGGTGCGCACCCTGATCCGCGAGGACTTCAAGGCGGCCTTCAACGAGGTGGACCTCATCGTCACGCCGGTAACGCCCACGCCGGCCTTCAAGCTCGGGGAGAAGAGCGAGGATCCGCTGCAGATGTATTTGTCGGACATCTTCACCATTTCGGTCAATCTGGCGGGACTGCCTGCGATCGCGCTTCCATGCGGATTCAGCAAGGGCCATCTGCCGATCGGACTGCAGATCATCGGCCGCGCGTTCGAGGAAGAGACGATCCTTCGGGCGGCCCATGCCTACGAACAGGCGACACAGTGGCACGAGAAGCGGCCTGCCGTGCGGTGAGGCGGACGGCTGCAGGGCGGGGGCGCACTAAAAGCGGGGGCAGACATGACGATCGTTGAGATTGCGGCAATCCTCGCAGCGGTGGGATTTGCGGTGTTGGTCGGCTATCTGGTGCCGCTGTTGATTCAGCTTCGTAAGACGGCGACAGAATCCGAGCAGCTGGTGGCGAAGATGAAGGCAGACATGCCGTTGTTGGTGTCCGAGCTGCGCACCATGGCGCGGCAGGTCAACGAATTGACGGAACAGGCCCGAGACGGCGTGGAACATGCGGCGGTGCTGCTCCATGCGGTCGGCGAGGTGGGGGAATCGGTGCAGGAAGTTCATCACGCGATGCGGGCGTCGGGGGGCACGTTGCTGACGAACGTCGCCAGCATGCTGGCGGGGTTTCGGGCTGCCAGCCAGGTCGTGCGGCAGCGTTTACGAACGGAAGGAGGATCACACAATGGGGCATGATCATGGATCGGGATCGGCAGCGGCGGTGGTGTTGGCTTTTTTGAGCGGCGCGGCCTTGGGGGCGGTGGCGGCGCTGCTTCTGGCTCCGCAGTCAGGAAGGGAGTCCCGCGAGCAGTTGCGCGGGTACGCGCGACGCGCGGAGGACAACCTCAGGGACCTGGCCGGCCGGGCCGGCGAGGCGCTGGAGGGCGCGCTCGAGGAAGGGAAAACCTTCGTCGAGAACAAGAAGTCCGTCCTTCGCGAAGCACTCGATGCGGGCCGACAGGCCATGAAGCGGGAGGCCGACCGACTGCAAAAGGGCGAACCTGGGTGACATGATTTACGAAGTCGTCATCGGCGTGGAAGTCCACGCGCAGTTGCGCACGAAATCGAAGATGTTCTGCGGATGCGGGACCTCGTTCGGTTTGCCGCCCAACAGCCAAACCTGCCCCGTATGCTTGGGGTTGCCCGGCAGTCTTCCGGTGATCAACCGCGCGGCGGTGGAGATGGCGGTTCGCGCCGGCCTTGCGCTGAACTGCAGCATCGCGGCCAATAACCGGTTTGCGCGGAAGAATTACTTCTACCCGGATCTGCCAAAAGGCTATCAAATCTCGCAGTACGAGGCGCCGATCTGCGAGCGGGGTTGGATTGAGATCGCCGTCGGGGACCAGAAGAAGCGGGTGCGGATCCGGCGGGCCCATCTCGAGGAAGACGCCGGGAAGAACGTCCACGACACCGGGACTGGTGGAAGCCGGGTGGATCTCAATCGCGCCGGCACGCCGTTGCTCGAGATCGTGACCGAACCTGACATGCGCTCCGCTGACGAGGTGGTCGCCTATTTGAAGAGCCTTCGGGACATCCTCATGTATCTCGAAGTCTGCGACGGCAATATGGAGGAAGGCAGTTTCCGCTGTGAGCCGAATCTGTCGCTCCGTCCTCTCGGTCAAAAAGAGTTCGGCACCAAGGTCGAACTCAAGAACATCAATTCGTTTCGTTACGTCAAGGACGCCGTCGAGTACGAGATCAAGCGGCAGACGAAGGTGCTGAACGAAGGCGGGAAAATCCACCAGGAAACGCGTCTATGGAACATCGATCGCGGGGAGACGGCCGTCATGCGCTCGAAAGAGGAGGCGCATGATTATCGCTACTTTCCCGATCCGGACCTGGTCCCGCTGCGGCTGGATCCAGAATGGATCGACGGGTTCCGTGCGGTACTCCCTGAGTTGCCCGCGACGCGAGCGGCCCGGTTTGTGAGCCAGTATGGACTCCCTGACTACGATGCCGGAATTTTGACCGCCTCGAAAGGGATGGCCGACTATTTCGAATCGTGCGTGAAACTCTTTCCGCAACCGAAGACGGTGAGCAATTGGGTCATGGGCGAATTGTCGCGCGAACTGAACCAGTCAGGGCTGGATGCGAACGCCTCGCCGGTTTCGCCTGAGCGCCTGGCAAGCTTGCTCCAGCTGGTGGATCAAGGCACCATCAGCTTGAAAGTGGCCCGGGAAATCTTCCCCGAGCTCTACGCGAGCGGCAAGACTCCGCAGCAGATCGTCCAGGAAAAGGGACTGACGCAAGTCTCCGATGAAGGCGCGCTGGAAAAGATGATCGATGAGGTGCTGGGCAAGAATCCGGCTCAGGTCGCTCAGTTCAAGGAAGGCAAACACCAAGTGCTCGGGTTCCTGGTCGGGCAAGTCATGAAGACCAGCGGCGGCAAAGCCAATCCCGGCAAGGTGAACGAGCTCCTGAAAAAGAAGTTGGGATGAGTAGGGGTAACCTGCTGCGACGGATGGGTGTCTGGACAAGCCCGTCTTGGCGTGCGGGTGTTGGGAGTGAGATGTCGGCATTGTTCAGCAGTGTGAAAGGAAGCGTATGAGCGCGATTCGAGAGATCAAGGGCAGGCAGATTGTGGATTCACGCGGGAACCCTACGGTGGAAGCTGAGGTCACGCTGGAAAGCGGCGCGACGGGGCGGGCGGCGGTGCCGTCCGGCGCGTCGACCGGCGAAAAGGAAGCCATCGAATTGCGCGACGGCGACAAAAAGCGCTGGATGGGCAAGGGCGTCTCCAAGGCGGTCGCCAACATCAGCAAAGTGATCGCGCCGGAGTTGCTGGGAAAGGAAGCCTTTGATCAGGCCGTCATCGATCACACGATGATCGAGTTGGACGGGACGAAAACCAAGGCGAAACTGGGGGCGAATGCCATTTTGGGGGTCTCATTGGCGGTGGCCAAGGCCGCCGCGGCCGAGACGGGACAGCCGCTCTATCGCTATCTCGGTGGGACGAATGCGAGGGTACTGCCGGTGCCCCTGATGAACATCATCAACGGGGGCGCGCATGCCGACAATCGGCTTGATCTCCAGGAGTTCATGATCATGCCGGTCGGGGCGCCCAAGTTTAGCGAGGCGCTTCGCATGGCCACGGAGGTCTTTCATGCGTTGAAGGCGCTGCTCAAGAAGAAAGGCCTCAACACGGCGGTGGGCGACGAGGGGGGCTTTGCGCCCGATCTGCAATCCAACGAGGAAGCGCTGAGCCTGATCATGCAGGCCATCGAGGAGGCGGGGTACAGGCCGGGAAAGGACATCGCGCTCGCGCTCGACTGCGCGGCGAGCGAGTTGTACGACAAGGGACGCTATCGGTTGGAAGCCGAGAAGAATCCCGAGCGCTCGTCGGAGGAGATGATCGGCTATTACGGGAAGCTGCTGGACCGCTATCCCATCCTTTCCATCGAGGACGGGTTGAGTGAAGTGGACTGGAAAGGATGGAAGATGATGACGGAGCGGCTCGGCGAGCGGGTGCAGCTCGTCGGCGACGATATTTTTGTGACGAATGTCGAGATCTTTGCAAAAGGCATCAAAGAAGGCATCGGCAATTCGATTCTGATCAAGCTGAACCAGATCGGGACTCTGACCGAAACGCTGGACGCCATCGAGTTGGCCAAGCGGTCCGGCTATACGGCCATCATTTCCCATCGGTCCGGGGAAACGGAAGACACGACGATCGCCGACGTCGCGGTGGCGACCAATAGCGGGCTGATTAAGACGGGATCCTTGTCTCGCACCGATCGTGTGGCAAAATACAATCAGCTGTTGAGAATCGAGGAGGAATTGGGAGCGGCCGCCGTCTATCGCGGCCGGGAGGCCGTGCCGGGACGCTGACACGCGCGACATGATCATCAAACAAAACCGGGGACGACAGTGGCTCGATTGGCAGCGCCGGATGGTCCTTGCCGCACAGGTCGCGGGGGCGGGCGCGTGTCTCTGGCTGCTGATCGCCCTGTGTTTCGGCGAGATGGGATTGCCACGCTATCTGTCGATGCGGAGTCACGCGACGCAGCTTGAACACGAAATTATGGCCTTGCGCGGGGAGAATGCCGCGCTGCGACGCGACATCTCCCGGTTGCAGCATGATCCCGCCAAGATCGAGGAGCTGGCCAGAGAACGGTTGGGATACGTCCGGAAAGGGGAAACCGTGTATCAGTTCCCTCCGGACGCGATCAATCCGAAGGAGCCGGAGACCAAACGATGAAGTTCGGGACCGTCGCGATCATCGGCCGCTCCAACGTCGGCAAGTCCACTTTGTTGAACCGCTTGCTTGGCGAGAAGGTGGCGATTGTGTCCGACAAGCCGCAGACCACGAGAACTCGTATTCTCGGCGTCGCCCATGTTCCCGGGGCGCAGATTGCGTTCCTCGATACGCCCGGTCTCCATAAGCCGCAGCATTTGCTGAACCGTCGGATGATGCGGACGACGGCCGAAACGGTGGATGAGGCCGACATTCTGTATGTCCTGATGGACGCGACCAGCCTGCCGGGGCCCGGAGACCTTGCGGCCATCGCGCACCTGAAAGACGCGGTGGCCAAACGGCCGCGGCCGGTCATCTTGGTCGTGACGAAGATCGACCTGGTGAACAAGCACAAGCTGCTGCCGGTCCTCGAGAGCTATGCCAAGCTGTTTCCCTGGACGGAAGTCGTGCCGGTTTCGGCGCAGGCCGACGACAACGTCGATCGATTGCTTGCCGTGACGGTGCCTTTCCTCCATGAGGGGGATGCCGCGTATGATGAGGACATGGTGACCGATCAAACCATGCGCACCTTGGCTGCGGAAATCATCCGCGAGAAGGTGCTCCAAGCGACGCAGGAGGAAGTGCCGCATTCCGTCGCCGTTGGGATCGAGGAGTTCGTGGAAGAAGGCGCCCTCGCGCGGATCCGCGCGTCGATTCTCGTCGAGCGTGAGACGCAAAAAGGTATCCTAATCGGCAAGCACGGGGAGCGGCTCAAGCACCTTGCGACACAGGCCAGGCAGGACATGGAGCGGCGTTTCGGCATGAAGGTGTTCCTTGACGTGTGGGTGAAGGTGAAGGAAGCCTGGCGGGAAGACGAGCGCGCGTTGGTGGAGTTAGGCTATTAGCAGGACGGTCATGCAGCCGATCGAGCGGCCAGTTGAAACGAAGCCATCCGAGGCGCGTCCTCCGCGCCAGTCGGAACGGGATCTGCTGCGCGAAACGCTGCGGGATCAAACCGAGCGGGGGCAGACCAAATCGGACATCGTCCTCCAGTCCGTCCAGCGCCTGCTGCGGCGAGGCGCCATCACCAATCTCTCGAAAATGCTCGGCCGCATGCATCCGGCCGACGTTGCCAAGGTCATCACGCATCTGTCCTCGCCCAAGGAAAAGCGGGAAGTATTCGAATTGGTGAGAGGCGAGGCCAAACGAGGCCAGGTGCTGAGCGAATTGGACGGCGACAGCATCCAGCAGGTCCTGGCGGACCTCCTCCACTCCGACATCGCCTGGCTGCTGAAAGATTTGGGCCCGGACGATGTGGCCTACATCCTGGGATTCCTGCCGGAAGAGCGCGGCAAAGAAATCCTGGCGCTCATGAAGACGGAGGACTCCACCGAAGTCGCCGACATTCTGAAGTACCCGAAAGACACGGCCGGCGGCATCATGACGACGGAGTTTTTCTCGCTGCCGGAAGATGCGACGGCGCAAGAAGCCATCCGGCGTCTTCAACAAGCCACCGACGCCGAAATGGTGTTCTATATCTATGTGACCGACAAGGAAGATCGGCTGGTCGGCGTGCTGTCCTTGCGGCAATTGCTCACCGTTCCTCCCGCCACCACGCTCAAGAACATCATGACCCGGGATGTGATCAGCGTGGCGGTGGATATGGACCAGGAAGAAGTGGCGCGGCAGGTGGCCAGTTACAATCTGTTGGCGATTCCGGTCGTGGAGAAGGACGGCAAGCTGGTCGGCATCATCACCGTGGACGACGTGGTCGACGTCATCCGGGAGGAAGCCACGGAGGATATGCTCAAGATGGCGGGCGCCATCGAAGAGGATTCCGTGTCCAAATCCTCCAGCCTGGGCGCGGCGAAGGTGCGATTGCCGTGGCTGTTCACCAACCTCATCGGCAGTCTTCTGTCGGGTGCCATTCTCTGGTACTTCCGGTTTACGATCCAGGAGGTCGTGGCCATCGTCAGCTTTATCCCCGTCATCGCCGCCATGGGAGGCAACGTGGGGTTGCAGTCTTCCACGCTCATCATCCGCGGCCTTGCCACAGGAGTCGTGGAATCCACCGACGTGTGGACGGTCTTCTTTCGAGAAGTGAGAATCGGCCTGTTGATGGGAGTGGCCTGCGGAGTGATCTTGACCGTCGTCGGTTGGGCCTGGCATCAAGGGTTCCTGGGCATGGTCGTCGGTGCGTCGCTGATCATTGCGTTCTTGGTGTCCACGAGCATGGCGACCATCATGCCGATTGTGCTTAAGCGAATGGGTGTGGATCCGGCCGTCGCCGCAGGGCCGTTCGTGACGACGGCGAACGATATCACCGGCATCACCATCTATCTCACGTTGGCGACTCTCTTCTTGGATCAATTGCGGTGACAGCGCCGCCCGTGTCCATCGCGCTGAAGATCATGCCATGCCGCTCGTAAAAGCCACGGGCACCGTTCTGAAGAGCCGGAAGTGGGGGGAGGCCGATCGGATCGTCACGTTCTACACCAAGGAATTGGGCAAGATCCGCGGCATCGGCAGAGGAGCGCGCCGGTTGAAAAGCCGGTTTGGGGCAGCGCTGGAGCCCTTCACTCTGTGCCATTTGAACCTGTTCGAAAAGCCGGGCGATTCGTTATTTCGGATATCCCACGTCGATCTGGTGACGTCCTGCCAAAGCCTGCGGGAAGATCTGGACCGGATGGCCGCGGCCGCCAGGATGGTCAATGTGGTGACGGCCGTCACGCCGGATGGGGATCCCGATGCGGAGCTGTTCGAGACGCTCGTGCAGGGCCTGACCTCGCTCTCCCACAGTGAAGACCCGTCCTTCACGGCACTGCTCTTTCAAATTCGTCTTCTTGGCTTGACCGGATTTCGCCCGCAAACCGACCATTGCGCCGCCTGCGGCAAGACACGGCTCGTCGGCGACCCGCAGTTCTCGCCGCTTGCGGGAGGACTCGTCTGCCCCACCTGCGCGTCACGGCAACGGGCCCGCTGCGTTGCACTGTCGCGCGGAAGCCTCTCCTTTCTCCAGCAGGCGATCCGGTTGGCGCCGGCGGTGGTCACCCGCCTCAGGGCGACGGGGCAAGTCCGCCACGAGATTGAGGACGCGATCGAAGGGTATGTCACGGTGGTCGCCGGCAAGCGGCTGCCTCCCGCAAATTTCCTGTCCCCTTCCATGTACGCATGACACACGGGCTTTCTGATACGGAGATGAGCATGACGGCGGTGCTTGAACCCCGCGATATGGAGTGGCTCGACAAAGGAGTCTTGGGTATTACGTGGAGCGATGGCCACAAGGGTGTCTATCCGGTCCGTTTCCTTCGTCAGCAGTGTCCGTGTGCCGCCTGCGTCGACGAGTGGACCGGTGAACGAAAGGTCAAGCCGGAGGACGTCCCCATGCTGATCATGCTTCAAGATGTGGAACCTGTCGGCCGGTATGCGTTGCAATTCAAATGGAGCGATGGCCATGACACCGGCATCTATGCCTACACGCTGCTCCGGCGGCTGTGTCAATGCGATATCTGCCAACCGGTGAAGCCGGCGGAACCGAAATCCAGGCGGTTGATGTGACGGCGCGATCGCGGGAGTGGCATCGTATGGTCGCCGGAGTGCTGCTGCTGTGTAGTCTCAGCGCCTGTCGCGGGGTGCCGCCCATCCAGGAGCAGGAGCGGCTTGTCCGGGCCAACAATCTCGTCTTGGAGCAGATCTCAACCAGGGCAGTGGTTAATGTGTGGGGCAAACCGCCGCATCACCATAGCGAGTTCACGCAGTTCTTCGTCATGCCGGACCGCCAAATGGTTCCGCGCAGCCGCGTCGCGGCCGGTGAGGCGCCCAAAGGCTGGGAGGCGACCGTCTATGCGGGAGAAGGAGTTTTTTTCCTGTATCCGGAACGCGGATGGCTGCTCGTCTTCCACGACGAATATCTGGTCTATCGGGAAGAATTGAAACCGGACCAGATGGATGCGCTAGTCAAGGCATGGGCCTATGAAGAACGCTTCCGGACGCGCCTCGACGGCTCACCGGCGCCATAGCGCTCATCTTCGGAATGCCACCGGCTGATCCTCATCGACTGAATCTCGTTTTTGCCGCCGCGGAAGCCGTTCCGTATGCCAAGACGGGGGGATTGGCCGATGTGGTCGGCGCTCTTCCTCTCGAACTCGCCAAGCTCGGGCATCGGGTGTCCCTGATACTGCCCGGGTATCCGGACACACTGAGAATTCCTGCGCGCCGGCAGATCGCGAAGTTCAGCCTGACGGTGGGCGGGGCACGACAAACAGGGCTCATCGAGCAGGTGAAGGATCCAGCCGATGCCGGGGGGGTACGCGTCCTCACCATCCGATGCGATCCGTACTTCAATCGCCCCAATCTCTACCAAGAAAACGGCTTGGACTACCCGGACAACCTCGAACGGTTCGCGTTTTTCAGCCAGGGCGTGTTGCAGGCTCTTGAGCATGTGCAGGCCGAGGGTATGGGAAAGGTCGATGTCCTACACTTGCATGATTGGCAAGTTGCGCTGTGTTCCGTTTATCTCAAGCACGACGGGCATCCATCATTAGATAATCTTAAAACCTTATTGACGATCCACAACATTGGCTACCAAGGATTGTTCCCTGCAGCCCAGTTCGATGCCACGGGCCTCCCCCGGTCGCTGTTCGCCCCCAGTGCCCTGGAATTTTATGGGTCCATGAACCTGCTCAAAGGCGGGATACTGTTCTCTGATGCCGTCTCGACGGTGAGCCCTACGTATGCCAAAGAAATTCTGACGAAGGAGTTCGGATGCGGACTCGAGGGCGTCTTGGGCTCTCGGCCAGACAAAATCAGGGGCATCGCGAACGGTATTGATGTCACGATATGGAATCCGGAAACCGACGGCTATTTGCCTGCGACGTATTCACTGGCGGATTTGTCCGGCAAGCGCATCTGCAAGAAAGCTCTGCAGCGTGAGATGCAATTACCGGATCGGGATGTGCCTCTGGCCGCGGCGATCGGGCGGCTGACTTCTCAAAAGGGATTCGATCTACTGTTGGAGATTCTGCCGGAATTGATGCGGCTTGACCTGCAGTTGATCATTTTGGGCGCAGGAGATCCGGTGCTTGAGGAGCAGCTACAGGCCGCGAGAAAGAAATACCGAGACAAGCTCAGCGTCCACGTCGGATTCGACGAAGGTCTTGCCCACCGGATGGAAGGCGGCGCAGACATGATGATCATGCCGTCGCGTTATGAGCCTTGCGGGCTGACGCAGCTTTATAGTCTCAGATACGGGACTGTTCCCATCGTTCGGAAGACCGGTGGGCTTGCCGATACCGTGGTTCCCTATAAACCGTCCACTGCCGCGTCGAAACAAGCGACAGGGTTCCACGTGGTCGATGCCTCCGGCGACTCGCTGCTTTCCACCATGCTGCTGGCGTTGGAGATTTTTAAAGATCGAGACCGGTGGCATGGTCTGATGCAAACCGGAATGCAGACCGACGTGTCGTGGACTCATGCGGCGAAGGAGTACGTCTCGCTATACAAGGAAATGGGAAGGGGGGCAGGAAGCGGGAAGCCAGCTACGGCGTCTTGATGCTGGAAATCTCTACGCCGCGGTCGATGTCTCGTAGGAACGACTTGGCCTGCGCCAGATAGTAACTCGGCTCTTGCTCGGACTGTAAGGTCAACACCGTGCTGAACAGCTCGCGTGCCACGTCGATCTGACCCTGCTCCAGCGCCAATTGTCCCGCGTGAAGCGAGCAGGCCGACGCCATGGCGTTGACATCGACGGCTAATCTGTTCGTAGGGTTCGAAACCAGTTGCTGAAGCCGGCCGGGCAACGGAAGCACGAACTCATCTTGAGCATTCCGCAGACGCGTGGCTTGGGTCAACACGCGCATATCCCGAGACGCTTCGCTGACGGTCGTCGATGTCTTGCAGTGAGAGTAGGTTTCCCATAGCGACATGAAACCAGTATTGTCCAGCCCGCCCACCTTCGGCGCGTTTCCGGTTTGACAGCCGGACATCAGGAGGCCGGCTAATACCAACCCATACACAAAGTTCTGTCTTTTAGACGCTTCCATGATAGGCATTTCCTACCCACCGCTTCTGCAATCTGCAGGCCGAGGCCATTGTATCGCAACATATTGATAATAAAGTATTTTTCATTTCATTCATGAAATAAACTGTGGGAAACAATCACCACCGTTGATTTTTTAACACAGCCCATCGAGGGGTGTCAGGGGGTCAGGAATTGAAGATCTGGACCAGGATCCCGGTCCGTGTGGTTGCGTTCGTCTTACGCATGATGTGTTTGATGTGTTCCTTCACCGTTTGTTCAGTAATCTCCAATGCATTAGCAATCTCTTTGTTAGTCCATCCCTTGGCCAAATGCTCGACTACGGCCTGCTCGCGGTTCGTCAACTGGAACCGCTCACGGGCATGTTCTGTATTGAGGTTTTGCCTCCGCCCCAGCTCTTCCATCGTGACGACAAGCCGGGCGGCCTGAATGCCGCTGGGATCCGGGAGCCCGAAGCCCCGGAGAAGAACCGGCTGATTCGGGTCTCCTGTGACCCGTTTGACTTCGAACTGCTCCCAATCCTTGGCTTCTGTGCGGACATGAAGGGCTTTGATGATTTCCCCGCACAGCTCAGTCAGCGCGGCCGGTAACACGCCGTGCGCCGATTTGTTGGCAGATCCATGCTCGGAAGCGTTGATCTTCTTCGCCAGCTCAGACGCTTGCCGATTCATGTGGAGCAGCTGCATGGAAGCAGACAGCACGACGATGCCGGAACCTGCTCGCTGGTCGACAAGACCTTCAGATTGATCGCTTGACCCAGGTGTTGCGCTCATGCTTCGGAGGGGAAAAAACGATCCCGCTCGACAATGGAAGCCCTTCTGTTACCCTTGGCTCGGAGAGGCGAAATAGTACCTAACCCTTTAGGGGGAGTCAACACCTACCTTCGAGAAAGCGGCCTACGTCATCGGTATTGTTGAGACAGAAGCCCGCCTCTATATTTGCCGATGTCACGCAACGTTGGACATACCGCTTGGCTAGCCAACGATTGGCGAACAAATCTCGAATCATACAGGGGGGGGCCGACGACCGTTCCGTCTCTTGGGCCGGTCATCGAATGGTCTGATTTCTTATCGAGGAGGGGTAACGTGGCACAGACGGAGTGGGAATGGCCGATGAACAGTTCTCAGGAGAATCATAGTGAAAGGGTCACGTTACTGCGGCCCATTCCCTATGAGATGACCCCGCCGCTCGACGGTTCGAACGAGTCGACGCGAGGCGGCAAGGCGTTGTCGCTCAACATCAGCAGCGGGGGCATGTTGGTGTTGATGGATCAGGCGCCGGACGTGGAGCAAGTGCTGAAGGTGTATGTGCCGACACCCATCACCGTTGCGGACACCCCAACCTTGGCCGAAGTGCGCTGGACGAGACGGTTGCCGTTCGGGAAGGCAAATGGGAATGGTGCCTACTTCGTCGGATTGAAGTTTATGTTTTGAACAATGATGGGATCATCCGGGTCTATCAAGACAGTGAGGGATTCAAGATGGACATGAAGACGCCAGTTGCATGCCTATGTTTGGTGATCCTATGCGAGGCGACGAGCATCGCTGCGGCGCAAGGCGGAAAGCAAGCGAGTGTGACGGAGCAATCGAGTGAAAAATCCTCTCTGACTGTGACGGCCGATTACGTGCTCGGTCCTGAGGATCTTCTCGAAATCACGGTGTGGAAAAATCCAGATCTGTCAAAATTAGTGCAAGTTCGGCCAGATGGTCGCATCTCACTTCCTTTAATTGGTGACGTCCTTGCGGTTGGACGCACGACCACGCAATTGACGGAGGAGATTCGAATAGGCTGAAGGCGTTCATGGAGAATCCTACGGTCTCAATCGTCGTCAAGGAGGTGAACAGTTACACCATTTATGTGTTAGGTGAAGTGGCGAAGCCGGGAAAATATCCACTGAAGACGAAGACCACACTGTTACAGGCAATTACTCTGGCCAGCGGTTTCACGCAGACCGCCGCAAGAAATA
>JBDZVU010000158.1:0-3470 GCA_040255845.1 Nitrospiraceae bacterium | reverse complement strand
GGATGTAGTCCGCATTGACCTGCGGCACCAGCACTCCGATGCTCGTGCTGAACGCCGCCTGCGCGAGCACGCCGACCACACTTTGGAGCGAGTTCACCCACTGGTCGTCATACTTCAGTTCGATTCCTGTCGTGCCGTTCTCGGCATGATCGTGGATATGCGTGTTGCTATAGTTGACGCCGATCCGTGGTCCAACCGTAAACATGCCGATAGGATGATCGTAGCCTGTAATCATGCTGAGCCGGAATACATCGCCCGAGCTATTGCTCGAAGCGAACCCATTTACATCCCGTGATGGATTTAATCCACTTCCTGCGATGAACGCTCTGGCCGCCCTGGACACCAGATAATTATTGTTCGTATAGCCGCCGAACACTTGTACGAACGTCCGGTCCGTCGGCAAGTACGACCCGAACAGACTAACGGTATAACTGTTGGTGTTGAAGTCCCCGCCATTTTTGAAGTCCCCGTGGGTATTGGCGTAGCTGAAGGCTCCGCCAGCAACCACCTGGCGACTGAATCGATAATCGGCCCCCGCCGTAAATCCAAGAATCGTGGACTTGTATCCGTCTTGGAATGTGGTGACATCTCGATCCAACGCTTCTACCAACCCGGATGCGAAGAGGCCGAGCCCCTTCCATCGAGTCGGAGTGCCAAGATTGAAGGCAGCGCTCCCTCCGCCATCTGTGCCGGACGTGGGCGACGTCATGCTCATGCCGCGAAACAAACCGGGCGCCATGAGGCCGAATGGGTTCATCAGCATGGCGGACGCTTGAGCGCTTTCTTGGCCGCCCTCCCCTCGCAGCTCTTCCAGCCTCCGAAGCATGCTGCTGTTCAGCACGGACACTGCGGAGGCTTGAACGGAGGATGCTCCACCGCCTGCGGAACTCCCGTTCGAAGCGCTGGTGCCTGGAAACTGGCATATTTGTGTGAGGTTAGGCCCCAGTCCAGTTGTGACTCCAGGAGTGCCTAGCAAACCGGCGCAGTTGCCAAGCAGGAGGCTGGTCACTTTCTGATCCAAAACCTGAGCTGGTGCATTTAGAGGGAGAATCACAAGAGCAAGGAGAGTGAAAACTGGTGGAATGAAAAACAACCGATTAGGACGTGCCATCGCATGCAGCGTCGAATTTGCCCTCATATCAGCCCTCCCTCGTCGGCAAGGTGGATTCACACGTCCGTCGCGCGCGAGGGCAAGATGGTTCACATGTCCCTTGGCGCGGGCGGCACATTATAGGTAGACTGTGAGCCGGCTGCAACGGCAGTATGGAGCCACTTTCTAAGCCACCCTACCTAATTGAACCAGGTGAAGGGAGGCGGCGACTCAATAGGGACTGGTCCCCTTCCCCCCACGGAGCGACAAGGCAGCTCATGATCGCCACGCCATTCACGGTCGGGTCCCGCCATTGCGGCGGAACCGTGCTCCTGCTTCTCAGCCTCGCCGCCTGCGCGTCTGAGCCCTCGGCCGTCGATTCCGTCTCGGCGGTCAGTGCCGCTGTCAACGCTCCCGGCAACGCCGATGCCTATGAGGTTGTGGATTGCCTCCTGCCCGGGCAGATTCGTCAGCTCGGCACGATGACGACCTACGTGACCGAGCGCCGCCCCGTCAGAACGACCAAGGAAGATTGCGCCATCCGTGGAGGAGAATACGTGGCCGCCGATCGAGCGGATTATCGATCCGCCCTCAAGGTGTGGCTCAGCGAAGCGGAAAAGGGATCGGCGGAAGCACAATACTATACCGGCACCATCTATGAGCGCGGCCTGGGGACCACGCCGGACTATGCGAAGGCCGCGGGCTGGTATCGGAAATCGGCCGAGCAGGGCGACAAGCGTGCCGCAATCGCGTTGGGCCGCCTCTATGAGCAAGGGCTCGGCGTCGAAAAAGATCCCCGGCAAGCCCAACAGTGGTTCGCCAAGGCATCCGGATTCAACGAAGCGACCCTCGCCAAGATCGCGCCAAAGCCTCAGGCCGATCCCCAAGCCGCGGCTCGGATTCGGGAATTGGAGCAGGCCCTGGCGGCCAAGAACCAAGAGATCCAGAAGCTGTCGGCGGAGTTGCAGACCGTCAGCCAGCAGACCAAGGCCTTGCGGCAGGAGCTGAGCAACCGATCAGCTCAGGCGGAGGAAGCCCGTGCAAAGCTCGCGCAGCAAGAGCATCAATCCCAGGCGCTACAGGCTGAATTGGCACAACTCAAGCGCAAACCGGACTCCAGCCAGCAGGCCGCGGCCCTGGAGCAGCGGATCCAGACGCTCGCCAATACGATGACGCAGGATCGGCGGCGCCTTACCGAACGCGAAGCCGAGGTCCTCCGGCTTCAGGACCGCATTACGCAGCTCGAACGGAACGCCGAGCGCATCCAGGTCCTCGAGCAAACCGTCGCGCGGAAGGACACCGAAGCCCAGGCTCTGCGGGCTCAGCTTGCGTCCGTCACGCAAGATCTCTCGTTGCTGAGCAGCCAGTTGGCAGACCGCCGGCGGATTGCGTCGGAAGAGCAGCAGAGGATCCGTGAAGCCGAGGAGCGGTACAGCAAGGCCCAGGCCGAGTTGGCGCAACTGCGCGCTAAGCCCGATCAGTCAGCGGCCATCGCTCAGTACGAAGAGACCGTCCGCACGCTTCAGCAGCAGGTCCAACAAGCCCGGCGTGAAGCGGACGAGCGCAACAAGGAAGTGGCGCTACTCCAGCAGAAAATAACCCGCCTCGAAGCCGACGCCGACAAGCAGGCCAAAGCGCTGGAAGTGGCGGCCGTGACGGATCTGGGATTCGAAGGCCCGTCGCTCGACATCATCGACCCCCCGCTGCTGAGAACCAGGGGCGTGTCGGTGGCCGCCGACCATACGGTGGTACCGGTTGCCACCGGCGGCCGACGAACCGTGACCGGCCGTGTCCTCGCCCCGGCGGGGCTTCGCAGCCTGACGGTCAATGGGGAAGCGGTCAAGCCGAACGCGGACGGCGTCTTCACGGCCGTGCTGCCGCCGCTCCGTTCCAATCAGGACGAATTGCTCGTCCAAATCCTCGCGGTGGATCTGCAGAACAAGCGCGCGGCGATGAAGTTCACGCTGACCGGCCGCGGTGCGGCAAAACCGCCGGCCCCTCCCAAGCAAGACCTCGCGGGATTCGGCCGCTACCACGCGCTCGTCATCGGCAACGATCACTACCGGCACTGGCCTCAACTCATGAACGCCATCTCCGACGCCAAGGCCGTTGCCGACGTCCTCAAAAATCAGTACGGCTTCCAGGTCACGCTGCTGACCGATGCGACGCGCGGGCAGATCATGAAGGCGCTCAATCAGTACCGGAAGATGCTGACCGAAAAAGACAATTTATTGATCTACTACGCGGGACACGGCCATCTGGAACAAGGCATCGACCGTGGGTATTGGATCCCGGTGGACGCGGAAACCTCCGACAACTCCGAGTGGGTCCTCCTGCCGAGCGTCACCGACATGCTGCAGCTGATTTGCGCCAAGCACGT
>JBDZVU010000085.1:0-13722 GCA_040255845.1 Nitrospiraceae bacterium | reverse complement strand
CGACCAACGCCACGATCGTGAAGTCCGTCGTCACCGAGTTGGTGGCGCGCTCGCCCGAAGTCATTTTGATTCTGGTCACCAATCCGCTGGATGCCATGGTCCATGTGGCCCGCCGGGTGAGCGGCCTGCCGAAGTCGCGGATTCTCGGCATGGCGGGCGTGCTCGATACGGCGCGCATGCGGACCTTCATCGCGGCCGAGCTCAACGTGCCCCGCCCGGAGGTGGATGCCATGGTGTTGGGAGGGCATGGCGACACGATGGTGCCGCTGCCCCGCTATACCACCGTGAAGGGACGGCCGGTGTCCGAACTCATGTCCAAGGACAAGCTCGAGGCGATCGTCAGGCGGACGCGGGACGGCGGCGCGGAGATCGTCGGCCTGCTGAAGACCGGCAGCGCGTTTTACGCGCCGTCGGCCGCCGCGGTCGACATGGTCGAGGCCGTCATGCAGGACCAGAAGCGCGTGCTGCCCGCGGCAGTCCTGTGCGAAGGCGAATATGGATTGAAGGACGTGGTCGTCGGCGTGCCGGTGGCGGTCGGCCGCGGAGGCGCCGAGCGGATCGTCGAGTACGAGTTGACGGCCGAGGAGCAGGCGGCGCTGGAAGTGTCCGCGAACGCGGTCCGCGAGCTGTGTGCGGCGGTGGACCGCCTCATGGCGTAAGTGCGGCCGGCGCTCGCCTTGACAATTTCCAAGGCGCTGCAGTACAGACAGCGACGTAGCAGTAAACCGTTAGACGAGAGGGAGCTATGAAATTTTTGGAAGATCCGATGCAGACGATGGGCGCCGGGTTTGCGCTCGCCGTCGTTCTGATAGTGGTGTATCTCGGCATCGCAGGCGTGGGGGCCGGCGAGGCCGACTGGTTCGGCGTGATCATGCGGTGGGTGCATTTCCTGGCCGGCATCACGTGGATCGGGCTGTTGTATTTCTTCAATCTGATCAACGCGGCGTTCATGAAGAGCCTCGACGGTCCGACCAAGAACATCGTCATTCCCAAGCTCATGCCGTCGGCGTTGAACTGGTTTCGTCACGGAGCGACGGTGACGGTCCTGGCCGGGATCGTGCTGTATTTCTATCTCTATTCCAAGGGCGGAACGGGGGCCATCGCGCTCGGCATCGGGGGATTGCTGGGGATCATCATGATGGCCAACGTCCATGCCATCATCTGGCCCAACCAAAAGAAGATCATCGCCGCCGTGACGGCCGCCGCACAGGGCACCCCGGCGCCCGCTGAAATGGCGCAGTGGGGGCGGACCGCGCTGCTCGCGTCACGGGTCAATTTCCTGCTGTCGATTCCCATGCTGTTCTTCATGGGCGCCGGCAGCCACTTCAAGTAACCGCTCGCGGCTGGACTGGGCCGCCGCGTGCGGCGGCCCAGTGTCCCATCGACTTCATTCCGTGGCCATACCCTGTATGCCTAAACGGGCATAGGGCCCAAGCCCTAACCGATTGAACATTCAGGCCCATTGCATCCGGTTTCCTTGACGCCGGCCGCCGCGCCCTCGTATAGTACGCTTTCCGCTTTGCCCATGTTTTCATAGGACTAGACCATGCCGATGCTCAGCGATCCGCGCCTCGTCCAACAGCTTGAAGGAGCACCGTGGGAGATAGACGGCTATCTCAAGGTGGGCGGCTACGAGGCCTGGAAGCGCTGCGTGCAGGAGTGGAAGGCTCCCCAAGTCGTCGAGGAGTTGAAGAAATCCGGTCTTCGAGGGCGGGGCGGCGCCGGGTTCCCCACCGGCGTGAAATGGGACAAGGTGTTGAACCACCGGGTGAAAGAACGCTATTTCGTCTGCAACGCCGGTGAACACGAGCCGGGGACGTTCAAGGACCGGCATCTGCTCAAGACGCTGCCCCACCAATTGATCGAAGGGTGCCTCATCGCGTCCCACACCGTCCAAGCCAAAGCATCCTTCATCTACGTCAACCACGAATACGAGGAAGAGCGGCAGAATCTTCACAAAGCACTGGCCCAGGCCAGGGAGCGGGGCCTCCTCGGAAAGAATGTGTTCGGCAGCGGGGTGGACATCGACCTGCAAGTCTTCGAAGGGCACGGCAGTTACGTGGCAGGGGAAGAGACCGCGATGCTGGAGTCGATGCAGGGGCGCCCCGCCATGCCGCGCCAAAAGCCGCCGTTCTATCCGACCGATTTCGGCCTGTACGGCAAGCCGACCTTGGTGAACAACGTCGAAACGCTGTGCAACATTCCGCGGATCCTCTACAAGGGCGCGGCGTGGTTCACCGAAGTGGGGACGGAGCGCTGCCCGGGGACCATGATGTTCTCGCTGAGCGGCGCGGTGAACCGGCCCGGCGTGTATGAAATGCCGATGGGCATCACGATCCGCGAGCTGGTGGAGGGCTGCGGCGGCGGCGTGCCGGGCGGGCGCAAGATCAAGGCGGTCTTCCCGGGCGGCCCCGCCTTCTCCATGGTGACCGCCGATCAGCTCGATCTTTCCATGGACTTCGATTCGCTGAAGAAGGCCGGAACGGGTTTGGGGTCCGCCGGCGTCATCGTGGTGGACGACGCCACCTGCATGGTGGCGAAGACGCTGCACTTCTCGAAGTTTTTCAAGAACGAGAGCTGCGGCCAATGCCCGCCCTGCCGGATGGGGACGATGAACCTGGCAACGCTCATGGCCAAGATCGAAGACGGGCAGGGCACGCAAAAGGATCTCGACAGCCTGCTCCAGCTGTGCGGGTTCGTGAAAGGCACCGGGTATTGCACCTTGGTGACCGGGGCCGCCGTGCTGGTGCAGAGCAGCGTGAAACTGTTCAGGCAGGAATACGAAGACCACATTCGTTTGCAGCGGTGTCCCTACGGCGCCGTGCCGGCCGCCGTGGGCGTTCCGTCATGAGGAGTCGCGATGCCGAAGGTGACGTTTCTTCATCCCCAAGGCAAGAGCGGCGACGTCACGCACAACATGACGTTGCTCGATGCGGCGAAAGAATTGGGCTTTCCGCTGAACCATGATTGCGGCGGCAACGCGTCGTGCACGACCTGCCGGGTGGAAGTGCAGAGCGGCGGCGAGCATCTGTCGGAAATCGACTTCGAGGAGCAGGATCTCCTCGACCGCGAAGCGTTGACCGAGCCCTGGCACCGCTTGGGGTGCCAAGCGAGGGTGCTGGGCGACGTCGTCGTGCGGGTGCCCGACTCGAAGTGGGCGGCCCCGTCAACCCGGACGGCCGAAGCCGAGGGTGTTGATATTCGGTAGAGAGGTGTTACACTAAGTCAACCCAGGGGACGGTGTCTGCCTGGATCTATAGAGGAGGAACCATGGTTACCATTACCGCGGTCGCGGAGCAGAAGATTCGGGAGCTGATGGCAGAGGAAAAGGACGTGGTCGGACTGCGGATTTACGTCCGGGGGGGTGGCTGCCACGGCTATCAATACGGCATGGCTTTCGAGTCCAAGATGGCCGAGGACGATACGGTGATCGAAAAAGGCGACGTGAAGGTCATCATGGATTCCCAGAGTGCGCCGCTCCTGCAGGGAGCCGAAGTCGACTACGTCGACAGCCTGCAAGGGTCGGGATTTTCGATCAAGAATCCGCAAGCAAAGACCACCTGCGGCTGCGGGAGCTCCTTCAGCGCCTAAGGCGCCCGGAAGGGATCCTCTGCGGATCGCAAGGCACAGCACCACCAGGCCAGGGCCGCCGATTTCCGGTGGTCCTGGCTTTGTTGTGTTGAGAGGGACGAGCGATGGCACACATCACCGCCACCAGACGCTACCGCTTCTGCGCCGCGCACCGGCTGCACAGCGAGCATCTCTCGGATGAGGCAAACTGGGCGGCGTTCGGCAAGTGCAACAATCCCAACGGGCACGGCCACAACTACGTGGTCTTGGTCACGGTCGGGGAGGGCCCCGACGGGAAGCCGTTCGATCTCGCGGCGCTGGACGAGATCGTCCACGAGCGCATCGTGCGGCGGTTCGATCATCATGACTTGAATCAGGACCCGGAATTCGCCGCTCGGACCACGACGGGGGAGAATCTGGTGTTGCTGATCTGGGATCTGCTGGTGCCGCACGTGGGGGCGGGGCGGCTCAAGAAGGTCGGGCTCATCGAGACGCGGGACAACTATTTCGAATATGCGGGGGCTGGCCGCGTCGCCCGCCGCAAGACGGAGACGGTTCATGGCTAAACAGGCGATCGCGCGACGCGCGCGGCGGGAGAGCGAAGACGTCCAGGGGACGGGGCGCCCAGCGGATCTCGACGTGCTGCAGTCGTTGGTGACGGAGATGCTGCTCGCCATCGGGGAGCGGCCGGGACGGAACGGGCTGCTGAAAACGCCGGAACGGGTGGCCAAGGCGCTGGCCTTCATGACGCAGGGCTATCAGCGTAACATCGACCAGCTGCTCAACGGCGCGCTCTTCCCGATCGAATACGACGAGATGGTGATCGTGAAGGACATCGACTTCTTCAGCATGTGCGAGCATCATCTCCTGCCGTTCTTCGGCAAAGTGCACGTCGGCTATCTGCCGAACAAGAAAGTCGTCGGGTTGAGCAAGATCCCGCGGATCGTCGATACGTTCGCGCGGCGCCTGCAAGTGCAGGAACGGCTGACCGTGCAGATCGCCGAGACCCTGAAGAACAAGCTGAACGCTCATGGCGTCGGGGTGGTGATCGAAGCCCGGCATCTGTGCATGATGATGCGGGGCGTGGAAAAGCAGAATACCGTGGCGGTGACCAGTTCGATGCTCGGGGCGTTCCGCACCCAGCAGCAGACGCGCCTGGAGTTTCTCAAGCTGATACAGGCCGGCGCCGTCGGCGACTCCGACTGATCATCCGGACAGCTGCGCGAGGAACTCCCGGACCACGGCGGTGAACTGCTCGGGTTGCTCCAGGTTGGAGAGATGGGCCGCGCCGGGAATCACGGTGTACCGCGCCCCCGGGATGCGGTCGGCCATGAGCCGGCTGTCGGCCGGCGGCGTCGCCTGGTCCAGTTCCCCGACGATGATTTGCGTGGGGCAGCGGATGCCCTCCAGGTCCGGGGTCGAATCCGGCCGCTCCGCCATGGCCATCAGATCTCCCGCGATCCCGCTCACTTCGTTCCCCTCGATCATCGCGCGCACCGTCTGAACGAGCTCGGGCCGGTCGCGAAGCGTGGCGGGCGAGAACAGCTTCGGAAGCATCAGATCGGCAATCGCGGCCGGTCCCTGCCGGTACGCCACCTGCGCCATCATGAAGCGCCCGTTCCGCCCTTCCGGCGTGTCGGCCTGCGCCCGCGTGTCCGCCAGGATCAAGCCCCGCAGCCGGCCGGGGTAGCGCCGGTGAAACGCAAAACAGATATACCCGCCCATCGAAAGACCGGCCAACACCGCCGACTCGACCGACAGGTGATCGAGCAGCGCGCGTACGTCGTCCGCGGCCTGGTCCAGCGTATAGTGCCAGAGCGGCGCCTCCGACTCGCCGTGGCCGCGCAGATCGACGGTGATGACCCGGCAGTGGGGCACGAGGGCCTCCCGCTGCGGCTGCCACATGGTGCGGTTCAGCGGAAAGGCATGGAGCAGGACGAGCGGAATCCCGGTTCCCTGGTCGTCGTACGCGAGCGTGATGCCGTTGATGGTGGTGTGCATGAAGCGGCGCGGGCTCTCCGTCCTGTACCACCGCCGTCGTTCGCGCGTCAAGGATTCCCGGATGCCTTTGCTGTAGAATCCCAAAGGGCGTATACCATCGGATCGCGATGACCCGTCACTCGAGACAAGACGATCTGTTCGCAAGCGCCGCCAAGGCGAGCGGCCGGCCGCTGCCGCCGTTGGCGGAACGCATGCGCCCCACCAGCCTCGACGAGTTGGTCGGGCAGGACGAGATCGTCGGACCCGGCCGCCCGCTCCGCAACGCCATCGAATCGGATCAACTGTCGTCGGTCATCTTTTGGGGCCCGCCCGGGTCCGGCAAAACGACGTTGGCCCGCCTCATCGCCCGCCATACCGCGGCGCAGTTCGTCCCCTTTTCGGCCGTCACCGGCGGCATCGTGGAATTGCGCGAGATCATCAAGGCGGCCGAGCACCGCCTGGCGCTGCACCAGCAGCGAACGGTCTTGTTCGTCGATGAAATCCACCGGTTCAACAAGGCCCAGCAGGATGCGTTTCTTCCGCACGTGGAACGCGGCACAGTGATTCTGATTGGCGCGACGACGGAGAATCCGTCCTTCGAAGTCATCGCTCCGTTGCTGTCCCGCTCTCTGGTCGTCGTCCTCCAGCCGCTCGCCGACTCGGCCCTCGAGGCGATTGTGGAGCGGGCGCTGACCGATCGCGAGCGGGGCTTCGGCGCCCTGAACGTCGCGATGGCCGACGAGGCGAAACGGCGGCTGGTGGCCTATGGGAACGGCGACGCGCGCGCGATGTTGACCGCTCTGGAGTTCGTCATCCAGCAGGCGCCCCGCCAGCCGGATGGCACCTGCACGGTCGACGCCGCCACGGTGGAGTCCGCGCTGCTGCGGCAGTCGCTGCGCTACGACAAGCAGGGGGAGGAGCACTACAACGTCATCTCGGCGTTCATCAAGAGCATGCGCGACTCCGATCCCGACGGGGCCCTCTACTGGCTCGCGCGCATGCTCGAGGCCGGGGAAGACCCTAAGTTCATCGCCAGGCGGATGGTGATCTTCGCGTCGGAAGACGTCGGCAACGCCGATCCGCTGGCCCTCGTCGTGGCCACCAGCGTGGCCCAGGCGGTCCAGTTCGTGGGGCTGCCGGAGGCCCAGATCAACCTGGCGCAGGGGGCCACCTACCTGGCGACCCGCCCCAAGGACAATGCTTCGTACAGGGGGCTGCTCGAAGCCCGTGAGGACGCTCGAACCCATGGAAATCTTGGGGTTCCTCTCCATCTGCGCAACGCCGTCACGTCGCTCATGAAGGACCTGGGCTATGGCCAGGGGTATCGCTATGTGCACGACGACCCGGGCGCGAAAACCGAGCAGCCGCACCTGCCGGAGCCGCTCCAAGACCGGCGGTACTACCGGCCCAAGACGGAGAAATAGGCCATTTTTTGAGGTTTACAAAGCGTTCTAATCGGTTATACTTAGACAACATGAAGAAGGCGGAAAAGACCGACCCCAGACCGGCGACGTTGATCGCCGCGAGCGAACGGCGCAAATTCGTGCGCGCCACGCTCGTCGGCTCCGCCTTCATCGCGCCGAAAAGCGGCGGGCGCGCGTCGACGGCCGTGCTCGACAACGTCAATCGAATCGGCGCGGGGCTCCGGACGAAGGAAAAATTTCCGCCGAACGAGAAAGTCACCGTCTCGCTGGCGTTCTTGGACTCCGATCAGGCCGAGCAGCAGGAAAAGCTGGACGGCACCGTCGCCTGGGTGAAACCGTGGACGAAGGGGTATCTGGTCGGCGTGGTGTGGGACGAGCTGGTGACCAAAGAGAAGAACCGCTGGCTGTACTACTACCTGGAAGAAACCATCAAGTCTTCGGCCTAGTCTGATTGCTCGGCCGGGCAGGGCCTCACCCGAGCGTCGCGAGCTTCTGTTTCACCTCTTCCAATTCCGCCGACAGGGATTCCCACCGGGCGTTGAGCCGTTCGAGATCGCGCTTCCACGTTTCGTGCTCCTGGTGGTATGCGTTCCACCGGGCGAAGTCTTCGTAGAGCTTCGGATCGGCCAGCTCCGCTTCACGGGCCTTGACCTTCTGCTCCGATTCGGCGATCTCCGCTTCCGCCCGGGCCACCTGCTTTTCGAGCCGCGCCTGCGTCTTGGCCAGGTCTCGGCGCTCGCCGCCCGCGCCCTTCGGCGCGGCGTGCTGATGCACCGTGGCGCGCGTCGGCGCCGGGGTCGACTTCGTAGATCCTTTGCCGTCCAGCGCGTCGCTCGATTCCTTGATCGACTCCAGCTCCTGCGCCTTCTTCCAGAGGTAGTACTCGTAATCGCCCATGAAGTTCCGCGCCTTGCCGTCTTCGATCTCCACCACGCGGGTGGCGATGCGGGTGAGGAAGGTGGGATCGTGCGAGATGAAGATGATGGTGCCGGGAAACTCGGTCATCGCATCGGTCAGCACGTCCACGGAGGCGGGGTCGAGGTGGTTCGTCGGCTCGTCCAGCAGGAGCGTGTTGGCCGGCTCGACCAGCATGCGGGCGAGCGCGACCCGGTTCCGTTCGCCGCCGCTCAAGGCCTTGATCGGCTTCTTCTGATCGTCGCCCGAAAAGAGGAAGGCGCCCGCGATGCCGCGGAGAAAATTCATCTCGGCGTGCTTGGTCGCCTCTTCCAGGCTTTCGAGGATCGTGTGCTCCGGGTTCAGCGTGTCGGCCTGGTGCTGGGCGAAGTAGTGGAGGGTGACGCCGTGTCCCACGGTCCGCGTGCCCTTGTCCGGCGGCAGCACCCCGGCCAGCATCTTCAGCAGCGTGCTCTTGCCGGCGCCGTTCTCACCCACGAGCGCGACGCGCTGGCCGCGCTCCACCGAAAAATCGAGCCGCTCGTAGACGACCTTCTCGCCGTAGCGCTTCGCGACGCCTGAGAGCTCCAGCACCTGCCGGCCGCTGGGCGCCGGCACCGGAAACCGGAACTTCACGCGTTTGGGATCCCGCTGCACCTCGATCAGCTTGATCTTCTCCAGCTGCTTGATGCGCGACTGGACTTGGCTCGCCTTGTTGGCCTGGTAGCGGAAGCGGTCCACGAATTTTTGGACCCGCGCGACTTCCTTGGCCTGCCGTGTCGCCGCCGCTTTCAATTGCGCGTCCCGCTCGGCCCGCAGCTGGCGGAAGGCCGAATAGTTGCCCCGGTACTCCTCGATCTTGTGGTGCCGCAGCTCCCAGATGTGGGTCACCACCCGGTCGAGGAACGCGGTGTCGTGGCTGATGATGAGCAGCGTCATCTGCGAGTCGAGCAGGAACTGTTCGAACCAGCGCTGCGTGGGCTTGTCCAAATGGTTCGTGGGCTCGTCGAGCATGAGGACGTCGGGATTGGAGAGCAGCAGGTGGGCCAACGCCACGCGCATGCGGTAGCCGCCCGACAGCTTTTCGACCAAGCGGCCGAAATCCGCTTCCGTGAAGCCCAGCCCCATCAGGATGCGCTTGGCTTCGTACTCGGGGTACTCGTCGCGGTGGGCCGCGTCGAGGACGGTCTTGCCGGTGATGGTTTCGAGCTCCTGCGGCAGATAGCCGATGCGGAGCCGGGGCCGCTTGCGGATCGTGCCCTTGTCCGGCGACTCTTCGCCCAGGATCATGCGGAACAACGTGGTCTTCCCCGCGCCGTTCGGCCCCACCAATCCCACCCGCGAGTTGGGCCTGAGATGGGCCGAGGCCTCGGTGAGCAAGACTTTCGTCGAATACTGTTTATTGAGTGACTCAATCTGCAACATGGGACGGTGACTTCCTTACGAGGTTCGTCGAGCGCGACGACGTTGGGACGGACAGAAAAAACCAAGACGTGACCGGCAGGTCACAACAGAAGGACGAATTCGACAGTGCGGATGGCAGAAGGCATAAGCACTATGCAGGTGCGGCTAAAAACCTATCCGCCGCGGTTTGATCGAACGCGGCGGCACGAGCAAGCTTGGTTTGGTGGAGCTGGCGGGGATTGAACCGCGCTCCCTCGCCGGCTCGCGCCTGTTGCCTCTCTCGCCGGCTCTTGCAGAGGGGGCCAGCCCCCTCGCACGCTCCCCACGCAGGGGGCGTACCCCCTTCGGAACCCCCGGTCGCGGATTCAATGGGAGTTAGTTGGTGGAGCTGGCGGGGATTGAACCGCGCTCCCTCGCCGGCTCGCGCCTGTTGCTTCTCTCGCCGGCTCTTGCGGAGGGGGCCAGCCCCCTCGCACGCTCCCCGCGAAGGGGGCGCACCCCCTTCGGAACCCCCGGTCGCGGATTCAATGGGAGTGATGTTTGGTGGAGCTGGCGGGGATTGAACCCGCGACCTCGTGAATGCCATTCACGCGCGCTCCCAGCTGCGCCACAGCCCCACCCGGTTGATCGAGAGAAGATAACTCCGCGAGAAGTCTGGGCATGCTAACATGCAGGGTACGGTCAGTCAAGGAATGGCCGAGCGAGCCTCGCGGCCCGCGTCTTGGCGGCAGCGCAGTCCTGCCCCTAGGTTCTCGGCTTGACAAAACGGGGGGCGGCACCTACCATGAGGCGCCGGCTCTGATCCGCTTCTGATCAGAGCCTTTTTTCTGATTCCACGCGGCGAACGGAATCCATCGCACATGGGCAATTTGGTCATCATCGGCGCCCAATGGGGTGACGAGGGCAAGGGGAAGATCGTCGACATCCTCGCCCGCGATGCCGACATCGTGGTCCGCTATCAAGGCGGCAGCAACGCCGGCCACACCGTCATCAACGAACGCGGCACCTATATTTTCCATCTCATCCCTTCCGGCATTCTCTATCGGGGGACGACGTGCGTCATCGGCAACGGCGTGGTCGTGGATCCGGGCGCCCTCATCGACGAGATGGATCAGCTGCACACCAAGGGCATCACGATCGGGAAGAACTTCGCGGTGAGCCAGCGGGCGCATCTCATTCTCCCTTACCACAAGGCGATCGACCGGGCCACGGAGCAATCGAAGGGATCGCGGAAGATCGGCACCACCGGGCGCGGCATCGGTCCCTCGTACGCCGACAAGATGGCGCGGATCGGGATTCGGGTGGGCGACCTGCTGAATCCCCCGCTGTTCAGGCGGAAACTCGAAGAGAATCTGGTCGAGATGAACTGGTTCCTGGAACGGCTCTACAAAGTGGAGACCTTCCAAGTCGACAAGGTGTTCGATCAATACATGGGCTACGCGGAGCGTCTCAAGAGCCACATCACCGACACCGTGACCCTGCTGAACCGGGCGATCCAGCGGAACAAGACGGTCTTGTTCGAAGGCGCGCAGGGCACGCACCTGGACGTGGACTTCGGGACGTATCCCTACGTCACCTCGTCGAGCTCGGCGGCCGGCGGCGCCTGCACCGGCACGGGCGTGGGGCCCACGATGATCGACGCGGTCATGGGGATCGCCAAAGCCTATACGACGCGGGTCGGCAGCGGACCGTTTCCCACCGAACTGACCGACGACGTCGGGCAGGGGTTGCAGGAGCGGGGACGGGAGTTCGGTTCCACGACCGGCCGCGCCCGGCGCTGCGGCTGGTTCGACGGCGTCGTCGTCCGCCATGCCACGCGGGTGAACGGCCTGACCTCGCTGGCCTTGACGAAGCTCGACGTGCTCGACGGCTGCAAGGAGCTGAAGGTGTGCACCGGCTACACCTATCGCGGCGTCCTCTATAAGGAGATGCCGGCCGATCTCGAGGTGTTGACCAAGTGCGAGCCGGTGTACCAGCGGATGAAGGGATGGACCACATCGACGACCGGCGCGACCAGCTACAAGCAGCTTCCGGCCGAGGCCAAGCGCTATTTGGACCGGATCGAGGAGTTGGCCGACTGCCGGATCGACATGATTTCCACTGGGTCGAAGCGGGCCGAAACAATCATCCTGCGCAATCCGCTCAACTGCTCCATCCGCCGTTCCAAACACCGCTCGTAGTCACCGGTAGTTATTCGCCGTCCGCGAGTGATAGAATGCGCCCCCTGTCCCGCGTCTGTTGCCGACATCCCGCTGTGAGCCGGTAGCTCAGTCGGTAGAGCATCGCCCTTTTAAGGCGAGGGCCCTGGGTTCGAGTCCCAGCCGGCTCACCACTTTTCAATAGGTTCGCATCGCCAGCCGCGACCGCCTGCCGTTCATAGGACAGCCTAGTTACTTTTGCCCACTGATCGATATCGAATGCAAGGTCGGATGGCTGTCTGTTAGCGGATGGCACGGCGTCGCCCCTAAGGCATCTTCAGCGTTCGTAGCCCGGTGGTCGGGACGGAATTTTGAAATACGGGCGATGATGTTCCAACTCGTCCACCCAATGATCCTCTGCCTCGCCCCCAATAACGAACTGGGCAACGTGGGCGTACGCGACGCCGTGTCAGAATTCCCGGATGAGCCGAAATCCGGCCTCGGGGAGCGTCAAATCGTCGGTCCTGCGGACCCCGACTCCGACTTGGAGCATCCAATGAGAGCCCACTTCGTAATGCAGCTGAGGCATCACGAGCAGGGCCGGGCTCCCGTTCAGCACCTGGCCGAAGTTGGTCTCCACTCCCATGACGATGCGATCCGTGACGTCGGCGAACAGGGTCACATTGGCTAGCACTTCGGTGTTTCGTCCTCCGATCTGGGCGCCATGCTCGAACCGCGGCCCGAACATGCCGAAGACACTCCAGGTCTCGTTTACTCGAACGCCCGCCAGGTAGAGGTAGGTGGTGGTCCAAAGGCCGGCGTTACGATCGTATTGGCCGATCACCTGCAGCCCGTGAATGTAACGATGCTCGAACAGCGTGCCGAAGCTGACTTGCCCAGCCGCCTTGTAGGCCTCCACGGTGGCGTTTTCCATGGGCAATTCGAACTCCAGCGCCAACCCGTCGCGGACCGTATACTCGATTTCCGGAGCCCACTCCAGCCCTTGCGTGTCAGGGCTGCGGCGGACAAGCCCCAACGGGTCGGCGGCATCATCGACGGTCCTGGACGTGCGCGCCAAGGGCACGATCCCCAGAATATTGACTTCTCCCTCGCCCCGTTTGGCCCCCAATGGCCGCACCAAGTCGAAAACCATCGGTTCGGGAATCCGCGGCCCTTTGTCCTCTCCCGACACGCGTTCAATCATCTCCTCGTCGTCTACGACATCGCTCCAAGCACGGGCCCCTCTGCTCCTCTGGTACTCATGTCTCATCGACGGGCCGACGGGGCGACTCCACCAGCGGTCTGCACCGTCACCGACACGAGCGACTGGGTCGGAAGGGGCGAGCGGCGAGATGGGGCCGTAGACTTCGGCCTGCACGGGTCGGGCTGCGGCGGCCGCGAGAAGAAGCGCCACCGTCCCGGCGGTTGCGACCTGCGTGAGCCACCTCATCACGTCCCGTTGTGGCTCTCGTGGGCCGACGCCGTCGCGGATCACCGACATGAGCAACGTTGAGAGGCGCTCCCGGCTTGTGACGGACGCGCATCCGGTCAGCGCACCTGTTTCTGCCGGCCTTTGATCAACACGATGGTTCGCCAGGTTGGCGATGACGCGCAAGTCATGGGTCGCTTCGGCTTGGCAAGCTACTGCTTTCCTTGTCTGATCGGGAAGAGAATCGTCTTCCTTGATCCAGTCCTTGAGATGCGAAAATACCCTGCGCGACATGATAAAAAACATCGTCATACTCGAGGCTGCTTGTAAGGCCTGTAAGCCGACTGCGGGTGCGATGCATCCGGTCGTACTGATGCCGCCACCCTTCCTGCAAAACGCGAATTATCATGGGTCCCCCACCAATGTCCCGACCGTCACCTTCAGCGCCTTCGCTAACCGCCGAACGGTCTGCAGCGTCGGATTCTTTCCAGTTTGGTGGATGGTCGAGGGGATGTGAGACAAAGCGAAATTAAGGAGACACACAATTCATCTTGCTTAGAATGTCCTGAGGTATCTTCGTCTGCTGAGGACAAGTTGATGAGCGCTCTACAATTCGCTCTTCCGAATAGCATGGTATTTCTTTGGTTAGGGGTAGGGCTCGCTCTACTGTATTTGGTGAGGCTGGCTATTAAGACCTTCACCCGTGCTAGGGGTTATCCCCAGGGAACCCAGGATGATCTCACAGGCGGCGTGAGACTTAAGCAGCGATCTATTATGACACCGTCTGAGGCGTCGCTGTTCCATGCCCTCCGTGCCGCCGTTGGCGAGGAGTACATCATTTTCGCTCAAGTACCTTTATGGGTCTTGATAGAGGCAAGCTCTC
>JBDZVU010000084.1:0-13785 GCA_040255845.1 Nitrospiraceae bacterium | reverse complement strand
GGGCTGCAACAGGCCGACCCCACCCCTGGACACCATGCTATAGCCGATGTCTTCGGCGGAGAACAAACTCATGGCCCAACCCATCGCCAGCCCGAGCAGCAATCCGTCCAGTTCTCCGGCCAAGAGCCCGACGAGGCAGACGGTGACCAGACCGAGATCCGGCTTGACGTTCCACACGCTGAGATGGGGCAGCAGGATGGACTGGATCGGCACGAGAACCGCGATCAGGAGCGCATACCAGAGCACTTTCATGGGTTGGGTTTGGCCGCGGGAGGGCCCAGGCGCTCGTCTTCGGACGGCACATACGGCGATTGAATCACCAGCACCTCTTCGACGTGGTTCACGTCCACTTCCGGGGTCAGTTCCGCCGACTGAAACAGCGCCCCCTCTTCCTTATCAATCTTGGAAATCGTCCCGATCGCCAACCCGCGCGGAAAGCCGCCGACCAGCCCCGACGTCACGACGCGATCGCCCGGTCGCACACTTGACAGCAACGGGATATATTTCAGATGGGCCATCCCGTTGGCTGTCCCCTCGACAATCCCTTCGTCCCGGGTCCGTTGAATCAGACCGGCGATCGCATTGTTAGGGTCCGTGACCAAAAGGACGACGGAGGTCGCCGCGGTGACCTTGACGACCCGGCCTACGACACCGGCCGGCGTGATGACGCCCATATCGGGCTCGATGCCGTCGGATTGTCCCTTGTTCAAGATGATCGTTTGATACCAATTGCCCGTGTCGCGACCCACCACTTGGGCAGCCACCATCGTGGGCAGCGCCTGCGTTTTAAAGTCCAGCAGCGCCGATAACCGCTCCGTCGCGGCCGCCGCCTCGCGGAGTTGATTATTTTGTCCTGCGAGATGCGCCAGCTCATTCCGGAGCCGTCGGTTTTCCTCTTCCACGCCTTGGAGGGCGACGTAGTGGGTCCAGGTGTCCCCGATTCCGTCCTGCACCGCGGCGAGCGCACGCAACGGCCAGCTGAGCGCCCATCCGAGCGGCCCGCCGATGTCTTGCAAGACCGTCTGGGTTTGAGCGGGGAGGAGCAGGAACCCGAGCAGCAGGACCGCCGCAAATGCCAGCGCGATGCGCCTCGCATGGTACGGCGTGCGGAGATTCACCATCCACATGAGGGATGGACCTTCACCGAAGACTGTTGGCCTGGGACATGACAGAAACCTTCCGCAGCAAATCGAGCTCATCCAAGATCTTGCCGACTCCCAGCACGACGGAGGTCAGCGGATCGTCCACCGTGATGATCGGCAAGTTAGTTTCCTCACGGAACCGGGTATCCATGCCCTTCAGCAGAGAGCCGCCGCCGGTGAGGACGATCCCTCGGTCGATAATATCGCCCGCCAATTCAGGCGGTGTATTTTCCAGCGCCACTTTGATGGCGTTGACGATCGTTCCGATAGGCTCCTGCAGGGCTTCACGGATCTCGGCATCATCCACCACCAGGGTGCGAGGGATGCCGGAGATCAAATCCCGGCCCTTGATCATCATGGTCTTGCGCTCTTCAAACGGGTATGCCGAACCGATTTCGAATTTGATCCGTTCGGCCATATGCTCGCCGATCAAGAGGTTATATTTCTTCTTGATGTAATTCATGATGGCTTCGTCCATCCGGTCGCCCGCCACCTTAACGGACTCGCTGTAGACGATGCCACCCAAGGAGATGACCGCAATATCCGTCGTGCCGCCTCCGACGTCCACCACCATATTCCCCGAGGGCTCCGTAATGGGCAGGCCGGCACCGATGGCAGCGGCCACCGGTTCCTCGATCAAGTACACTTCGCGGGCGCCTGCCAGCTCGGCGGAGTCCCGCACGGCGCGCTGCTCCACCTGCGTGATGCGTGACGGCACCCCGATGATGATCCGGGGCCGCACGAACGCGCTGCGGTTGTGCGCCTTCCGGATGAAGTGCTTCAGCATCTGCTCGGCCATTTCGAAATCGGCGATGACGCCTTCCTTCATCGGCCGGACGGCGACGATGTTGCCTGGCGTTCGTCCAAGCATTTTCTTGGCGTCGGCTCCGACGGCCAGCACCTTCTCACTCTTCTTTTCCACGGCTACGACGGACGGCTCATTGAGCACAATGCCCTTGCCGTGGACGTAGACCAGCGTCGTGGCGGTGCCCAAATCGATCGCGAGGTCATTCGAAAACCACCCAAACACGTCTCCAGCGAACCCCACAGCGTCTCTCCCTTCATAGTGGCCGGGCGTCGGAAGGCCGGGCCGGTACGCTCGCCTGCGTTGTCTTCTAGTCGGGCACGGCTAGCCGCCCGGCGTCGAGCACCTGGGTACGGGCGACATCGTCACCCAACCGCCGGCCCTGGTCATTGCCTACGATCAGCAGACTCTCAAACGCCAGGATCGCAACCGAGACGAGCCATCCGACATAGGGGACCGCATAGGCAATGTACGCGGCGCCCAGTGGCAAATTTCGAATGATGGACTCACGGAACCCCGCGGCTTCTTTACCGTCGACCCGCAGCGTCTGAAGGCCAACCAACCGTTTTCCTAAACTTCTTCCCCCCGCGAACCCGTCTGCGATCAAGATGTAGGCCAATCCGGAAAGAAATCCAACTGGAGGTGAAATTTCGCCGGCAGCGACGACGATAAACAGGTCGATCAGTTTGGCGATGAACCGATTCAGAACATGGGCCTTTGGGTACACCGTCCTCTCGAGCACCGTAGAGGCTGGCCCTTCTCCCGTCAAGCGATCTCCTTCAAATGTGCGGCAAAGTATAGCAAAAGCTGCCATCTTGCACAAACAAAGACCGCTCTTTTTTCACCGCTCCACCGCGGTGATCTGAACGCTCAGACCGGTGCCCCAACGCGGCGCCGGCGGCGGACGCATGTCGCTGTCGGACGACTTGCCTTCGATGGTGACGGGCAGTAGAATTCCTTCACACGAGAGGAAAGAGGACCGGCATGATCAAGACAATGCGCGATGCGTCCCATAAGCACCCCTGGTTGCTCAAGTCCATCATGGGCATTCTCGCGGTGGCGTTCGTCATCACCATGGGATGGTGGGGCTTCGGTGAGCAGGCCGGCAACGCCGTCGCGAGCGTAGGAGATCTGACCGTGTCGCGCGACGAATTCCGCCGGGCCTATGAGAACACCTATCGCTTCTACAAAGAAAAGGTGCCGGGTGAGTTCAAGGATGAAACCATCAAGCAGATGGTCATCGAGCAGCTCGTCGACAACCGCGTGTGGCTCATCGCCGCGAAGGAGATGGGCATCTCCGTCTCCGACGAAGATCTGCGCGAAGCGATCGTGCAAGTTCCTGAATTCCAAAAAGACGGCCGGTTCGACCCGGACCTCTACAAACGTCTGCTCGCAGCCAACCATCTGACACCTGCGGTGTTTGAGGCCGCGCAAGCGAAGGAGATTCTCGGAAACAAAGCCCGCCTGATGGTACGTGATTCGGTGGCCCTCACTCCGGCAGAAATCGCCGAAGGTCAGTCATTGACGGCGCGGCCCGTGGACGGCGATCCCGCGAAGGCCGAGTCCGCCAAGAGCCGCGTCATCGAGGACATGTTGTTCCAAAAGCAGCAGCGCGCGTTGTTGGCCTATCAGCACTCGCTGAAGACGAAGATCCCGATCACGATCCATCGGGAGCTGCTGTAACAAGACCGCACCGTTCCCCGGCGCTGCTACAAAATCAGCATTGCATCGCCGTAGCTATAGAACCGATAGCGTTCCCGCACCGCTTCTTCATACGCCTTCCGCACCGTCCCGACTCCGGCGAAGGCAGACACGAGGATCAGCAGCGTGGTCCGCGGCAGGTGAAAATTTGTCATCAGCGCGTCCACGACACGAAACCGGAATCCCGGCGTAATGTACAATCGCGTCTCGCCGCCCACGGCCCCGAGCCGGCCCTCGGCCGCCGACGCCTCCAGCGTGCGCACCACGGTGGTACCGACCGCCACCACGCGTCTGCCCGCCTGCTTGGTTTCCAGGATGCTCGCCGCCGCCTCGGGACTGATCTCATATGTTTCGGCGCCCATGCGATGATCCTCGATGCGGTCGGTCGAGACGGGCCTGAAGGTGCCCGGCCCCACATGGAGCGTTACGGTGGCGGTTCGAACGCCCTTCTCGGCAAGCCTTTCCACGAGCCCGGCTGTGAAGTGCAGCCCGGCGGTCGGTGCGGCAATCGCGCCGGCGCGACGGGCAAACATCGTTTGGTACCACTGACGATCCTCTTGGAGGGCAGGCCGTTTGATGTAGGGAGGTAACGGCATCGTCCCCTGCTCCTCGAACACAGCCTCCATCGGCCGGCGGCTCTCGACTTTCAGAAGAGTGGCTTCGGCGTCGCGGCGCACGATCGTGGCCCGGACGTCGCTCGCAAAGACGAGCACCTGACCGACACGCAATGTTCCTTTAATCAGGGCGTCCCAGGTGCCATCGCCGAGGTCCCTCACGAACAAGACCTCCACGCGGCTGCCCGTCGCGCCTTTGGTTCCCGTCAACCGAGCAGGAACCACCTTCGTGTCGTTGACGACGACCAGATCTCCTGCCTGAAGAAATTCAGGTAGGTCACTGACCCGGCGGTGCATCAACCGGCCTCCCGCTCGGTCGAGCACGAGCAGACGGGCGCCGTCGCGCGGATGCACCGGCTCAACGGCTACCAGCGCGGGATCGAACGGAAAGTCGAATTCGGAGAGCTGCACGTGGGGTTACGAGCTCGGGGGAGGCGGCGGTTTCGTCAGCGAGAGGTTTTGAAGTTCTGTGCCGGGATAATAATAGCGCAGGATGCTCGAAAACGAATAGCCGAGCTCGGCCAGTTCCTTGGCACCCCACTGGCAGAGCCCCACGGCATGTCCGGCCCCGTACCCGGTGAGAACCACTTCGCGGCCGATTGATTCGATGGCAAACTGCGTGCTCGGCACCACGGTGTACCCCACGGCTTTGCGCAGCTCTTCTCCCCGCAGTATGAGCTCACCTTTCGAATGCAGGATCCGAAGGGTGGCAACGCGGCCGGCGCGGCTGTAGGAAAGCGGCGCAAGGTTCGCGATGGTGCCGATCGAAAGCCCTTGCGCCCTCAAGTTGTTCTCCAGCGTCTCGAGCTTGAACGAGGCGCGCCACTGATAGTAAGGCGATTCGAGATCGAAGGGACATTCCACCCCTTTCAAATAGGGAAGGTCCTTCGACCATACGACCATCGCATCCTCGGTGATGCCCGCCGCCGTCGAGGAAAACGCCGCGTAGATCGGCGCGCCTTGATGGGTCACCACCAGGCCGCGGGTGGATTCGACCGCGTCCACCACCCGCGCGTCGATGCCCTGTCGCCCCCGGTACACTTGGTCCTGGATACTGGCCGCCACATCATAGTCGCGGGCCGCGCTGAGCATGTGCTGATACAGCGCGTAGGTTCGCGCCGCAACGGCCTGTACTTTCAGCATCTCCGGGTGCCAGGCCGAATTCACCTCCGCCGGCACCACGCCCTTCACGTATTCCTCCAGGTCCACCTGGTTGATGACGAGGACGCCTTTGCCTCGGCGGACCAGACGGATCAGGCCGCTCACCTGCAGCGCCGGCTCGCCGCCGTTGCCGTTGCCGCGGGGGAGCAGGAGTTTCAGATCATGCTCGCCGGCCCGCAGTGTGAGCTGCTCGCCGGTCACCCGCATGCCGTTGAGCAGCATGGCAGGACCCCGCACCTCGATGCGCAACGCCGACTTGAAGAAATGGCCGCGGTCGTCCGCATCCGTGACCCAAATGGTGCCGTCCGCACGCAGCTCCAGCCGCTGAACGTCCGAGGCCAAGAGGACACGAATGGACTGCGCCGCACCCGAGGGGGCCGGCCAGAGGCAACCGAGCCCGAGGAGTGCAAGGAGCACGGCCAACGGTCTGTTCATCGACGAAAAAACCATCCCAGGAGATAGAATAGCAGACTCAGCACGATACTCAGCACAACGCTGGTCGCGATGGGGAAGTAGAAGCTGAAATTGTCGCGTTTGTACGAGATATCGCCGGGGAGCTTACCCATCCAGCTGAACAGATGGCCGATCCCCGGAAGGCGGTCGGCCGCCATCAACACCAGGCCCAGCACCGCAAGTCCCAGGCCGATGGCGATCAGTACCTTGCCGACGGGGGTCCACTCTGGCATGAGACGCTCCAGTGAGGAGCCGGCGACCTACTCCTTGATCAGGCACTCCGCGATCTGCACGGCGTTCAGCGCGGCGCCTTTCCTGAGGTTGTCGGAAACGACCCAGAGGTTCAAGCCGTTGGGAATCGACTCATCCTCCCGGATCCGGCCGATAAAGACGTCGTCCTTCCCGGTGGCATCGAGCGGCATGGGATACAGTTTCTTCGAGGGGTCGTCGTATACGATCACACCCGGCATGCCCGCCAGCGCCGCCCGCGCATCGTTGACCTTCAACGACTGTGACAGCTCGACGTTCACGGCCTCGGAATGGCAGCGGAGCACCGGGACCCGAACCGTCGTCGCGGTCAGACGCAAGGAAGGCGCGCCGAGGATCTTCCTGGTCTCCCGCGCGATTTTGACCTCTTCCGAGCAGTCTCCTCCTTCGTTGAAGGAGCCGATATGGGGCAGGAGATTGAAGGCGATTTGATACGGATAGACTTCGACGCGCGGCTCGCGAAACGCGAGCAGGTCCTTCGTCTGCGTCATCAATTCGTCCATCGCCGCAGCCCCGGTACCCGAGACCGACTGAAACGTCGTGACGACGACGCGTTTGATCCCCGCGGCGTCATGCAGCGGTTTGAGCGCCATGACCAGCGGAGTCGTGGTGCAATTGGGGATGGAGACGATCCCGCGCGGCATGGCAGAGAGCGCATCGGCGTTGACCTCTGGCACGACCAAAGGAACTCCCTCTTCCATGCGGAAGACCCCGCTATCGTCGATCACGACGATGCCAGCCGCGCCTAGCCGCTCGCCATACTCCCGGCTGATCGCATCCGTCGCAGAGATCAACGCGACATCGACGCCCGCGAACGAGACCTCCGGCGTCAATTCTTCGACCTTCCATTCTTTGTCCTGACAGGTGAGCACTTCACCGGCCGACCGCTTCGAGGCGAATAACCGCAGCCCGGCGAGGGGGAACTTCCGCTCTTCCAAAATCTCCAAGGTCTCCTTGCCCACCGCCCCCGTGGCGCCCAAGATGGCGACCGTATAGGCGGATTTTTTCTTAAGCATCAGCACAATCCCTCCCGCAGGACAATCGGCGGAGGCGATGATTAAAGGTATCCGCAACCAGCACGCCTCGAGAATCCGCGGCCATCCCGAAGGGATAGCTCAACTCCGCCTCGAGTGCCGGTCCCCCATCGCCGCCGTACGCAGCATGGCCAGACCCCGCGACGCGCACGATGGCCTTGCTGTCTGCGTCCCAGCAGCGGACCAGATGGTTGTCCGAATCGGTGATGAACAGCCGCCCCTCCGAATCCAGGCAGAGGCCTGAAGGCCGGGACAGGCTCGTGGATGGGGCCTCCGCCGCAGACTCGAATCGGTAGTCGCCGCCGTCGCCGGCGACGGTGCTGATACAGCCCGAGTCCAGATTCACCGCTCTGATGCGTCCATTGAACGTATCGGCGATGTAGACCACGCCATCATGCACCGCCAGGCCGCTCGGCCCGGCAAGACTCGCCCCGGCCGCAGGCCCTCCATCCCCATCGTAGGCGGCCGTCCCCGTTCCCGCGAACGTCGCGATCAGACCGGTTGTCAGATCCACCACACGAATCCGGTTGTTACTCTGGTCCGCGATGAACAATCGTCCCCGCCCGTCCAGAGCCAGCGCAGCCGGTTCATTGAGCGCGGCCTGGGCGGCCGGTCCGCCATCTCCGGAGAAACGGGGCTGGCCCGTCCCGGCAAGCGTCGTAATGATACCCGTTTGTGCATCCACGCGCCGCACCCGGTGATTCATCGTGTCGGCAATGAACAAGGTCCCTTGCTCGTCGACGGCCACGGCGGTCGGGAAAGACAGGCTCGCGAGTCGCGCCGGTCCGCCGTCTCCGGCAAATCTCTGGTGGGTCGGACGGCCCGTCACATAGCGCACCGTCCCGCTCAAGTCCGCCTGTTGCGTGTAGCGCCGCACGTCCTCCTCCGTGGCGTCGGCAAACGGATCCGCCTCCGTCCACCCATGCGCTGGCTGGTCCGGCTCCGCCTTGGACGTGGCACCGGCCATCCCGGCAACCGTCGCCATCAGGCCGGTGTGGGCGTCAATTTTGCGAACGACGTGGTTTTCCGAGTCGGCGATGTAAATGTGTCCTTCGGCATCGACCGTCACACCCTTGGGCTCGTTGAGCAGAGCCCCGCCTGCTGGGCCTCCGTCACCGGCATAGCCGGGCTCGCCAGTGCCGGCTACCGTCGTCATGATCCAGATTCTCGGCAGGGCGGGCATGCCGGGGTCAATTCAGGTTCCGAAGAATCGCATCACCCATCTCGGCCGTCCCCACGATGCGAGAGTCGGCACTTTGAATGTCCCTGGTGCGATAGCCCAAGTCCAACGTCTTGACGATCGCCTGCTCGACGGCTTCCGCCTCCTTGTCCAGTTGAAAGGCATACGACAACATCATGGCGGCCGAGGCGATCGTCGCGATGGGATTGGCGACGTTCTTGCCCGCGATGTCGGGCGCGCTCCCGTGGATCGGCTCGAACAACCCCACCCTCGCCCCGATGCTGGCTGACGGCAGCATGCCGATGGAGCCGGTCAACATGGCGGCTTCGTCGCTCAGAATGTCCCCGAACATGTTGTTGCAGAGCAGGACGTCGAATTGCCGGGGGTTTCGCACCAATTGCATGGCGGCATTGTCCACATACATGTGCGTCAGCTCGACGTCCGGATAGGCTTGGTGGACCTCCGTGACGACCTTCCGCCACAACTCCGAGGATTCCAGGACGTTGGCCTTGTCGACCGAGGTCACCTTGCGCCGTCGTTTGCGGGCGGCTTCGAACGCCACCTTTGCGATCCGCCGGACCTCTTCGGTCGTATAGACCTCGGTATTGACGCCGCGTTCCTCGCCGTTGGGCAGTTTCTCGATCCCCTTCGGCTTGCCGAAATAGATGCCGCCCGTCAGCTCGCGCACCACCAACATGTCGATCCCTTCGATCACCTCCCGCTTCAACGTCGACGCATCCGCGAGATTGGCATAGACTTTCGCCGGGCGGAGATTCGCATACAAGCCGAGCGCTTCCCGGATTCCGAGCAGGGCGCGCTCGGGTCTCAAACCGTAGTCGAGGCCTTCCCATTTGGGACCGCCGACCGCTCCAAGCAACACCGCGTCACTTTGCTTCGCGAGATTCAACGTCTCCTGCGGCAGCGGCACACCGACTTTGTCGATCGCCTGCCCGCCGATGTCCGCGGCGACAAACTCGAACACGTGATGATATTTCTGCGCGACGGCCTTCAGGACCTTCACTGCTTCCGGGACGATTTCCCGTCCGACCCCGTCTCCGGCCAACACCGCGATCTTCGCCTTCACGTCACCCTTCTCCTTCCCTCACGATTGCCGACGGCTCATTCGAGAATCGTTTCATCCTCGGCACGCCACGCGGGATCCACCAGACACAGGAATTCCACGTCTGAGTCGCCGGTGTTTTGCAACCACTGCGTCGCACCCGGAGGCACATAGATCACGGTCCCAGCCTCAACCGGACGAGTCTCATCCCCAATGGTGAAGCGTCCCTGGCCCGCCAGGAAGTAGTAGACCTCCGAGGAGGCCAACGCATGCGCTTTAGACCGGCGGCCCGGAGCGACTTTGCCATGCGCCAGACTGTAGCGAAGTTGAACCGCCTGCTTGGCAGGGTGGAGCAGTTCACGCAGGACCGTATGGTCGCCGGCCAGAAACTCCTGACATTCCGCAAGGGTGCGCTTCAACATACCATTCGGATCTGCGGCAGCCAACCGGCTGCCTGACGCCAAAGCCCGACAATCTAGCGCGGTGCCGCGCATCAAATCAAGCGAACCCTCTGCTCTCCTTCAGCCTGCTTCGTCGCCATATAGGCCAGGCGGTTCAAGGCATTCAGGTAGGCGCGGGCGGCAGCGGTGATGATGTCCGTGTCGGCTCCGTGGCCGGACACGGTGCGCCCGCCTTCTTCGAGCCTGACCGAGACTTCTCCTTGCGCATCCGTGCCGCTCGTGATCGCGTTCACCCCGAACATGAGCAGTTTGCTCTTGGTCTGCGTCATTGCGGCGATCGTCCGATAGATCGCGTCCACCGGCCCATCGCCGGAACCCGATTGCTTCACTGCCCGACCGTCGATCTCCAACTCCACCGTCGCGGTGGGAACGCGGTCCGTCCCACTTTCCACGTGGAAGGATTTGAGCACGATTTTCTCGGACATCTTCGCGAGTTCCTCGGAGACGATCACTTCGAGGTCTTCTTCGTAAATTTCCTTTTTTTGATCAGCGAGCTTCTTGAATCGCTCGAACGCATGGTTGATTTCCGCTTCCGACAGCGCATAGCCGAGCTCCTCGAGCCGTTGCCGGAAGGCATGGCGGCCGGAGAGCTTGCCCATCACCATCTTGCTCTCGACCAACCCGATGGATTCGGGCCGCATGATCTCGTAGGTCGTCTTGTCCTTGAGCAGCCCATCCTGATGGATGCCCGACGTATGGGCGAAAGCATTCGCCCCGACGATCGCCTTGTTGGGCTGCACGACCATCCCCGTGATCTTGCTGACCAAGCGGCTCGTCTTGGCGATCTCTTCTGTCCGCACACCGGTGTCCGCCTGATAGAAATCTTTCCTGGTCCTGAGGCCCATCACGATTTCCTCGAGCGACGTGTTGCCCGCCCGCTCGCCGATCCCGTTAATGGTACACTCGACTTGCCCGGCGCCGTTCATCACCGCGGCCAAGCTGTTGGCGACGGCCAGGCCCAGATCGTTGTGGCAATGGACGGAGATGACCGCCTGACTGGCATTCGGCACCCGCTCGCAAATCCCCCTGATCAAGGCTCCGAATTCCTGCGGCACGGCGTAGCCCACCGTGTCCGGGATATTGACCGTCCCGGCGCCGGCCGCGATCACGGCCTCGATGACCTCGTAGAGATAGGCCGGATCGGACCGGCTGGCATCCATCGGCGAAAACTCCACGTCGGCGACGTAGCTCCTGGCCCGCTGGACCATTTCGACGGCCCGCCGCTTGGCCTCCTCACGCGTCATCCGGAATTGGTGTTTCAAATGAATGTCGGAGGTGGACAGGAACGTGTGGATCCGCACCTTCGGCGCCCCTTTCAAGGCCTCCCATGCCCGATCGATGTCCTCCGGGCGCGCGCGTGCCAAACTGCAAATGGTCGGCCCCTCCACTTCCTGGGCGATGCGCCGAACGGCCTCGAAGTCTCCTGGCGAGCTGTAGGCGAATCCGGCCTCGATGACGTCAACCCCTAGGCGAGCCAGCTGTTTCGCCACCATCACCTTTTCCTCGACGTTCATGCTCGCGCCGGGAGACTGCTCGCCATCCCGCAACGTGGTATCGAATATCCGGATCATCCTCATGGCTCACCTCTCCTTGATCGACTGCCTGTCAGCACTCGCAAAAACAAAGGCCTCCGTCCCGTGATTCAGGGACGGAGGCCTTCGAAAGACAGCTCCGTGGTACCACCCTGGCTCGGTGCTGAACGACCTGCAGGCCATTCACCACCCTTCATTGGCCCTCTCACGGGGGCGAGACGGGATCTTCTACTCGTGGTTCGAAGATCCGGCTCGGAGGCGAGTTCAGCGGGAGACAGGCTGGTTTGCACCACCCACCAGCTCTCTACAATTCTGTCCCGGTCGCCTACTACTCCTCGTCACAGCCTTTACGATTTCGACTCAGCCGGCATCGTGTCGGACTTTCCTGCGCCCTTCTTGCCGAAGGCTCGCGCTGTCAGCCAAAACAGCCGCTCGACAGGCCCCAGCAGTGCGTAACTGGCGAAGACTACAAATAACATAACTTGAGGCCAGGCCGCTACCAGCATGAGGGCCAGGATACCCCAGACCAGATACGTAATATGCTGTCGCCCCTTGAATTTCAAATCCTTGAAGCTCCGGTACTTGATCGTACTGACCATCAGGAAGGAAAGCGCCAACGTAATCGCCAGCACCAACACGGGCTTCACTTCGGCGCCCATGCGTACGATGTGATGGTCGAACACGACCAATGACGCCACCACGCCCGCTGCGGCTGGGATGGCGAGGCCCGTGAAATACTTGCTGTCCGAAGACGCCGCCATGGAGTTGAACCGCGCCAGTCGCACCGCTCCCATGGCGACGTAGGCAAACATCACGGCGACGCCGAACGTCCCTTGTCCGCTGAGCGCCCACGAATAGATCAAGAGCCCCGGCGCGACGCCGAAGGAGACCACGTCGGACAGGGAGTCATATTCCAAACCGAAATGGCTCGTGCTGTTGGTCAGCCTCGCCGATTTGCCGTCCAGCACGTCGAAGATCATCGCCACGAGGATGGCAATGGCCGCCGCCAGATAGTTCGCGTTGAACACCGACAGGATGGCAAAGACGCCGCAAAACAAGTTGCCGGTCGTGAACAGATTGGGAATTAAATGCATCGCGGCCTTGCGTCGCTTGCCGTCCTTCCCAAAGGCCGTGCGAAACCCGGTGGTCTTCATGGCAGCGCTCCCAAAATCGTCTCCCCGCCTTTCACCCGATCGCCGACTCGCACTCGGATGTCCGTTCCGGCCGGTACGAAAGTATCCATACGGGACCCAAAGCGAATGAGCCCGAACCGTTCCCCACGCGCCACGCGATCACCCGCCGCCACCCAACAGACGATGCGCCGCGCGATCAATCCGGCGACCTGGACGCACAGGACTTTCACGCCGGCCGGCGTCATGAGCATCACGGCGTTTTGCTCGTTCTTGATCGTGGCCTCGGGGCGGCTGGCGACCAAGAACTGGCCCGGCTGGTACTGCACGTCCTGCACGGTGCCTTCGCACGGTACGCGGTTGATATGCACGTCGAAAACGTTCAGAAAGATCGTAATCCGTATGCTGCGGTCCTTGAGATACCGCGGCTCGAACTCCTCTTCAATGGCGATGACCTTGCCGTCCCCCGGCGCCACCACAAGATGGGGCCCCTGGGGGACCGTGCGGGCGGGGTTGCGGAAGAACCAGCAGATGAACAGCGTGACGAAACCCGTCCCGGCCGCCAACACCGCCCACCCCAGCCACGCTGCGAGCAGTGTAGCGCCCGCGGCAGTCCCAATGAAGGGAATTCCTTCTTTGGCAACCGGGATGCCGACGGCGCGATCTGCCACAGACTGGCAACCTTTCAGTTCTTCGTCTTATCGACCAGCTGGTCTTTCTTGAGCCAGGGCATCATGCCGCGCAGTTTGGCGCCGACGGCCTCGATGGGATGCGCCTCACCCTTGGCCAACAACGCATTATACACGGGGCGATTGGCTTGGTTTTCCAGGACCCATTCCTTGGCAAACTGGCCGGTCTGGATCTCCGTCAGAATCTTCTTCATCTCCTGCTTCGTCTGCTCGGTCACTACGCGGGGACCGCGCGTCACGTCACCATACTTCGCGGTGGTGCTGATCGAATACCGCATGTTGGCGATGCCGCCCTGGTAGATCAGGTCCACGATCAGCTTCACCTCGTGGAGACACTCGAAATACGCCATCTCGGGAGAGTAGCCGGCTTCCACCAGCGTTTCGTACCCGGCCTGAATCAACGACGTGAGTCCCCCGCACAACACCGCCTGCTCACCGAACAGGTCGGTTTCGGTCTCCTCCCGGAAGGTCGTTTCGATGACCCCGGCCCGCCCGCCGCCGATCGCGCTGGCGTACGCCAACCCTACCTGCCGAGTGTCGCTGCTCGGATCCTGGT
>JBDZVU010000083.1:0-13827 GCA_040255845.1 Nitrospiraceae bacterium | reverse complement strand
CCACACGAGCTGTGGACTTCCGCCGGACGCCGAGCTGAACTGCCCCAGCCATCACCTGGTTACTATAGGAACCACGCTGCGCAATCCTGCCTGGAGCAAACCCTGGTGTGGAAGGAGAAGCGCACTAGGGCCCGGGAACGGGCCGAGGGTATGGAGAAGCCTGCACTAGGAAGATTCGTACGCCCGCAGCAGATCCGAGATGGAAAGGACGCCGATAATGGTCCGGTCGGCGGTCACCGCGAGGTGCCGGATGCCTTCCTGTTTCATCAGCGCCATGGCTTCGGAGAGTGGTTCCGTTTCTTCAATGCTCACGACGGGTTTGCTCATGCAGGCCAGGACGGTGGTGGTGTTTGGATCCAACCCCCTGGCGACGGCCTTCCGGCTGAGGTCGGAATCGGTCACGATGCCGATGTACCGCGATCCGTCATCCACCAGCAGAGAGCCGACGCGATACTTTTGCAGAAGCCGGCCCGCTTCTTTGATCGTCGCCGCACGATGAATGCTCCGGACATCGTGGGACATGTACTCTTCCACGCTGGCTTTCAGCACGCCGTTGCCGTTGCGGCTCGCTTGACGCTGCAGTCGCACCCGACGCCGCAGTTCCAAGTCGGCCAGACAGCTCTCCAGCACCTGCCGGCGTTGATGCAGGCTCTCGCGCTCGATGCTGTGGGTGCCGTTCTCCTGCGCCTCCTCCGGCACCAGCGCGGATTCCGCCGCCTTGGCGTACACATAGGCTTCCGCTTCATCGGACGCTGCGCCGAACACCTGGCTGATCAGCTCTTCCGCCGCCTCGTCGAACTGCTCCAGCGATCCGCCGCCTCGACGCCGAGACAGGAAGGGTTGAAACCTGACGAGCTGCTGTTTGAAGCGGTCGATGTAGCGGTCCAGGATATCCGTCCGTGTCAACCCTGTGCGTACCCGTTTGCCCATGCTGTACTCCTCCCCACGTGGGCCGGAGAATAACGCAAGCATGCAACCAGGCACAAGTGCAGACACCTCAAGCCAGATTCGCAGCCGGCCGGTCCGAGCGCGCCGCGGCCTTTCTCGCGGAGACGCCTCGAACCCGATGCATCTTGTCTCTGGTGTGATACGGGACCAGCCCTTCCAGCACACCGGGAAGCTTGTCGCACGGGACATCTTCCATCAGTTTGATCGCCGGCTTGGGATCCGGTCCCGATCGCCCGCCCACGTAGACATCCACCGCCTCCACCACCTTTCCGTCGATTTTCGTCTTCTTGCCGAGCAGCCCAATATCGGCCACCAAGTGATTGCCGCAGCCGGCCGGACAGCCGGACCAGTGGAGGGTAATCGGCTTCAACGATCCTCCGAGCCGCGCCTCCAAGGCCGCGGCGGTCTGGACGGCCCGTGTTTTCGTTTCGATCACCGCCAGATTGCAATAGTCGCTGCCGACGCAGCTGACCAGCCCCTTGTAGAGCGGAGACGGATTGTATGTAAATCGAGCGAGCAGCGGCTCTTCAGCCAGGTCGCCGACTTTCCGGTCAGGCACGTTCGGAATCATCACGGCCTGATTGGCCGCCAGGCGCATGTCGCCGGAGCCGTATTTTTCCGCCAGCCCGCAGATCTTCTGCAGGTCTTCCGCCGTCATCCGGCCGACGAGCATCTTGAGCCCCGCGTAATTCATCCCGCGTTGTTTCTGCCGAAAGATGCCGACATGGTCGTGCTCCGCCGGTTTGCGCGCGTCCATGCCGGCCGGCGCGAGCGATTTTCCCACGCGCTTCTCGACCTCTTCCCGTAGCCGCGCCTCGCCCCATTCCTCGACGAGAAAGGCCAGCCGGGCCTGGGTACGATTCTCCCGCGGCCCATGGTCCCGAAAGATGCCGATGATGGCGCGGCACACCTCCAGCGCCTCGGCCGGGTTCACGAACACGTCGAGCGGGGACGCGATGCGATAGCCCCCGGACCCCAGCTTGCCGCCGACGAGGACGTTGAATCCCAAACAGCGGTCGTGGCCCAACTCGTAATAGGCCGGCACGAACGCGAGATCCTGGGTTTCCAGATGCAGGCAATTGTGCGGACAGCCGCTCACCGCGATATTGACCTTTCTCGGAAGATTGGAATACGCGTGGTTCCCCAACACCTCCTCGTTGATGGCGCGGACCAACCCCGCCGTTTCGACGACTTCGTCCGGGCTCAGACCCGCGACAGGGCAGGTCATGACATTGCGGACGTTGTCCATCCCCGTTTGCAGGGAGGTCAAGCCGACATCATCCAGTTTCGTGAACACCGCTGGCACGTCTTCGATTCGGATGTGCCGGAGTTGGATCTGCTGCCGCGTCGTGATGTCGATCACCCCGTTGCCCGATGTGCGGGCGATGTCAGCCAAGGCCCGCAATTGATACGAAGAGGTCTGGCCGCCGGGAATCCGAACCCGGAGCATGAAGAAGCCGGGCGTCGGATTGCGCAGGAACAAGCCGTACCATTTCAGGCGCTGGACGTCGTCGTCCGGGATTGATTCCCATCCGGTCTTCGCGTAATCGGCGATGCGTGCCTTGACGTCCAATCCGTCACGTTCGCGTTTCACATCCTCGATCTTGTTCATGATCCCTCGTTCAGGCTGATTTCGTAATCCGGTCCAACCCGCCGGAGCCGCACCCTCCCCCGCCGGCTCAATTCGTCGATGACGACGAACACCTGGGCCCACGGCAATCCAGCTGCGGCGGGCAGCTTGTCGAGCGTGTGGCGCCCGACCTTCTGCAGCGCGGCCACCACCAGCGCGCTCCTCTGTGCGAAATCCACCGTTGCATGCGCTCCTGCCGCCATGATGACCTCCTTTCCTGCCGTTCCAACAAACGAACAAAGGCGCCAGACCTCGAGAAGAGGCAGCCTCGCCTCCCCGCTCAGTCCCGGCGCCTTTGCCCGGACAACGAACCTGACGACATCGTCAGGCTCACGAATCTTCGTGCGTCTTACGTCTCTGCGCCTGCCTCAGGCGCAACGTCCTTCCGCGTCTGCGTTCTGCTGACAGTTCTTCGTTACCGTAACCTGATGCTCAAAACGTCGATCCCACAAGGCCGCAGGAACTCTCGACATGACGCTCAAAACGGTTATCCAGCAAGGCCGCAGGCAAGCAAAACCCGCAGGCGTACCCTATATGGGGTACGTTGAGGAGTTTTGCGAGCCGAGAACGAAGCTGGGAAGCGTTTTCAGCGTCATGAATAGGCGCGCTCGTTGTGCTGGCTAATATCCAACCCAATCCGCTCCTCTTCCCGCGTCACACGCAATCCCGCACACCGTTCCACGAGCCGGAGCAGGCCATAAGTCATGACGGCACTGTACAGCGCCACCGCAACGACGGCGACCAGCTGTGCGCCGAAGAACGCGAGATTGCCGGCCAGGAGTCCGTCCGCACCGGCCTGGTTGACGGCCTTGCTCGCCAGCAGGCCCGTCAGGACCATGCCGCCCACGCCTGCGACGCCATGGATTCCGACCACGTCGAGCGAGTCGTCATAGCCGAATTTGCCCTTCTTGATGATCACGACATAGGACAATCCCCCCGCAACGAGTCCCATGGCAAGGGCGCCGAAGGGTCCGACGTAGCCGGCTCCCGGCGTGACCATGGCCAGACCCGCGATGGCGCCGCTCGCAATCCCGAGGACGGTCGGGGCGCCGCGGTGCGCCCACTCGATGGCCATCCAGGACAAGGATCCGGCGATTGCCGCCGTATGGGTGGCCACAAACGCCGCCACGGCCACTTCGTTGGGCCCCAGCGCGCTGCCTGCATTGAAGCCGAACCAGCCGACCCAGAGGAGTCCCGTCCCCAGCAGCACCATCGGCATGTTGTGCGGCGCCAGATAGTCCACCCCGTAGCCGTGCCGCGCCCCCAGAACGAGGACACACACCAGCGCGCTGATCCCCGAGCTGGTGTGCACGACCGCGCCGCCGGCGAAATCCAATGCGCCAAGCCCGGCCAGCCATCCGCCGCCCCAGAGCCAATGCGCAACGGGGGCATACACGAAGAGCGACCAGAGCCCGGCGAACAGCAACAGAGCGGCGAACTTCATGCGCTCCGCAAACGCGCCGGTGATGAGGGCGGGCGTAATGGCGGCGAACATCATTTGGAAGACCATGAACGCCTGATGCGGGATCGTCGGGGCATTGGCGGTATGAGGAGTCAAGCCCACGCCCATCAGACCGAGGTACTCCAACCCGCCGACCATGCCCTTCACGTCGGGACCGAAGGCCAGGCTGTATCCCGCTAACATCCATAGCAAACTCACCAGGCACAGGATGGCGAAACTTTGCATGATGGTGCCCAGGACGTTCTTGCTGCGCACCAACCCCCCGTAGAACAGCGCCAGGCCGGGGAGCGTCATGGACATCACCAGGACGGAGGACACGAGGACCCAACCCGTATCGGCGCCGCTAATGGCGCTACCGCCTAAGCCGGCTTCCGCCCAACTCCGGTCCGTCCAGCCCAACTCGAGTACCCCGCCGATCGCCGCCATCAGTGCTGCCCGTTGCCCCCTCAATGCCCCCACGGTCCCTCCTGTGCATGTTGCCCCTGGTGCCCGCCGCCATACAGAAAAGCGCCGGCGTCCGGGACCATTCTCTGCATCCCGGAGCCGGCGCCCTTGCCAGCTGCATGCGGACCGGCCTCGTTGCCGCCCGCGTGCGTCACCGATGAATCGTCAGAACGTCTTGTACTCGAGCCACTTGCCGTTGAGCGTGATCTTGCACCGGGCTTCGCCCTGGCTCCCCGTGACTTTTTCCATGTCGATCGAGAAATCGATCGCGCTCATGATGCCGTCGCCGAACATCTCGTTGGCTTGCTCGCGCAATGAATCTCCATAGACGCCGATGATTTCCAGCAGCCGATACTTGAACGGGTCGGTGGTGTTGGGATAGTCCGTCCGTACCGGGAACTTGCTCAGCGCCGCGGTGGTCTCCGCGTCTAATTCCAGCAAGGCCCCGACCTTCTTCGCTTCATCCAGCGTGAAGCGATGATTGCCGTTCAGCGCCGCCGCAACGAAGGTGGGGTTCTTGCCCACCGTCTTGGCCACTTCCGCGATGGTGACGTTCTTCTTCTGACGCTTCTCTTTCACGATTGTCCGCACCGTCTCCTTATCCATGCTGTCCCCCTTCTGGTTGAGATGATTCCCGACTACCGACCTTCCGCCACCGCGCTTAGGTCCGTGCGACTTGGACCGCTACGGCTTGAGGCACGTCGCTGGTTTCCGCTTCCTTCACACGATAGGGGCTGGCGATCCAATACAGCCCGCCCACGAATAACCCGCCGCCGACGATGTTGCCGAGCGCCACATAAAACTGGTTGTACCAAAAGCCGCCCCAGCTCACGGCTCCTTCATGGGGAAGGAACAGCGCCATGCCGAGGAACGACTGATTGGCAATGCTGTGTTCGAATCCGATGCCGATGAAGGCGAAGAGACACCAGAAGATGAGCATGATCTTGGCCGCATCGCTGGTCGTCCGTCCTGCCATCCACACCGCCAGGCAAATCAGCCAATTGCACAGGATGCCGCGCACGAAGAGCTCCCACGGCCCCAGCGACATCTTGACGCCCGCCACCTTCTGGATCAGCTCGGCCGTCGGTCCTTTGGCGAACACCCCGGATTGCACCACGAGCCAGGCCAAGGCCAGCGACCCGATCAAATTGCCGAGCCACGACCAGAAGTTGAACTGCAGCACCTGCCCCCAGGTCACGCTGCGGGACAGTCCCCCGATCACGCCCACCATGTTGTTGCCGGTGAACAGCTCCGAACCGGCGAAGATGACGAGCGTGAGCGCGATGCCGAAGGAAGCGCCCATGACCAATTTCATTTCAGGAGATCCGGCCGCGGCCAGCGGGCCGCCGAGACTGAAGATCAATGCGATGCCGAACCCAAGATAGATACCGGCGAGTATCGACAGGACCAGATAACCGCCCAGCGACGTTTCCAGGAACGCCACTTTCTTCTTCGCCACACCCGCCACGCGCTCGTGATCCGAATGATGCATAGGGTCCCTCCTTCCCCCTCAGAAAATGTGAGCCGGTCTACAAACGCAAACGGCGTCCTCCTCCCTCGCGGGAGAAGGACGCCGTTGTCCTTGGTTCGAGAGGTCGCCGACGACCTCAATCTGTGCGGGAAACGTCGTCGATGAAGTTTCCCGGCCTGAAAGTCAAAAGGCGCCCGCCACTCTTTGCAGAATGACGGACGCCTTTGTCCGTATGCCTTATCGGGGAGCGTCCTCCAGGCGTCGTTGCCTGGGCTTCACTCGTTGGGGGCGATTTGTAGCACGGCTCCCCGCAGCCCGTCAACTACTTCTTTCGGAGGGGTGACCCCTTACACATCGTAGTACAGGAAGAACTCATACGGATGCGGCCGCAACCGCATCGGATCCACTTCCTTGGACCGCTTGTACCCGATCCAGGCTTCGATCAAATCCTCCGAGAAGACGCCGCCTTTCAGCAGGAATTGATGATCCTTTTCCAAGGCGCTCAGCGCTTCGTCGAGGCTACCCGGCATGGTCCGGATCTTGGCCATCTCCTTGGCTTCCAGGTCGTACAGGTCCTTTTCGGCCGGTTCGCCCGGATTGATCTTATTCTCAATCCCATCCAAGCCGGCCATCAGCATGGCCGAGAAGGCCAGATAGGGATTCGCGCCCGGATCCGGAAACCGCACCTCGATCCGCTTGGCCTTCGGACTCGGGGAATACATCGGAATGCGGATGCCGGCCGACCGGTTGCGGCTCGAGTAGGCCAGCAGGACCGGCGCCTCGAAGCCGGGCGTCAGCCGCTTGTAGGAGTTGGTCGTCGGGTTCGTCAAGGCGGCCAGTGCCGGAGCATGCTTGAGAATCCCGCCGATGTAGTAGAGACACAGCTGGGAGACGCCGGCATACTCCTTTCCGGCGAACAGGGGCTTGCCGTCCTTCCAGATGCTCTGGTGCGTATGCATGCCCGAGCCGTTGTCGCCGAAGAGCGGCTTGGGCATGAAGGTCACCGTCTTCCCATGACGCCGGGCCACGTTCTTGACGATGTACTTGTACATCATCATCTTGTCGGCCGTCCGCACGAGTGTGTCGAAGCGGATGTCGATCTCGGCCTGTCCGGCGGTCGCGACTTCATGATGGTGCTTTTCGATCTGGATGCCGGCCTTTTCCATTTCCAGGATCATCTCGGTGCGAATGTCCTGCTGCGTGTCGGTCGGCGCGACCGGGAAGTAGCCTTCCTTGTGGCGGATCTTGCCGCCCAGGTTGACGCCCTCCTGGCCCATGTTCCAGACGCCCTCCTCGGAATCGATGAAGTAATAGCCGCTGTGGTTGGTCTGATCGTAGCGGGCGTGGTCGAAAATGAAGAATTCCGCTTCGGGCCCCCAGAAAGACTGATCGCCAATCTTCGTGCTCTGAAGATACTTCTCGGCCTTTTGGGCGATGTAGCGCGGATCACGGTCGTAGGTCTCGCGCGTGATCGGATCCACCACGTTGCCGACCAGGCTGAGCGTCGGGACGGCGCAGAACGGGTCCAGGCAAGCCGTCGATGGATCCGGCACCACCAGCATGTCGCTGTTGTTGATGGCCTTCCATCCCCGGATGGACGATCCGTCCAGACCCGAGCCGTCTTTGAACAGGTTCTCCGTCAACTCACTGACAGGAATGCTGAAATGCTGCCAGGAGCCGATCAAGTCGACGAACTTGAGGTCTACGACCTGGACCTTGTTCTTCTTTGCAAACTCCAACACTTCACGAACGTTCATCCCCTCCTCCTTTCAGACTCACACAGCAACTGGGTGGTCCGGGTCAATGGTTACGCGGCGATGGATCCCAAAAAGGTTTCAACTTGCTGCCGCACTCCTTGTCGAATCGCTTCGATGTGCGCCGGATCCTGGATCTTTCGGCCCTGCGCGTCCGTCACGTAGAACACGTCGGCCACTTGGTCGAGCCGGGTGGAAATCCGTGCGGCATGCACCGACAGTCCGTGGGCGAAGAGCGCGTTGGTGATCACGTACAGCAGACCCCGCCGGTCATCGGCAAACACGTCCAGAATCGTGTACCGGTCCGACGTTTCGTTGTCCACGCGCACCTCCGTCGGCTGCCGGCTCGGCGGCAAGGAGCGCCCGAACGATAACCGAGTCCCGCGGCGCAGCACCTCGTCGATGGGCGTCTCTCCCCGCAGCACGTGCGCAATCATGTCGCCAATGGCGTCCCGGCGGTCCGGCGGCGGCGCGCCCTGGTAATCCGCATCGACGACCTGAAAGGTGTCGACCACGATCCCGTCCTGACGCGTCAAAATCTGGGCGTCCAAGATCTGTAACCCGTTTGCCGCCATCACGCCGGCGATCTTGGAGAACATGCCGGGAATGATGTCGTTGAACGTCACGATGGCATAGTCGCAGGTGCCGAGCGACTCGTTGAACTCCGACGTGACTATCACCTGCCGAGGGCGCAGCCGGTGGATGGCGTCCAAGTGCGCTGCAATCCGATGCGGCGGCGTTCCGTAGGCGTAGCGCAACGGAAATTGTCCGAGCTGGTCCTCCACCCAAGATAGGGCGACGTCCGCCCGTCCGGCGAGGGGTGCCTGACTCATCACGTCCGCCGCCACACGCGTCATCCGCTCCGGCGCGTCGGCGGTGTCCCGCTCGCCGGATACTTCCTGCATGGTGCGCAGGTACAATTCGATCAGCAGCGACTCCTTCCACTTGGTCAACACGCCGGGTCCCACCGCCGCGATGTCGGCCGCGGTCAGCACCAGCATCTTGCGCAGCACCTCCGGCGTCCCGACCTCGCGGGCGAAGGGCAGGACCACCTGCGCATCGTTGGGATCGCGCCGGAACGCCGTATGGGCCATCAGCAGATGCCGGTGCACGAGGAAACACAACGTCCGGCGCTCCGCCTCGTCGAAGCCCAGCCGGCGGCCTGCCTCCTCCGCGAGACGGAGCCCGACCTCGCTGTGATCCTCTTCCTGGCCCTTGCCCAAGTCATGGAGAAGCACGGCCAAATGCAGCAGGTCCTTGCGTTTGATCTCGCGGTAGACCTCTCCGAGGACGCCGGCATCCTCCGCCAGGGCTTCCGCTTTGGCGACCGCGAGCAAACTGTGCTCGTCCACGGTGTACTTGTGGTACTGGTTGAACTGCATCAGCCCGCGCACGGTGGCAAACGCGGGTATGATCTTTTCCAACAGGTGGGCGCGATGCATCGCCTCAAGGGTATGGGCCGTCCCCGGACCAGAGAGGATGCGGAGAAACGTGCGGCTTACCTCGGGGTCGTGGAACGCCTCCTCGGACAACGCGCCGGCGTGCCGATGAATATCTTCAAGGAGGACCGTCTCGATCGACAATTGCCGGGCGCGAGCCAAATCGAACAACCGCATGAGCAAGGCCGGGCTGGCCAGCACGCGGGCCCGCGTGTCGGCCGGCACCGAGAGCGTCGTGCCCGTCTGCGCAAAATAGGTATCCACCCGCGGAGCGGGCAGCCAACTCCTGATCCGCTCGCCCCATGACTGCGAGCGGCACCGTTCCACGAACCGGACGGCCGCTTCATGCAGTCCCATAGTGTGGCGGTAGTACTGCTGCATGAATTGCTCGACCGCCAGCAGGTGGGGACGGTCTTGGAATCCGAAGCGCTGCGCCAGCCACACTTGCTCGTCGAAGGACAGGATTTCCTGCGCCATCCCGGCGTGGACGTGCAGCAGCCCGCGCACCCGCAACAAGAATTCCCTCGCCTCCGCAACGGCCGTATAGTCCTGCCGGGACAGAATGCCGCGATCCGAGAGCTCGCGGATCGTCGCGGCCTGGTAGCGCGCCAAACCGGCCCACTGGAGCAGATGTAGATCTCGGAGCCCGCCCTTGCTCTTCTTGACGTTGGGCTCGAGGAGATAGACGGTCTCTCCGAATTTTTCATACTCGCGGCGCCGTTCCTCGAGCTTGAGGTCGAGATACTTGTCGACTCCCGCTTTGACGACTTTCCGCAGGTATGCGCCGTGAAACTCCTGAAACAACTGCGGGCTGCCGGTCAGGAACCGGGCCTCCATCATGGAGGTCCGGACCGTGACGTCGGTCATCGCGAGCGCGATGCAATCGGGGATCGTGCGCACACTATGCCCCACTTGAAACCCGACATCCCACAGCGGATGCAGGACCTGCTTGACGAACCCGGGGACCACGACGGCCGCCTCCGGCCGGTAGAGAACCATCAGGTCCACGTCGGAATAGGGCGACATTTCCCGCCGGCCGTATCCCCCGAGCGCCACCAGGCAGCAGTGCTGAAACGCCGCGTCGGCCGCCGCGTCGCCGCCCAACCGAGCGGCGTTGCGATACCGGCCGATGATTACCCCGTCCACAAAATCGGTCTGGGCCGCGGCTACCTCGCTCCCGGCGGCGCCGTCGAGGAGGCGTTGCGCAACGGCCTGGCGTTGTTCGGCCAGCACTGCCGCCAGGTTCGCCGCATCACCTTCCGCGAGGGCGACCCCTGTGTCGGAACCAGCTGTCACAATGCGGTTTCCCCCGTCTCTCCGGTGCGGATGCGTACCGCCATCTCCAGATCGCGGACGAAAATCTTGCCGTCGCCGATGCTGCCGGTCTTCGCCGTCCGCGTGATCGTATCGAGCACCCGCTGCACCTGACTGTCTTGGACCGCCACTTCGATCTTCACCTTCGGCACGAATTCGATGGTGTACTCCTGGCCTCGGTAGGTTTCCTTGTGCCCCTTTTGCCGGCCGAACCCCTTCACCTCGGTCACCGTCATGCCCTGTATGCCAATCTCCAAAAGGGCATCCTTCACTTCATCCAACTTGAACGGCTTGATGATCGCTTCGACCAGCTTCATAGTCTCTCCCCTACCCCGAGTTCACCGCACAAGATGCCCACCATAAATTTGCCCAACTCCAGAGGCCGTCCCTCTTCTCCTCAGCAAGTCCGCAGCGTCGTGACGTGAGCGATGCTCAAACGGTCCCTCGGACAAGGCCGCAGGGAGCGGGACGACCGAGTCGTACCCTCTGGGGTACGTCGCAGGAAGTCCCGCGACTGAGAACGCAGTACGAGGGCCGTTTCAGCATCAGCTGTAGGCGCGCTCGTTGTGCTGCGTGATATCCAACCCCGTCGCTTCCTGCTCCAACGTCACACGCAGCCCCATGGCGCCGTCGACCAATTTGAGAATGACGTAGGTGCCTACGAAAGAAAACGCCGTCGCCGCCACCACGGCGACCGCCTGCAAGCCGAGTTGCCCGGAGTTCCCGAAGAAGAGACCATCGGTGCCGGCGGCATTGATCGCCTTCGACGCGAATACCCCGACTCCCAGCATGCCGAGGATGCCGCCGACACCGTGCGTTCCCAGCACGTCAAGCGTGTCATCATAGCCGATCTTCCCCTTCCAAACAATTGCGAGATAGGAGAGACAGCCGGCTCCAATCCCGAGAACCACCGAGGAAATCGGCCCGACGAATCCGGCACCCGCCGTGGACGTCGCAAGTCCGGCCACCGCGCCGCTCGCGATCCCGAGCACAGTGGGCTTGCCGCGGTGGTGCCACTCCACCATCATCCAGGCCAACGCCGCCGAGACGGCCGTCAAATGCGTCGACGTGAGGGCTGCGACCGCAACCGAATTGGCGCCTCGCGCGCTGCCACCGTTGAATCCCATCCAGCCAACCCACAGGAGCCCGGTTCCAAGCAAAATATAGGGCAGGTTGTGGGGAGCCATGTAGTCGGTCCGCCACCCTCGGCGCTGCCCCACGACCATCGCGCAGGCCAACGCGCTGACGCCCGAACTGATATGCACCACCGTCCCGCCGGCGAAATCCAAGACCCCGAGTCGTGCAAGCCAGCCTCCTCCCCACACCCAATGCGCGAGGGGCGCATACACGAGCAACGACCACAATCCGGCCACCAGGAGCATCGCGCTGAATTTGACCCGCTCGGCAAAGGCCCCCACCATCAAAGCCGGCGTAAAAGCGGCGAACAGCAACTCGAAGAACATGAACGCCTGATGCGGGACCGTCAGCGCGTACGCCGGATGAGGCGCGGCGCCCACGCCGGAGAGCATCGCCCAATCCAACCCGCCGATGACCCCGCCCTTGTCCGGACCGAACGCGAGCGAGTAGCCGACCACGACCCAGAGCACACTGACCATGGACAGGATCGCGAAGGCCTGGACCATGGTGGCGATCACGTTCTTGCTGCGGACCAATCCGCCGTAGAAAAAGGCGACCCCCGGCACGATCATGCCCAACACCAAAGCTGACGCGGCGAGCATCCACGCCGTATCTCCGCTGTTGAGGCCGTCCGTCCCGATTTCCTGCCCCCATGCGCTCGGCGTCATCCCCATCGCTGCGCCGAACATGATGCCGGCCGCAAGCCCCGCCCCGTGCATTCTCATAAGTGGCCCCCCTGTGCACCGCTGCGCCGCGCCCTGACCAGCGCCGCCCGCGTGACCTAGACGTTCTGATAGCCGTTGGTGATGGGCATCCGCCGGTCCTTCCCCAACCCGCGGTGCGTGATCTTGATGCCCACCGGGGCCTGCCGCCGTTTGTACTCGCTCCGATCCACCATCCCGAGCACCCGGACAACGGTCTGTCGGTCGAAGCCGGCGGCCACGATTTCCTCGACTGAACGATCTTCCTCGACGTAAAACTTCAGAATCGGATCGAGGACCGTGTACGGCGGCAACGTGTCCTCGTCCTTTTGGTCGGGCTTCAGCTCGGCCGTCGGCGGTCGATCCAAGATCCGTTTGGGAATCACGGCTGCGTCGCCCGTCCCATTGCGCATCCGAGCGAGCTCATAGACCATGGTCTTGGGCACGTCTTTGATCACGGCAAAGCCGCCGGCCATATCGCCGTACAGCGTGGCGTACCCCACGCTCATCTCGCTCTTGTTCCCCGTCGTCAGCACCAAGTGGCCGAACTTGTTCGAAAAGGCCATGAGCATGTTGCCGCGAATGCGGGCCTGGAGGTTTTCTTCCGTCGTGTCGACGCCCCGCCCCGCAAACGAGGGTGCCAGCGAGGTGCGGTAGGCGTTGAACACGGGCGTGATGTCAATCGTCCGGCATTCCAACCCGAGCCGCCGCGCCAGCTCCGCCACGTCCTCGGTGCTTTCCCTGGAGGTATAGGGCGACGGCATGAACATGCCCAGAACGTTCACCGCCCCCAGTGCATCCACGGCGATGACGGCCGTCAGCGCCGAATCGACTCCGCCGCTGAGGCCGATGACCACCTTCTTGAAGCCGTTCTTCCCCACATAGTCCTTCACGCCGAGCACCAACGCCCGGTAGACTTCCTCCAATTCGTCCAGCGCCTCGGCCAGGACCGGGACAAGACGGGCGCGGCCGGCCGGCTCGGGCACGGAGACGGCGACGCGCTGGACCCCGGACGCCGCTTTCCCGCCGAGCCCTTTCCGGCGTCCGTGGCCGAGCCTGCCTCGGGAGACGGGCTCCACGTTCAGATCGGCGATCAGCAGATCCTCCTCAAACGCCTTCGCCCGGGCGATGATCTCCCCGCTTTGATCGACGATGACGCTGTTGCCGTCAAAGACGAGTTCATCCTGTCCGCCGACGGTGTTCGTATAGGTCACGATGACGCCGTTTTCCCGCGCACGCGTCGCCAGCATCTTTTCTCGGAACCGGCTCTTGCCGATATGAAAGGGCGACGCATTGATGTTGACGATCACCTCGGCACCCGCGGCAGCCTGCGCCCTGGTAGGCCCTTCCGGGAACCAGATGTCCTCGCAGATGTTCACTCCGATCGTGATGCCGCGCAGCACGACCAACGGCAGCGTCGCGCCGGGGTGAAAATAGCGACCCTCGTCAAACACGCCGTAGTTGGGCAACAGGTGCTTGCAGTAGGTGGCGACGACCCGCCGCTCGTTCACAATGGCCGCCGCGTTG
>JBDZVU010000157.1:0-3504 GCA_040255845.1 Nitrospiraceae bacterium | reverse complement strand
CCTGCATCTCACCGAGTGGGATCAGATCAAGAATGTGGACGGCCTGATTCTGGCTGTGGCGCATCAACCTTACCTCCATATGGGCATCGACAACTTGCTGAAGCCTTTGCGAAGCAAGCATAACGGCGTCTTAGTGGACGTAAAGAGCGCGGTCGACCCCAAGAAGGTTCCCAACACTCTTCAGCACTGGAGACTCTAACCGTCTGAAACTTCGAAAGTAGTTCCCTCGCTTTTCTTTCTACGGTATTTTGGCCTGCAAGATGTCATGCAGGCTATGATGCGTACCTCTCACAACGCTGCGGCGTCCCCGTCCGGGCTTCCCTTACACCAAGGCCGATTTTTGGCATGGCTTTTCCATGGTCGTTGCCGCTTTCTCTCTAACCTACAAGAGGAACGATGAGACCACGAAGACGGCCGCAGCCAAAACCCTTCGGTTTCCCCGCCATGCTCCTGATCGCGCTTGGCGTTGCGGGGTGCGCGTTGGTGACCTCCTCTGATGTCAGGAGAGGCGATCAACACATGGCGGCAGGCAATTGGGAAGAAGCCAGCCTGGCTTACAAAGAGGCCCTGAAGGAAGATCCCTTCGATCCTTCGCTTCAAAGTAAATATGCCCTTGCTCGGGAAAAGGCGGCTGCGAATCATGAAGAGCGCGGCCGTGCCTTCCTGAAGGATCAGCAGCTCGATCAAGCCATCGAGGAATTCAAGCGCGCCCTGACCATCGAACCGGGCAATACCCAGCACCAGTCCAGCCTCTCGGAGGCCATACGTCTGAAAGACGCGCGGTTGCAGTATCGAGAGGCCGAACGTCTGGCCCAACTGGGGCGGACCGACGAAGCGATGGGCGGTTTTGCGCGGGCGGCACAGTTGGATCCGACCTTCCGGGATCCCCTCGAGAGCATCAGCCGTCTCACGGAAGAGCAACAAGCGTTGATGAGAAACGACCGGTTGAAGCAGCCGGTCAGCCTCCGTTTTCGTAACGCCGGGATCAAAGAAGTCTTGGAGGGGGTCGCCAAAGCGGGCGGTTTCACGCTGATCTTCGATAAGGACGTTCGGAACGACCCGATCTCCATTTCCGTGCAGGAGACTCCGTTCGAAGACGCGTTGAACCTGATTCTGAACAGCAACAGTCTCTTCTCGCGCGTCGTCTCCCCCGGGGTTCTGGTCGTCAGCCCCAACACCAAGCAGAAGCAGGAGCAGTATCAGGATCTCATGATCCGGACCTTCTACTTATCGACGGCGAAAGCGAAAGACATGCTCGTGTTGCTCAAGAGCATGTTGGACTCCAAGCGCATGCACGCCAACGAGCAACTCAACGCGATCGTGATCCGCGACCAGCCGGAAAAATTGGAGCTCGCCGAGAAGATCATTTTGGCGAATGACCGTCAGGAGCCGGAAGTGCTCTTCGACCTCGAAGTCTTGGAGGTCAACCGCACGAAGAATCAGCTGTATGGATTGAACTACGCCAAGCAGGCCGGTGTGGGTATCGTGCCTCCTGGATTTACCGGGAACTTGACTGCCGATCCGCTCCAGTTCACCTACCGGCAATTGACCAGTCTGGGGCCGGACAGCTACCTCTTCAGATTGCCGACGAGCGTCTTGTTGGATTTTTTCAAGCAGGAGGCCGATGCGAAAACGCTGGCCGCTCCCAAAGTCAGAGTCATGAACAACAAGAAGGCCGAGATCAATATCGGGGACAAGCAGCCGATTCTGTTGTCCACCACCAACGTGCTGCCGGGCCAGGCATCGACCGGCGCGGTACCGACGACGTCTACCGTCACGTCGATCGAGTTTCGCGACACCGGCGTCAAGCTGACGGTGGAGCCCAACATCCGGTTGGGCAATGAGCTCTCCTTGAAGATGAAAGTGGAGGTGGTGCGGATTGGAGATCTGGTGACGCTGCAGGCCTCCCCTCCGATTCAACAGTTCCGCTTCGGCAACCGATCCGCCGAAACCACGCTGAACATGCGGGATGGGGAAACCATCGTGCTGGGCGGCCTCATTCAAGAGGAAGATCGACGCACAAAGGTGACGGTCCCCTGGCTGGGAGACCTGCCCATCATTGGGAACCTCCTCAGCTCGTTTAAAACCGACCGCGTCACCACGGAAGTGATCCTGACCATTACGCCGCGGATTACGCAAACTCCGCCTCCGGCGGCCAGTCATCAAGCCTTCTGGTCCGGGACCGAGTTTTTCTATGCGACCAACCCGCTGTTCTCGAAACCCGTGAAGGCCCTGTCGCCTTATGCCGGAGGAGGGCAGGGCGGAAAGGCGCTCGTCTCGACCAACGCGTCTCCGCCTCAGCCGTCCGTCCAGGCCCGCCGCTCATTGGCCGATGCGGCGGTCCCCGGGCCGGTGCTGACGGTGCAGCCCGAGGAAACCGCCGTGCAGGCGGGAAAAGAAATCAAGTTGTCGATTTTCGACGCCCGCCTGAAGGCCACCGGCGATCAGGTCTTCAAGCTCGAGTATGATCCGCAGGTTCTCGAGTTCAAACGACTGGCTGAGGCGGAACGAATCTCGCCCGAATCCGAGGCCGATGGGACCGTGGCGTTTCGATTGATGAACCCCTTGCGCAGGGCGCCGCGATCCATGCAGGTCACCTTCGTCGCCAAGGCGCCCGGCGTCTCCCCGGTGCGCGTGGAATTGTCGGGACCCGATGGAGACATGGCCACGGCGTCACCGGAGTTCGGAAAGAGTATGGTGAGGGTGCGGTGAAGCACGAGCAGGGAGTGACGCTCCTGGAAGTGCTCGTGACGATGACCATCGTGGTGATTCTGGCGTCCATCGCCATGCCGCTCAGCAGGGTGTCGACCGTGAGGACGCAGGAACTCGAACTGCGGCAGGCCTTGAGAACCCTGCGGAGCGCGATCGACACGTTCAAGCTCGAATGGAACCGGGACGGCGAGATGTTGCTGGGCCCGGTGTGCGTGAAGAACCGATTGACGTGCAAGGATGTGACGAGTCCCTATGGGTATCCCAAATCGTTGGACGTGCTCCTCGGCGTCAAGTTGACAGGCGAAGAAGCAACCGTGAGGGGGACGACCATTCGCCGGTATCTGCGTACGCTGCCTTCCGATCCACTGACGGGGAAAAAGGACTGGATGCTGCGCTGTTACAGAGACAGCCCGAAAACCACCACGTGGTGCGGGGAAGACGTGTACGACGTGATGACGCGGAGCGAGGCGACGGCGCTCGATGGCACGAGCTATCAAGATTGGTAAGAGATGGCGCGAAGATGCCAGAGGATTTACGCTGATCGAGCTGATGATCGTCGTATCGATCATCGGCATTCTGGCGACCATCGCGGTTCCATCCTATCAATCGTCCATCCTGCGGGCGAAGGAGACGGTGTTGCGCCAGGATCTCTTCACGCTGCGTGAACTCTTGGATCACCACCGGGCCGACAAAGGGAAGTATCCGGCTTCGCTTGACGGGTTAGTGGCCGCCGGCTATCTTCGGGCGCTCCCCAAGGACCCGTTTACCAACTCGAGTACGACATGGCAGGAG
>JBDZVU010000082.1:0-13856 GCA_040255845.1 Nitrospiraceae bacterium | reverse complement strand
GCGTCGGAGAAGCCGTCGAGGACCTGCAGGACTTCAACGCCGAAGCGTACGTGGCTGCACTGTTCGGCCGGCCGGCCGGCCCCGCCTGATTCCACGCATTGCTTCTCATCATCCAAGTGCCGTGCTATTCTCTCGGAGGCATGAGCTGCGCGCGCGTTGAGAGGCCGTCATGATCACCATTTTGATCGTCGATGACGATCAAATGAACTGCGATCTGCTGCAGAACGTCTTCACCCGCCACGGGTACCAGGTGCTCTCGGCCACGAGCGGTCAGGAAGGACTCGCGCTGTTCCGCCGCCACGCGCCCCGCGTGACGCTGCTCGATCTGCGCATGCCCGGTATGGACGGCCTGGCGGTCTTGAAGGAAATCAGGGCCCGCGACCCCCAGGCGCCCGTCATTATTCTGGGGGGAGGGGCGACCGAAGTGCAGGAGAACCAGGCCCGGGCCCTCAGAGTGACGGACTTCATCCGCCGGGGACTATCGCTCGATATCTTGGTCGAGGCCGTCAATCGAGTGGCGCAGCTCCCCGCTCCTCCCAGTCTCGCGCCGGCTCCCATGGCGGATGACCAACCCACACCACCCCCAATGGACGAGTCGGTCCTGATCGTGGATGACGATGCCCTGGTCGGCGATCTGTTGGTGCAATTCCTCACCTTGCGCGGCTATCGGGCATGGGGCGTCAGGGATGGGCAGGAAGCGCTCAGAGCCGTGGAGGACCGGAAGCCGGATCTCATTCTGCTCGATTTGGTGATGCCTGGGATGAGCGGGATCGAGGTGCTTCAAGCACTGCGAGACCGCGACTATCCCGGCGGCGTCATCATCATGACCGGCAGCCATAATGAAGAGCTGCTGGAAGACGCCTGGGCATTGGGGCCCCAGGAGGTCCTGGTCAAACCGATCGATTTGGAGCGTCTCCTCACGGCGATCCAGCTTGTGCTGGTCTGCCGCGAATGCTAAAAGTTTTCCGATGTCTATCGGAAAACTGGTCTGCTCCTCTTTCCTCTTAAGCACCGTCCTCACCGTCGTTGCTGTCGCGCCGGCTCCGGCTGCCTCACGCTGTTCTTCCGATCCGGGATGTATCCGGCATACCATCGCAGTCGACCTGCGGCCCTCTTCGCACGAACTCATCGCGACAGATTCCATTGAGCTTGCGTCCTCGACGGCGGACACGGCCCTGGTCTTCTTGCTCGCGTCCTCCTTACGGGTGGAATCCCTGACCGCCTCGCTCGCCGGCGGGGAAAGGGCGCTCGGGTTTCGTTCAGAGCCCGCGGATGATGGGGCAGCCCAGCGCATCGTGATCGAGCGGCCGCCCGGAGAGCGGCTGACTCGCCTCACCTGGACGTATCGCGGGGTGATTCATGACCCTCCGAAGGAAGGTCGTCAGTTGCGTTTCGTCACACCGAGCGAGACGGCGGGTCATATCGGACCCGAGGGCGTGTACCTTAGCAGTGAAACCCGTTGGTACCCGGATATGGAGGGGGTGCTCGGGCAGTTCGACATCGTGGCTACGCTGCCCCGCGACTGGACCGTTGTGACACAGGGCCGGAAGGAACGGGAGCGGGTCCTGGACGATCGATCGGTGTCATGGTGGACGATGAAGGAGCCGGCCGAAGCCCTGACCCTGGTAGCCAACAAGTTCGTCGTCACCACCAGATCGTGGAACGGACCCGACGGCCAGCAGGTTCAGTTGGCGGCCTATCTGTTTCCGGAGGACGCCGGGTTGGCCGACGAATATCTCCGCGCCTCGAGTAACTATTTGGACGTCTATGTCCCGCTCTTGGGCCCCTTCCCATTCGAGACCTTCGCGGTCGTGGAGAATTTTTTCGCCAGCGGTCTGGGGATGCCGTCCTTCACGTTGTTGGGAAGCGGCAGCATCAAGCGCCACTACGTCCAGCCGTACGCCCTTGGCCACGAAATCGTCCATTCATGGATCGGCAACAGCGTCTTCAATCGTCAGGATCGGGGGAACTGGGTCGAGGGGCTCACGACCTATCTGGCGAACTACTACTGGCATGAACGGGCGCAGGACGAAGCGCAGGCCCGGGAACAGCGCCGGCTCATGATCCAGGCCTACAGCCTGTATGTCGCGCCGGAACGCGACTATCCGGTGGCCAAGTTCGTCCGGAAGACGGACGAAAAGGACAACGCCATCGGCTATCAAAAGGCCGCCTTTGTGTTTCACCTGCTGCGGCACCAGATTGGGGACGAGGCGTTTTGGCGCGGATTGCAGACGTTGGTCAGCCGGTTCCGCACCAAGCCCGCGGATTGGACGACGCTGGAGCAGGTCTTCAGCGAGGCGAGCGGACGGGATTTGCGATGGTTTTTTCGCCAGTGGGTGGAGGAAGCGGGCGCGCCGTCGTTGAGCATCGGCGAAGCGAGGGCGGCTCAAGGCCGAACCGAGGACGGCAGGACGGGGTGGCACCTCACGATTACGATTCGACAAACGGGTAAGCCCTATCGTCTCACGGTTCCCGTCGCGGTCACGACGGAGAGTGGAACGGAAACGCGCTGGCTCTCGCTCGCCCATTCGGACGGCCGGGCGGAATGGTTTTTCGCCGGCAAGCCCCGCTCTGTGCGGATTGATCCGGATCTGATGGTGTTTCGCCGGATGGATCGCACGGAGCTTCCCCCGATGCTGAACGGGTTTGTCACCGACTCGGCGCGGGCTGTCGTCAAGGCCTACTCCGCCGGGTCGCCGCTCATGCAGGTGGCGGCCCGGCTGAGCGAGGCAAGTGGGCAGCCCGGAGCGGGTCCGACACGCGTGCTGTCCTCCGACGATCCCATTCCGGACGGGGGGTCGATTTTGGTGCTGGCGGACCAAGATCATCGTCCGTTCGTTCAATCCCTGCTCGACGAATCGTGCGGTGATCGAATCACAATATCGGAATCGAACCTGCGAGTCGGCAGCCGCAGCTTTGACGGTCCGGCGACGGCGCTGCTCGTTTCCTGCCGCCGGGCGCACGCGCCGGCGAGTGTGCTCTCGGTGCTGTACGCGCCGATGGCGCAATCTGTGGCGACGGTCGCGCGGCTTCTGTTTTATTATGGTTGGCACAGTGTCGTGGTGTTTCAGGAGGGGACGGTGGTGTTTCGAGACGTCTGGGATGCGGATCACTCGAAGGAGGTTCACAGTGTGGAGCGGTAAGCGGGCGTGGCTGATGCTGAGCGTGTTGACTCTGGGCCTCTGCCTTCCGGCGAGTCACGCGGCGGAGCAGGCCAGGAAATCGGGCAAGGGGGTGACCGTACCGACGGAACGCCATTTGGCGAACGTGCGGCAGCTGACGTTCGGCCGGCAGAACGCCGAAGCGTATTTCTCGTTCAGCGGCAACAAGCTGATCTTTCAATCGACCAACAACTGGATGAAAGACTCCTTTGCCGCCGCTCACAAGCCGGCCGAAATGGGGCTGGATTGTTATCAAATGTACGTCATGGATTTGGAGAGCGGCACGACGCGGCTCGTCAGCACCGGCGTGGGGGCGACGACGTGCGGCTACTTTTTCCCTGGTGACCGGCGCGTGCTCTATTCCTCGACCCATGCGGCCGGGCCGAATTGTCCCCCGAAGCCGAAGCGGGACGGTGCCTACCGCTGGGCACTGGACGATTATGATGTGTACGCGGTACGGATCGACGGACAGGAAATGCAGCGGCTCACGACCTCACCGGGCTACGACGCGGAAGCGACTATCTCGCCGGATGGCAAGACGATCGTCTGGACCTCGGTTCGGGACGGCGACCTCGATATTTACGCCATGAACCTTGACGGCACGAAAGTCCGTCGGCTGACCGACGAAGTTGGCTACGACGGCGGTGCGTTTTTCTCGCCGGACAGCAAGCGGATCGTGTATCGAGCGTTCCATCCCACCGAGCAGGCCGACATTGACCGGTATCGTGAGCTGCTGGCGCAACGCTTGGTCGAGCCGGGGCAGCTGGAAATCTTCGTCATGAATGCTGATGGCTCCGGCAAGAGGCAGGTGACCTCCAACAAGGCCTCAAACTTTGCGCCGTATTTCCATCCAGACGGCAGACGCATCATCTTTTCATCCAACGTGGAGACCCGCGGTGAGGGAGGACGACCCAGTTTCCACCTGTACCTCATCGGGGATGACGGGGCGGGCTTGGAGCGGGTCACGACCGAAGGGCACTTCAACAGCTTTCCGATGTTTTCGCCGGACGGCAAGCGTCTGGTCTGGGTGTCCGATCGGAACGCGAAGGAGCCGGGAGAGTTCAATGTGTTTCTGGCAGATTGGGTGCCCTGATGGGCTGCCGGTGCAGGTCCGGCGACGAAGACGATGACTGACCCGACGCCCCGCCCGGCTTCGAACGTGGTAACCCCATGGCCGGCGCGCTCGTCTTGCGCCGCCGCGACCTTCTCGACGCTTTCCTCCTGCGCGGCATTGATCATCACATTCTACGGATTGCTGCAGCTCGATCTGCCGATCGTCCGGTATCAGCGCTCGCTGACCATCCATTACGTCGATGAACGTCTTCAGAGCGCGTGGATGGCGTGGATCAGCGATGCCGGGAATTGGATTGGCGAAGGGTGGCATCTCGTGGCGGTCAGCCTCGTGCTGTTGGCCGTGGGATGGAGGGCTCGGTGGGCGACCGCCACAGCCGCGGGTGTGCAATCTCTGATTGCGCAGTCGTTGGCCTCCGTGCTGTCCAATCTGCTGAAGCACCTCATCGGGCGTCCTCGCCCCAAGTTTGTTCATTCCGGCGACTGGTATCTCATGCCGTCGTCGTTCAAGGCAGGATGGGATTCGTTTCCCTCTGGGCACACGACCGCGACGTTTGCCGTCGCCACCGTCCTGGCGAAGCGGTTTCCATGGGGTGGGCCGGCGTTCATCGCGATCGCCGCCTTGGTGGGGCTGAGCCGCGTGCTGAGGGCGTCGCATTTTCCCACGGACGTATTTGGTGGATGCGCGATCGGCGTCTTGTGCGGGGCGGTGTGCGCACACCCATGGAAAGCCTGGCGGCATTCCGTGCAAGAAGGCTTGCGGCAGGCGGCGGTGGGCGTGACGGCGGGATTCGCCTTGTTATGGACCCTTGCGCGGCCGGCCGATGCAGGCGCTAGTGGAATACTCCTTATGACGCTCGGATCGCTGGCCGTCGCCGGCGGTCTCTGGCTTCGACGATCACTCTGGCAGGCCGGGTCTCGAAGGATGGAAACGGCGTCCCGCGCTCTGATGGCCTATGGCTTGGCCTGTATCACAACGGCGCCATTGGTCATTGCGTCCTCCGGCTTCGCCGCGCTCGGCTACTACCTAGGCCAGGTAGAGGAGTCGCCCCCTCTCGACCCGTCGTCGCCGCGGCGGATCTTGCTGAGCGAAGCGGCCGTGTTTGCCTGCCTCCTCAGCGGACTCGTGATTCTCTTTGAGGGACGGGCCGTACTGCCGTTCCAGTAGGCGGAGGCACTGCTAGTGGCCGAAGGGCCGGGGCGTCTCCGGTGGGCGAGCCGCACTTTCGGGAATTTTGACCATGGGCTCGCTGGCAAGCAAGAGGAACCCATGGCGCTTAAGAATGGGTTCAAAGGTGGCGACTTCGGCTGGCAACGAATCCCGGACCGTCTCCGGCAAGAGAATCATCGTCCGGCCCTGAGCGGAAAGAGCTTCCCGGAGACGGTCTCCCTCACTACGGGGAATGAACAGCACTTTACGCCTGGCATAAAACGCGAGTGAGGGTCTCGTCGAACCATAGGCGATCAGTTGATCGCCTGGATCCAGATTCAGTCCCGCGGCATAGGCCAACTCTTGCGGGGGCGCGATGAAGTACCGGTTCACGGCCGGCAGCAGGAATTGCATGATCACCAGCGCAATGCCCGCCAAAGACGCGCCTGCGGCCCAAAACGCGCCCCCCCGTCGTTCTTCAGATATCCCGAAGTAGCCCACCAGCCCCATGCCGATCAGCAGGATCGTCGCGGCCAGGTAGGGCCCGCTCCCCAGAGACAGCTGTCCGGCCAATGGAAACTCCTTGGTGAGCGTATTGGCCACATAGTTGTCATACACCCACGGCAGAGAGGCGAACGCCGCGGCGAGCAGTAGGCCCGTGAGCATGACGGTATGGATCGCCGCTGTCGCTCCCCGCACGCCCCGCTCGGTGGTACAGCGCGTCCAATACCCGGCGGTCAGGATGGCGGCGGCGGGGTAGAGCGGGCCGATGTAATGAGGGAGACGGGTAGAGGACAAGGTGAAAAACACGAACGTTGCGAGAACCCAGACTGCGGCAAACCAATCCAGACGAACATCGGTCGGCGACTCAGCCGGCTTGGAAGAAGGCTCCGAGCCCGCCGTCCGTGCCGCGTTGCGCCATCCGACGAAGGCCGAGTACCAGGCGAACGGGAGCCATCCGCTCCAAGGAAAGAATCCGAGCAAAAGTACCGGGATATAGAACCAGATCGTAAAACTGTGCCCTTCCATAGGGTTCAGGAACCGGCCGATGGTGTTCGCTTGCGCGGACGCGGTGTAGTCGCTGCCATGGAGCGACCACATGGCCAGGTACCAGGGGAGCGCGAGCAGCGCAAAGACGGCGGCACCAGCCACCGGTTTCCCCTCGTCCCAATAGAACCGCCACTGCTTCATGGTTGTCAGATACGTCCCGGCGGTGAGCAAGGGGATGAGAAAGCCGATCGGGCCCTTCGCGAGAGTGCCGAGCGCCATGCCGCCATAGAAGACCCAGAGCCACGCGGGTCGGCGTCCCGGCGCGTGCAGGCCCAACCAGAAGCCGTAGAGCGAAAGGGTCGTGAAAAAAATCACGACGCTGTCGGTCAGGGCCATGCGGCTCAAGCTGATGATCTGCATATTCAGCAGAAGGATCAGCGCGCCGATCAGTGCCGTCGTGGAGTCACGGACGCGGGTCAAGAAACCGTACGTGAGCAGAATCAGACCGAGCCCAAACACCGCCGAAGGAAGGCGAGCCGCGCGTTCATTGACGCCGAAGACGTGGTAGCTGCCCGACATCAGCCAGTACACAAGGGCCGGCTTGGCATAGCGCGGCTCGTAATTGAACGTAGGGCTGATCCAATCTCCGCTTTCCAGCATCTCGCGTCCGGCTTCGGCATTGCGGCCCTCGTCGCGATCGGTCAAGCCCATGGCCCCGAGGCCCCAAAAGAAGAGCAGGCCGCTCAAGAGCGCGAGTATGGTGATGTGGACGAGCGTGCGGGAAGTCATCATGGAAGCATGCCGATCGGGCCGTACCTCAGTGTCCGGATGGAGGGGAGTGCAGGCCGGCGGCGGCCGCGCCCGGCTTGTAGATGAGCATGAGATTGCGAATGTACACCACCGCTCCGACGCTTTGCCCGGCAATGAACACCGGATCCCTCCGATAGACGGCATAGGCCAGGGTGATGAGGCCGCCGATCAGGCTCATGTACCAAAATGCCACCGGAACCCGGCTCTTGGCGCTCCGCTCGGACGCGAGCCACTGAATGATCCACCGGCCGAAGAACAGACCTTGTCCTAGGAATCCGATCGCGATCCAGACTGTTTCGGTCGTGGTCATGTGGAAGGCGGGAACGGCGCAGACGTTCGTTGCGGATCCGGCGGGCGGCTGTCTGTCCTGAACCGATACCGCAAGACGCGCGTTTGCATCCAGCGCACGGCGATCAGATCGTAGAGACTCTTGAACAGGCGGTTGCCGACCCCATACTTCGAGACGCCGTGGGCGCGGGGATAATGGTGGACCGGGACCTCGGTGACCGTGAATCCATGCATGAGGGCCAGCGCCGGGAAAAACCGGTGCATGCCGGTAAACAGCTGCAGTCGGTCCACGACCGCGCGGCGGAACACCTTCAGCGAGCACCCGGTGTCGTGGACCGGGTCGCCGGTCACCAACCGGCGCACGGCATTCGCGATGCGGGAGGAGACCTTCCGCACCAGATTGTCATGCCGTGTGGTTCGCCACCCGCAGACTACGTCGTAGCGCCGCGCCAGCGGCAGCAAGGCGGCGATATCGGCCGGATCATTCTGCAAGTCTCCGTCCATCGTGATCACGAGCCCGCCGGTCGAGTGCTTGAACCCGGCGTCGAAGGCCGAGGACTGCCCATAGTTGCGATCGAAGTGCAGCACGCGGACGGCGGAATAGTTGCGGGCCAACTCGTCCAGGACCTCGCTGCTGCCGTCCGTGCTGCCGTCATCGATGTACAGAATTTCGTAGGGAGCGGTGCGCGATTCTTCGCGAGCCTCCAGCACCTTCAGGACGCGTTCCGTCAAGGGCGCGAGGTTATCTCGCTCGTCCTTGATCGGAATGATGACGGAGACCCATGGCTGTGGCGATGAAGTCATGACAGCGCGGAAGCGCTTGGCACGGAATTACGCGGCATTCTAACGGATGGCTCGGGGACCGTCAAACCACGATGGCGGTGCGCTTGCGACACTTAGCGCAACAACACCCGCCGCTCGGTATGGGCGAACGTAGGATCGTTCGAGAGGAAAATGACGGACCAAGGCTCGTCCTTGTCGCAGAGGCGCCGCAGGATGACCTCTCGGACCGATGGCATCATGCTGTGGAGGGTGCCGTCGACGATCAGGACGTGCGGACGCGTCACGATGGCGCGCGCCAGCAGTAGGCGGAGCGTTTGGCTCAAGGTGAACTGCTCGGCATGGCCCGTGACCACCGTCGACATGCCGTCCGGCAAGGCGTCGATCTCCTCGTCCAACTCGACGAACTTCAGCGCCCACTGCACGTCCTCATAGCGCACCGAAGGGCGGCCAAGCGAAACGTTGTCTTCAAGCGTACCCTCCAGGAGGGTCGGATAGGAGTCGAGCATGAGACTTCGAGCGGCATCGATGGAATCGAGCCGCACCTCGACCAGGTTCACGTCGTTGTAACGGACGACGCCCGCCGTCGGCGCATACACGCCGGCCAAGACTTTCGCCAGGGCCGTCTTTTCCGAACTGGTCCGGCATTGCACGACGACTTTCTCCCCCGGCGCGACCTCCAAGTTGAAATGTTCGAAGAGCGGCGGGGCGCCGGGGTGACCGAACGCCAGGTCTTTGGCGGTGACTTTGATGCCGGCCAGTCCAAACTGGTCGAGCGGGATGACCGACTTGGCGCCCGAGGCGTCTTGCGGCAGAGAGAAAAAAGCCGACAACTCCCGAAACGAGACGAAGGCGAAGAACATGTGCACCATGCGCCGAGCCAACGTATCCATGTTGAGCAGGAGATTGGCGGTCAGCAGCTCGGAGGCGGCAAACTGGCCGACCGTCAATTGGCCCGTCGACACGAGCATACCGGCCGTGGCGATCATGCCCGCATGGCCCACCACCTGCCACAGGGCGGCCGCTTTGTATTGCCGTCCGGTCAGCAGGTCGGACCGTCGCTGGCGCACGCGCACATAACGACTCGTCAGGTCGTCGGTCTTCTTCATGAGGTACGGGCTGCGGCCGGCGGCGCGCAAATGCGGCAGGTTCGCCGCAATGTTTTGGACCCAGTGGTAGATCTCGTAGTTCAACCGCGACATTTCAAGCGTGATCAGGAAGCCGCCGCGGCCAAACACCGTCAGGAGCAGCAGGAACCCACCGATCAGCGTCACGATGTACAGCAGAAAATAGGGAGAGAAGAACACCAGCAGCGACATGCTGATCGTGCCAACCACCGCGACGTTGAACACATCGGCCACCATGGCAACCATGGCACGCGTGAGCAAGTCGGCTTCCGCGAAGCGGTTGGCGTGCTGCGGCAGGAATGATTCCTCCCGCAGCCGCGGCAGGGTTTCGGTGAAGGCGATGGCGATGCGGGTATAGATCCGCTGCTGCAGGGTTTCCACCGCCCGGGCTTGCAAGATGCGGAAGGCGGCCGCGCCGGTGAGCGCGAGGCCGACCACCACCGTCAGCGTGAAGATCATGATGGGCTCGATCGCGAAGGAGAACGTGCTGACGAGTTCCTGGACCGCGATCGGCACGCAGAGCAGGAACATGCCGATCGCCACGGCATAGGAGGCGATGATGCGCAGCATTCTGCGTTCCAGCCGGACCACCAGTCCCAATTGCTGGACAATGTCGCGCACCACCTCGCGCGGCTGATACTGGCTGAACAATCGGTCCATGGCGGCCGGCCCGCAAAAAAAAAGCTCCTGCCAGACGCTGCTGGCAGGAGCAGTGTGTTCGATCGTACTCCTACCATGCCGGCAAGGTAGGAGTTATCAGCCTCAGGCTCGTGCCGAGGCGGTTCCGGTGAACTCCATCACCGTCGTGTTCCGACCTCCCTTATATACGCCGGCGGCACGAGCGTCAATCAATCTGCACAGAATCCATTACTGGCCGACCGTAAACCGCATGGTTCCAACCAGGCTCATCTCATTGACCTGCTCGCCGGCATGGATCTCGACTTTGTAGCGCCCGGGCTTCCAGCGGCCGTCCGGTGGGAACAGTTTCAGATATCCGGTTTCATCCTCCAGGGCGATATACATGGCATCTTGGCCGACCAACGTCTGGTTCGAGAGTCCCGGCACCTCCTCGGCATAGCACCGACCGAAGACCTGAAACGCTTGGTAGTGCTGGTGCAGCTGAAACACGATGTACACGGCCTGGGCCTCGGGCGAAAACCGTTCGGTCGGTTTCACGGGGACGATTTCATGCGTCCGGCGGAAGCCCAGCTCTTCCTCGAATCCTTCCGCCATGGTGATGGAACGGAACATCCCCTCTGGCGGGGCGTCAAAATCGTAGGGTTTGATGTCTTCCGTGCGGTTTTGAAAGTCGGGGATCGGGAGATCTCTGGTCAGCGGCAATTCCTCAGCGAGGGCCGGGGATCCCATCAGGAAGGCGATCATCAGCAGGCGCCACGTGCGGTCCATAAGCACGTCTGGTACACCGCCGTCCCGTCCTCAGTCAAGGATTGGTTGAGCGCGAGGGCCGGCCGAGCGGATGGGGACACCATTGCAGCCGTTTCGAAGCGTCTGCTAGAATTTGCCGCTCACTCACACCGGCGAGAATTGTATGCTGCAAGATGCCGACGCTCTTCCTCAGCTCATCGGAGACTATAAGCCGCTCGACCAGTGGCAAGCCCATGTGAACCGGCTGTTTTACCCGCTGCGGGGAGACAAGCTGCGGGCCTATTACCAGACGTTTGCCTCGGCGGATTATCGCCTCGCGCATGCGTTGGCGGCCGATTATTTCGAGCGCGTGACCAAGCGCGACAAGAATGCCAGCGCGCCCGGCAAACCCTTGGTGGTGCATGAATGGGGCCCGGGCAACGGGAATCTGGCAGCCTGTTTCTTGTCGCATCTCAAGGCCCTCGACAAGCAGGGGGCGGTCTATCCGAGAGTTCGGTACGTCCTCGTGGACTGGGAGCAGCCCGTGCTCGAGGCGGCGATGCGGCATCCGGATCTGGCCCCGCATCTGGAACGGGTCGAGCGGCTTCACGCCTCGGTCGACGACCTTGCCGGCTTAGCTGACGGGACGGTGGACCGGATCATCTGCAATGAGCTGTGGAACGACCTTCCGACCAAGCTGATGGCCAAGAACGGGGGAGATATTGAAGAGGAATACCTGCGTCCGAACCTGAGCGAAACGCTGCACGCCAAGATTGAAGACTGGTCGGCGTTCGTGCGGGCGTTCGAGGCCCGGGACATCGAGACGCTAAAACGCTTCCCGCCCTTCCTCGACGATATGGTCTGGGAAAAAGAGTACCGCAAAGTCGAATGGAAGGACGTCCCGTACCGCAAGACGATCACCGAGTTCCTGAAACCGATCGACGAGCACGTCTTGGTGCCGGTGAACTTGGGCGCCTTTGCGACCTTGAAGGAAGCGAAGCGCCTGCTTGCGCCGGATGCCGTGGGATTCAGCAGTTTCGACGCCGGCACGGCCGACCTCAAGGTCCTCAACGATCCGGACAAGCCGTGCTATGGCCAATTCGGAGGGCAGTACAGCTTCATGATCAACTTTCCGTTGGTCGAGGCGGTGGCGAAGCACCTCGGGCTTGCCCGTGTGACCGTGGAAACGCAGCGTGAATTCGTAGGGCGGTCCTTAAACACCAATGTCATCACGCTCATGGACCTCCTCGCTACGCACCCGTCGGCCGGACCCAAATTGCAGCCGTGGGAGCAGGACCGGCTGGCGTTGAAGACCATCAAGGCGCTCAATCAGACCTTTGAAAGCCCCTACCAGCGCGTGCTGGATTTCCCTCTCCGGAAGGACATGCCGCCTGAAGAGCGGGAGACGCTCAATGGCATGCTCCTGTCGATGAAGCGGGATGGGATTCCGGATACCGTGGCGTACGTCACGGAAGAAGAGCTGACGCGGGCCGCGCGTGACCTGGAAGAGGTCGGATATGACCCGGACACCGTCGGGATCGCCCTCACGGCTCCTCCGAGCCCGGTGGAGTACTACCATCTTTCGTTTACCAAGTGACGAGAGGCATCGGCATCACGCTCATCGGTTGGATGACGCCGGGCGGTGCCCGTGGACGGGCCCAAGCGTGGGTTGCTCACGCCATGCAAACGCGCAGCAGACAAGGAGGTTCGCCGAAATATCTCTTGACATGTTCTTGAAATTTTTATAGCCTTCCCCGCGATTTGGGGGAACCTCCCAACTTTGGTAGGTGGATTGAGGATGTCGCTGGCCTCTCATTCAGGTCGTACTCGCCGTCGAGGCCGGTCCACCCCTACCGCTTTCCCTCCCTGCCCCATGTACCACCTTTCATGTGCGACGAGGCGTTAGATGTTTGGTTCATTTGGTTGGATGGAGCTGATGCTGATTTTGATCATCGTGTTGATCATTTTCGGCGCCGGGAAGCTGCCTCAGCTTGGCGAGGGGCTCGGCAAAGCCATAAAAGGGTTCAAGAAGACCGTGCACGAGGCCGACGCGATCGATGTCACGCCGGGGGAGCAGCAACAACAGCCGCCCCAACAGGTGACGGCTCAGGCACAGACCGCTCCTCCTCCCGCCGCGCCCGTGCAGCAGCCAGGTCAAGGACAGCAGCAGGGATAACCACGTGCAGTGCACCGAGATGCGTGATGACGAATGAGGCCCAGGCAGGATAGCCGGCTCCGCATCACCCCTCTCCGGTCCCATACCGCAACGGACGACCATGTTTGGATTAGGCGCCGGCGAAGTGCTCATCATTTTGATCATTGCGTTCTTGCTGTTTGGGCCCAAACAGCTCCCCGAAGTCGGGCGGCAGGTGGGCAAGGCGGTCAAGGGCTTTAAGGAGACGGCGGAAGATCTCCGCAAGTCTGTGGAGCCCGAGATCAATATGATTCAGCAGGAAGTCAAAATGGTCGAGCAGGATTTCCAGGCTTCGATGAAGGAAGCGGAAGAGGAAATCAATGCCGCGGGCCAGCAGGCCGAGCAGAAGTCGATCAATCAATCGGGGCAAGCCTGACATCGTGACAGACGACACGGTACACGTGACGCGTGAAGGAGACGCCGCGGGTGGCTCTTTCACGCGTGACGCCTAGCGTGTGTGAAAGGGGGTGACGGTCGAACCCGAACAAAGCTGAAAAGCACAAATCACGAGCGTAGTGACACTACTTGCGGTATACGTAGCGCTATGAAGGAGGGCGTGGGCACACAGGTCCTCTTGTCATGGGCAAGTAGTTCGGAGAGATCGCGCCGCATCATAGTGTGAGCGATTGGATCTCAAGTCGGCAGCCCGTCTGCGGCAGTAGCGCGCGCGGGGGTTGTCATCCAATTCACAGGAGGAACGCTATGAAAAGCATCCAAGGACGGATTGGGTGGGCCAGTCTGGCCACCTTCTTCACCGCCGCCGCCATGGCAGCGGGCCTGTCGATCGGCAGCGCCCCAGCCCAGGCGGCCTTCGAACTGCCGGAAGGCGAAAAAATCACCAACCTCCCGGCCATCCCGCGAGCGATGCCCCAAAAAGAAGCCTACGAACTCTACGACCCGAAAATCGGCAAGAACTTCGA
>JBDZVU010000015.1:0-51611 GCA_040255845.1 Nitrospiraceae bacterium | reverse complement strand
GTCTTATAGAACAACACATACAGATAACTGCGGCCGTCGGACGCGCAGAAGTCATTCGTCGGAGTGAAAGTCGGGAAGAAAATCGTACCCGAGATCAAGGTAGGATTGACCACCGATCGCTCCGACGCGTAGTTGACGTTACCGATGGTGACGGGGCCCGGCAGAGTTACGCGCCAGCCGTCTTTACTCTGGACCAATCCAACCATCGAGTTGGTACCCGAGCCATTGAAGGTGTCCACGCCCGGATTCGTCGGATCGGTGACTTGGTTTGTACTTGAGTCGCATATCAGGCAGATGACGGCATTCGTGACATCCACGAGATCGTTGTCCCAGCAATTGGTCGTGCTCGTCTCCGTACACGCGCTGTTCATCACCGAATCCTTGATGCCGTAGAGACGCTGGATTGTGTTGTCAATCTTGTCGGCGTTGCCGAAATACCGGCCGGTGCCGAAGAACACCCAGAGCAGATTGGCATCGTCCAGGGTGACTGAGGGCGCTGCGGAAGAGGGCCCGACTTCGATGGTGCTTGACGTGGCGGCGTCCCAGAAGGTGTCGATCACTTCCGTCGGCGTGCGGCTGGCTCCCTCGGCGATTCCCCAGGTATTGGGAGCGCAGAATGCGACCGAACAACTCATGCGAAGGCGCATGAGTTTGCCGCGCCACGGGAGTCCTCCGTCATGGACGGTTCTCGCGGCGTATGCGACGTCCGTACGCCAATCGAGATCCTTGTCCACGGTTACGACATGTCCCATGAAGGACCGCCAGGTTCCGATCGGCATCGTCGTCACACTGCCGCCGGCCGCGACGATAGGCCCGTACTTGAGGTCCACCGTATACAACTTCGCGGTTTGCGCCGGTGCGGCGGGCAAATCAGCCTGATAGCCGTTGGGGCCGGAGCCGAAAATAACGTACCACTTCTCGTTCGTCGGATCGATGGAGGCATCGGTCTTCGGATTCATGCGGGCCACGGCGGGGTACGACGTCGTCAATCCAAGGCCGCTGTCCGAGAACGTCCACAAGAGTTTCGGCGGAACTTCAGGATTCGTGACGTCGAGGACGAAATACGCACTGTAAAAGGTTCTCGGGGTCCCACCGATGGTCACAGTCAGAGGAGGCGCTCCGGATCCGGCTGCACACTGCCCACAGCTGCCTCCCATCCGGAATCCGCCGATAAGCACGGTGCCCCACCCTCCCGGATGATCGGCGTCGGGAGTGAAGATTCGCGCTTCTGCCACCGTCGGCTTGAGATCGACATAGTACACGTGCGTGTAATCGGTCCTTGCCAACCATTGCAGCTGAGGCAGGAGCTGATAGGGCACAAAAGACCAGAGTTCCGCGCCGAGATTTGGCCCGCTGGAATTGTCATTCGGGTTTTTCGTATACCAGCCGTGCTCCACGACACCGGCCGTACTCGGATCATCGCCCTTGTGGTAATAGCCGCCGTTGAAGGCATGCAGCATCCCGTCGTTGGCTCCGACGTACACCACCTGCCTTCTATTTCGGTACTGCGTATAGAAATTCGTATAGCTTCCGTCTCCATAGAGTAGGTCGTAGCGCGCCTTGGGCGCGCCCACGATGGTTGGGGTCGAATGAATCGGGTCCCCAAGTTTCCAGACGCTGTACGAGCCGCTCCCCACCGGCACCTCAAGCATCCTCGTTCGCAGGCCTGGCACTTCCCGACCGAGAATGAATTCAATGAGGTTGTTCGCGTTGGAGCCGCTGGCACAGGTGTCCGTTGGGTATCGGAGATACTCTTTCAACGCGGCGCAATTCGCGGTGCTGAAGTCCATTTGCTCGCCGGGATCGACCACTCCGTCGTTGTCGATATCGACCCACGTGAGCACTTTTCGCGATGCCCAGTTGGTCAGGGCCAGTTCCTTGCCTGCTTCCCAAATCGGTTTGATCGATTTCAGATCCCCAGTTACGGTCGGTACGGTGCTGTCCGCCACGCCGTCCCCATTGGCATCGGCAAACTTGTCCACGAGCACCTTTTGATACGTGGGGCTGGACGGATTGTTATCGTAGCGGCTGACGACTATTAGGTCTTGCGCATAATTCAACACGCCGTCCTGCACAGTATCCTCTCGGAAATTGCCGAAGGCATCGACGAACAGCGCATGAGTATAGCCGGCCCATTTCACATTGGCGCCGTTCTGCCCGACGTCGCTGGTATAGAAATACGCCTGATAGATCGTTCCTTCACCGGTGGACGACGTCGCGAGCACCGAGATGGACGTACCAGAGGCGCTCTTGCGCAGAATGGCCGTGATCGTGGCCATGAGCCGCTCCTGCAGGTCGTCTACATTCGACGATTCGAAATAGTTGTCTGGGACCCCATCGCTGCCCGGCGCGCCAGTCGCGTTGATCACTTGGTCCCACTCCGATGTGAGATCGGGAATGTTATTTCCATTCGTGTCTTCAAATCCCCCTAGTTTGGCAGTGTGCATTAACAACTCTCTCCCCGCGATATTGCCAAACGCAAAGAATGTGTAGACAGAAAGACTCTGCAGACCGGGCAAGCAATGCCCACTTACATTCAAGACCGCGATTGTCCCGTCGGCTGATCCGTTACAAGGGCGCAAATCATTAGTGTGCGCCCAATAGGCCACGTCATCGAGATAGTGATTCCCACTGCTTGCATAATCTGTCTTATGCTCTCCCATTAGTACAGCAGGTGGCGTTGCACTATTCGTATTACATGTTCCGTTTGCGGTGTGGATTGTGGTGCTCCCACCGGTACAGTGGACGCCATGTCGACCATGTGCGTAATCCTGCAAGGCTGCAGGGATATTCGTATCCTGCGTCGGTTCGCCGTCAGTGACGAGAATTACAAAGGTCCTGCAGCAGGAAACCTGAACCGAGGTCGTTGCCCAAGCCGGAGTGTGATTACTGCCAAAAAAGTAGGGGTCGCGCCCGCAGGCATTGGCAATGTATCCTGCGGGGCACACTTCACTGCCCGTGAGAGCTGTAATTTCGTTTGGGCCTATTGAGCCGACACCATTCCCCTTGTATGCAACCCCGGGCGAGAATGCGATGGGATACACATAAGAGCTGCTTAAGTAGGTGGAGTTGATTTGCGCCACATAACGAGCGGTTTCATAGAGTGATTCACTGAGCGGCGTCCATGTGGAAGGGAAAGTTTGCTCAACCGCATTCAGCATCGCCGCCGTATTCGTGTTGAATGTGCTCACCGTGGAACCGCTGAAAGCAATCGCCTGCCTGGAACCAACCCCAACTAACATCCGAGCACCGTCACCAGTTGATTTGAACTCGAACAGTCCAAATCTGGCTTGGGGGCCGATTTGCTGTATGACCCCAGTTGGTTCGGACGTGCTAACCACTCTCAGCCAGTATCGAGTCTCAGCAAACGCGTCTCCATCCGTGCAACTCGTAGCCGTATCGCTGGGAGCAGTGTTGTCGTTATCAATACAGAAACTCCCCCCCATACCGCTGGTACCACCTCTATATTGAATGTAGATTGTGCCTGGGGTTCCAGGTGTCGCCGCAGTCGGAATCCTGTTCTGATAGCCGTTCGCACCCCCACTCGGCACCGTGACAACCGCATGTCCTCGGCTACTGAGATCAAATACCTGCTGTGCCTTTATCGTTATCAACGCTGGACTTCCGCTTGGTGGACAGGTTCCGTCGGCATTTCTAGTGACTGCACAATCTCCACCGGACATCGCTTTTTTCAGTCCATCGATTCGAAGAAACGTCGCCCAGTTCAATAAATTTCCGTCCCACTGAGTCGTGGCGGGACAACCGGCTCCCACTGAAGCCTTTGTTGCAGCGGGTACAAAGCGCGTATTAGTCGTGTCATACGTGTAACATGAAAGAGAATCGAAGAATCCGCTGTAGGTGGTCGTAGCCACAAAATTTTGATTTACAGGAGTGGTGCCACCGCCGGCCAATACTCCACACCACGTAGCGTCACAAGCTCGCTCGGCCATACTCCCAGAGTTATCGAGGAGGAGGATAATATTCGGCGCCACCTGGTCTGAAACGAAAGGCGGCACGGCGTAGTATTGATCCATGGTCTGAGCATATGCCGCCGGCCCAACGGCGGAGAAAAGCCAGGCCGCCATGACACATATTTGACGCGCACGATTCTGCCGTTTCATGGCGCAATCCCTTCGCATGTATGTTGAAAGTCCCATGCAACCTCTGATCATCACCGCGGCAGGTATACGATCATAAAGTCGATCTTGTTACTTTGCTCTTTCTTCACGTGGTACTTGACCTCTGCTGTAACGACGAGCGAACTCGGTTCGATTTCTCTTCCCTTCTCGTCCTGCAGTATTACGCCATCGGCTAAGCCAAACACTCTGCCATCAATCTGAATTGTTGATTCATTGATAGCCGTGATTTCTCCGCTTTGAAATGCAATGGAGTGCTGAACTTGTCGATCGGCGGCGGCAGTGTTCGTCGCGCCCATAATCACGGCCAAAATTAACGCCGCAGTAGCTATCTCTGCCTGAACCATTAGCTTTTCCACGAGTCGCATTGCGACACCTATTGGGTTTCAGTAAAACCTTACACTCCTGTCCTTTTGGTGCAGCCCTCTCCTGTCTTTTGCAGGCACTCAAACGTGACAATGACATGGCTGGTGGTGCCGGTTGCGGTGTTCACCGCCGTGCAATCGACGCGGTAAAACTGGTTGGCCGAGATCCCTTCCGCGCCGCTGATGTCGTCACCCGTCCTCTGCTTGGAATACAGAAAGTCGATGTCGCCCGTGATCGTGTAGTTGTTGACCGTCATGGAAAGGTTGGGGTTGTAGTTCAAATCGCTGGAGGGAAAAGCCACATCGGGGTGATTCCTCGTGTTCCCGTTGATCTCCTGACTCAAGAAGGCCGCGTTCGTTGCGGGTACCGGGCCTTGAGGAGCCACAAGGACGGCCGCGGTAGCGGTCATACTCGGATCATCCTGCACCATATTGATGACCCGCACGGCGGTGCCGATACATGACTCAGCGGCGTGCGTGCCTTCTTCCACCATCCTGACGGCACCCGCCATCGAATTTTCCATCCCGGTCATTGTTAGGGCCGCCACACCGAGTACCCCCGTCATGAGCATCAGGATCATGACCGCCATGAACGAAACGCCGCGGTCATCCATGAAAGTCCCGTGAACCGTCGAGAGCGTCATGATTACCTCTGGTTCCTCAGTTCCACCGTCCGGGTCAGAATGCGCCTGCGGAACTGGAAATAGGCCTGCTGTTGGGCGGCGGAAGAGTTATCCCCCGGAGCAAAAAGCCCTGCGGCATGGGGATGGTCGCCGATGACTGGCAACGTGGTGCCATGAATCATCGTCATATTTGCCTCGCCCATTCCTTGGTCTGTCCTTGTTTGGCGCGCAACGATCGTTATTTGCACCAGCCGAATCTTGTCCGGAGTCATGTACGTCCCATAAGGACCGGCGGTTCCGAACCAGTTTCGGTCCGAAATGAAGTCGGCTTGATCAAAGACGTTGTTCGCGTTGATATCGTCGACTTGACCGTCGGGAATCCCGTTATTCACCCGCGGGTCGCAGCCGTCGCAGGCATAGGCGAATTGGATGTCTTCGACACCGTCCATGATCGGGACGCAGTTGGCGCCGGCCTGATTGCAGTTCGGCGGAGTGCCGAGCGGCACCAGATTGGCCGGCACCGCTCCGCGGACTAAGCATGGCGCGTTGCCCTGACAGATGTTGAGCGCATCGGGAGGGGGAATGACCTGGTACGTAATGCACTGCACGAGATAGACCTGCGTGCCCGTCCCGAATTGGATCGGTGCGGGAATAGGCGGATTGATCGTCAGGCCGCCAGGGTTGGATCCGGTGATGGTGGACCCTGCGACGCCTGCAATCGAGACGGTCATGCCCGGCAAGGCGGCTGCGCCTCCGGGAACGGAATTTCCCATGGCTGCCACCGCACCGCCCGGCAAAGGAATGGACGCGATCGGCGTGTTTTGCCCGCCGATCGTCCCGGCCGGCGGCACAAAAACCTGCCAGAGCGCTCCCGCCGCGCCGATTGAATTGGTCATCGGGACGACGATCGAGATGGTGTCGGGTCCGGTATCTTGACCCAGCGGATTGTTGTCACCTGGGACGATCGCAGCAGGCGTCGTGTTGACACGACATCCTCCCACCGCATTTGGCTGTCCCTGCATGCCGAAGCCAGCCAGTTTGATATCGGCCGCAATCATGTCGAGTGCGTTGCGGGCGGTCGCTTGCGTGCTACCCACTTGCCCTGTGATCCGGGTCGTCTTCTGGCTGATCGTAAAGGCTCCAAACCCGGCCGCGAGAATGGCCGTCGTCATGGCGGCAGCCACCATGACTTCCGTCAGTGTGAATCCCGTCTCCGAATCTGCAGCCATGGAAGGCAGGTGCCGCATTGGACCCTCTGAGTCGTTGACCATCGTCATGGGTCTACTCGGGTGTGATTTGCGTCTGGAACCGGACCGTCCTGAGCCGATTGCCCTGCGCCCGATCGTTCCATTGAATCTGCACCGTCGCCATCACCGCAGATGAGGTCGCGCTGACGGGCAGAACGGGAGTCACTTGGACGGTTCCCTGGACGTTCAACAGATTTGATGCCAGAATCAACGTGCGCCACTGGGTGCAATCGCCTTGGATCGCCCGCGTGACGGCGACGGACGGGAGCTTGGCAGGAAACGGCGGCCCCGGGGCCGGTGCGGGAATCCCGCCGGCAGCACAATTGCCTGGTCCCAGGGTTTGCAGATTGTTATACGCCCAGGCATAACGCCGGTTATTCTGGAGCCGCTCCATCATGTCAGAGGCTATGTTCGTCACGACGGAGAGGTCATTGGCATCGACGTTCTTGGTGAAGGCCACGCTCTGCATGGCCGCCATCCCCAGCACACCGACGGCCAATACGCCAACCGACACCATGACTTCCATCAGAGTGAAACCGTGCTCGCCGGTAAAGCGGCCTGAACGTCGGTGTTTCATCGACTCGTGTCCTCTAACTCTTGGTGCAAGGGGTCACGGCTTCGCTGCACCAGGTGACCTTTCCAGAGGGAGCCAACGAAATGCTGTATATCAAGGTCGGATTGCGCAGGCTTTGAAGCTGTATCGTCTGCGTGGCAAGCGGCAGCGTGCTCAATCCCCTCGACGTAAACCCAATCGGCTGGACCGGCAGGGGCAGCACAAATCCAACGTTCGGAGGAAATTCTTCGCTGGGGAAGGGAGCCGTAAACGTCACCTGTGCCCTGCCGGTCGGTAGGTTGACGGGTGTGGCCACGATCATCGTGTTACGAGTAATGGCAGCCGAACGCGCCAAGATTAGCTTGTTGTAGAACATCGTGGTGGCCTGATAGAGCTCGTAGCGTGCATACAATCGCATCACGTCCGGTGCGGCCAGCGCGGCGGCGATGGTTCCGATGGCCACCACGATCATCGTTTCGATGAGCGTAAATCCCTTCTGACCTTCCCGCGTACGGCTGTGAGGCGAATTTGGTGAAAGCATGGCGCTGCCCTACCGAGCAAGGCGCATGCCCATACAAGTCTGGTGTTAGGACAACCTAAGGTGTTGAATTGGTGGATGAGTGGGCGGGACAGACGAAGTTACAGGCGGTCATTTTTCGTTAGACCGGACGACAATTTTCGGCGCATCTCCTGTGCACTTTCTGTACAGTGATATCAAAACGCCCCGCAGAAGTGCGTACAGTTACTTAACGGCTACGGCGCGGACCTGCCGATACGTCGTGAGACCACCCAAGACCTTTTGAATGCCATCCTGCAGCAGCGTCACCATACCTTCCTGCAGCGCGAGTCGAAGGATGCTGCTCGTCGGAGCTTTGCCTTGTACGAGCGCTTTGATCTCTTCGGAGGCGACCAGTAGTTCGTGAATGGGCACCCGTCCTTTGAACCCCGTCTGGTTGCAGGACTCGCATCCCCGGCCATAGTACAGCAGTCTCTCGCCCTGGCAGTAACCGAGCGCGCTCCACTGCGGCGCGCCATAGGCTCGTTCCAGTTCATCATATTCGTCGCAAGACGGCCGATAGGCTTCCTTGCATTGCTCACAAATCCGTTTGCATAACCGCTGGGCGAGCACGCCAATCATCGCGTCTGCAAAATTATAGGAATCGCACCCGATGTCCAGTAACCGCGTCACCGTTTCCACGGCGCTATTAGTGTGCAGGGTGCTCAAGACCAGATGGCCGGTCAGCGAAGCCTCGATGGCAATATCGGCCGTCTCTCGATCCCTCATTTCACCGATCATGATGATGTCCGGATCGGCGCGCAGAAAAGCGCGCATGGCGGAAGCGAAGGTCAGTCCGATTTTGGGGTGCACTTGGACTTGCCGCAACCCCTCCTGTGAAATTTCTATCGGATCCTCGGCCGTCCAGATTTTCCGCTCGTCGGTATTGAGCCGCTTCAGCATGGCATGCAATGTGGTGGTCTTTCCCGATCCTGTCGGGCCGACACATAGAATAATGCCGTGGGGTTTGTCCACCAGCCGGTGAAGCGCCGCCAGCACACTCGGCGCGAAATCCATCTCCTCGAGAGTCGGGATGTTCCGGGTGGTCAACAGCCGCATGACCACGTCTTCGTCGCCGCCAGCGGTCGGAAGCGTGGCGACACGCAGTTCCAACTGGCGATCGGCCGCGAGCCGATACCTGATCTTGCCGTCCTGCGGTTTGCGCCGCTCGGCGATATCCAGATTGGCCATAATTTTGATTCTCGACACGATGGCGCGCCGGTACGCCGCGGGAATCCGCATGTAGGTGAAGCATCCGCCGTCCACGCGGAACCGAACGGCGGTTTCTTTTTGATCGGCATAGGGCTCGATGTGCACGTCGGAGGCCTGGAGACGATCGGCTTCGGTAATGATGTGGCTGGCCAGCCGAACAATGGCGGAATCGTTCTCATCGATGTCTCGGATCCCGGCTTCGACCGCAGCCTGCCCATCGGCGCCTTGGAGCAACTCGCCCAATATCTTGGCAATCGCACCATGCTTCTTCTGCTGCCTGGCGGCTGACAAGAACTGTTCGATATCACAGAGCAGCCCGACGGCAATCTGGAACGTGCAGCCGGGAAACGCCCGCCGGACATCGAGCTGTTTTTCGGGATCGTGCGGGTTATTCATGACAATGTGTACCGTGGCACCAGCACGAGCAACGGGAACCCACGCGCTTTTCCGCAGATAATCGAGACTGAGATCCTTCAGCAGATCTGGATCGACGACGACCCGCTCATCGTAGGCTGAATAGGGACAGCCATGGTATGCACTTAAGGCGCGGCCCAGGTCGGACTTTGACACCCCATGTTTCCCCAGCAGCAGCGCCTCCAGCGACACGGATGAGTCGGCTACGGATTCAATGGATCGCGCATCGGCCTCAGTGAGCAACCCCTGTTCGACGACGCTCTTCAGCAAGCCGCGGGCCGTCCTAGGCAGCACGCCTCGGAGACATCCATAGGCCATGGAGCGCTTTTCACTCTGTTCCGACCCCATCATCCATTCCTTTCCATTGGGCGCCTAGCCCTTTACGCGCCACGTCCCAGGCGTTCGGTACACGAGCGGCAGGCCGCGGTACAGGCCTTGAGCGTGCTCGGCGTTGTACCAGACTTCGAGCGTCGCGCCTGTCTGCCCAATCCCGATGGTTCCTTCGGCCGTGACGGAACCGAAGAGGCGAACATGTCCCGTGACGGTGACATTGCCCGTCGCATAGAGAACGCCATTGATGTGCACGCCGGTAAGCGGGACAGGGAGGTGGTTTGATGTCCCGTCGCGAGTAGTCAGCGGAGGGCTGACGGCCGCCAGCGCCTGGCCACTCGCCTGCGGGGAAAGCACGACATGGCCCTGGACCACCAGGATACCTTCCAGATACGGGGCTCGCAGGATGACCGTGCCCAAATTGTCCACCCTCGGGGGCGTCTGGTCCAACGTATCGATGAACACGTAGCCCAGTTGATCGCCCACGGCGGTGGAATGGAGTAATTCATCGGCCGAGATGCCCTGTCCCGGTGTCACCACCCCCTGCGGATACAGGAGACCGTCCCGATCAATCGCGACATACCGCCCATGCCGCTTGGCGATTTGTTTCATCTCTTCATAGGCCCATGCATCCATATGCACTCCCGGGACAGGTTGCTGTTGAACATGCAGATTGTTCGGGGCTACGGCATCGGAGGGCTCAAGTACATGAACTTGCCCTCCGATCCACGCCTCCATCCATCGATCTTCTCGCTGCGGCGACTCGTCGTAGCTCCGTCCGGTGATGGATGCAGAAGCCGTCTTGACGGGAAAGGCTTCGAGCTTATGAAGCACCAGATCATGCTGTACCTTTAGATCTCCCCAATGAACCGACACCGGAGATTCTTGGCCCCTCGCAACCACACCGAGATCTCCTCCGGCTTGCACCGCGGCTCTAATGGGCGGCATCTCCAACGCGGACAATTGCATGGTCACGGATTGCTTGAAGCCTGTGGTACGGCGCAACGACACCGTCGTCTCTACGGTGCACAGAAGACCTTGCCGGGACGGAGCGTAGACCTTTAGCGAATCAATGCGCCCTTCCTCGGCCGACGGCGCCCACGAGCCGCCCCAAAACTCACTCCCTAAGCCGCTGAGCGAAAGATCCGGTCGATCCGCCGTGCCGACGAACTGCGACCGATGGGCGGCATCGAAAAATGACGGTGCTCCGTCCGCATTGCGCTGACGCTTTGCCAACACCGATGCGGCCTCGGAAGAAGCCGGTCGATGTCCATGAAACCACCCGACGATCAGCTCACCGGCGCCATCGGCCAGGTGCTGCACGATGGCCGCGTCCTTTCCAGCAGTCGCGCTCAGCGATTCCTGCCCACTCAGATGCAGCAGCGCGGCGCTGATCAGTGCCAAGATGAGCATCACCATCAACGCGCCGACCATCGCAATGCCGTGTTGATTCGCCGTGATCTCGTGCCGTGTCATGGCCATATCTCCTTGGAAGGGTTAGGACCGGAGTGCGACATCCCGTACAACGGCCGCCGCCGTCTCGGTGGTCTGCAGATACACCGTGATCCGTTTAATATCTTGGAGCCCTCGTGTCGCGTGGCCGTTCTCGTCCCAATAGGCAAAGCGCACATCCCTCAATGATGCGACGAAGGTGCTCGCACCGCCATCGATCATGCGCATCATCTTGAGGCTGCCGTCCTCTTCATCCTCCTTGGCGTAGTACCGAACCAGATTGATGACCTGAACGAAGGATCCAGCCGGCATCGCGAGCGTCGTTGGCTCTGCCAGCGCCAGCTGATTTCTCGTCCCTGGTCGAGCCAGGCGATGCAGCTCGCACTGCTGGGGCCCACAAAGGGACACCAGCTTTCCTTCGCCCCACTCTCCGCCGTTCTCGACCGGCAGGACGGTGTGTCCCGATGGAACGGGGCTCGTAATGACCGTTTCCAATCCATTCACGTTGGCATGGAAGGAGAACTCTCGAGGAGTGGCCGACATGATCCACGCCGGGGTCGTCTGCCGCACCTCTTGCTCCCAAACCTCGAGCGCGAGGCGAACGTCCTGCTGCTCAGCCCCGGCGCGAAACTGACGTTCGGCTCGCGTCTTGACCACGACCACCATGTCCAACGTCGCAGCAAGCACAATGGCGCCGGCCGTGAGACTGACGAGGAGCTCCGTCAAACACATCCCCTCCATGCTGCAAGCCCGTTTCACATGGCGCATCTTCATCGCACCCCCGCGTAAGAGGGATTGGCCCGAAGCGTGGTCAAGTGGACTACTTTCTCGCTGCCCGACCACACATAGGAGGCCTTGGCCTCGATGGAGGCCAACGGAGCTGAGCTGATGCTGCGGCCGCCGTCGAAGCGAACGTGCCACGCGAGCGTCACGCCGCGGTCTTCGAGCATGGCGGAATAGATTCCGTCTCCGGCAACGCTGTCCGCGCCCGTTCCGTCATCCGTCATGAGGATTTCAGCAAGGCCGTCGCGGTCGACATCGTCCTCCAACAGGGAGTGCCACCGAGCTGCGCGTTTCGCTTCCAACCTGTCTTGAACGAGCGCCACCGCTCTCGTGCCGATGGCCCCTGAGGCGAACTGCCGCGACGACAGCTCCAACGCCCCCATGGTTCCCATCAGGGCAATGCTGGAGATGACCATGGCGGCCATGACCTCGACCAGGCTAAAGCCGTGTTGTGGGTCGCGGCTCATGACAGGGTCACCCGTCCGGTCAAACTCACCGTCAGCTTCTGCACGTGACCGTCTCGATGGCGCAGTTCAATGGTCGTGGCGGTTGCGGAGCGACCGCTGGGATGAAAGAGGACAGCCGGTCCAGCTGTGGGCTCTTCCAGCTCGACGCCCTCATAGCGATAGACGTGATGCGTCCGGGCCGCCTCGACGAATTCGGCCACGAGCGCTCGATGCTCCCGATCGAACACCACCCGCACGCGATCCTTCGATGTCATGGCGAGTTGGCGGGCCAGTCGCAGCTCAGACGCGATATCCTGCGTCACCGTGCGCATGTTCATGCGAGCATGGAGGGCGCTGAAATTAGGCGCAGCCAATGCCGTCACCACGGCGACGAGGCCGAGCACCACGAGAAGTTCGCTCAACGTTTTTCCATCTTGTCCCATTGCGCTCCTTTTCGATTTCTCAGCGACTACTGATGCGCGGGTGTTTTTCAAGAGGCGTGCCTCGTTCATTTGAGCCACACTGTGACCTATCCTCCGTTGATCTCGTTTGAAACACGCGAGAAACGGCCGCTATGCGAGTGCGCTTTGCAGCTTATGGAATAGGAGGCTGTGCCTTGGGAGATACGGAGGCTCGAGGAATAGATACAGGCAGCGGACAGAGAGCGGTGTTGGCGAAATCGGAGGACGCTAGCCGGCGAGCAAGCCTTGATACCAGGCGATGAGCGGCTGACCGAAGAACAACGCCACGAGAGCTCCGCACACGAGGAACGGACCGAACGGAATATAATCGTCGCGCTTGATGATGCGCGCCGCGATGAGGCTCACTCCAATAATGGAGCCAAGAAAAGAGCCCAGCATGATGGTCATCAGCGCCGGTTTCCACCCAAGAAAGGCGCCGATCATCCCGAGTAACTTGATGTCCCCACCCCCCATCCCCTCTTTGCCGAACACATAGGGGCTTACCCACGCGACGAACCAGAGGACCCCGCCGCCGACGACGAGTCCGAGCACCCCTTCTGCAAGTCCAAGCGGCAAGACAGTGGCCGCACTCACCAGACCGAGGACCATACCTGGGAATGTGATCATGTTGGGAATCATCTTATGAGACAAGTCCGTCCCGGCCACCACGAGCAGCGCCGAAAAGAGAGCGGCATAGGCAACCGTCGTCCAAGTCGGCCCGAATACCCAAAGCAGCGCGACATACCCCGTCGCGTTCACCGCTTCGACGACTGGGTAGCGCCATGAGATGGGATTTCGACAATGCCGGCATCGGCCCCGAAGGATGAGATAACTGAGCAGCGGAATGTTATCGTGCCATTGAATCGGGACGGAGCAGTGAGGGCAGTGCGAGCCGGGCCAGGCCACCGATTCTCGGCGAGGCAACCGGTAGATGCAGACGTTGAGGAAGCTTCCGATGACTGCCCCGAGTGACGCGACACTAAGGTATAAGAACCAGGTCATTCCTCTATCCCGATGCAGGAGTTCGCAAGGGTCTAGCCGATTTCCTAGGACAGCAGTCCTAGAGATTTAGTATGCTTACTAGGGCCATAATCCTTCCATTTACATTCTTGCGGAGCGCTCCTTATAATTCATTCCGTAGCACCGAAGCTGCGCACCACATCCCAGTATACCTCAACCCACTGCAGATCATAGGAGAACGGAGCATCATGGCGAAGACAACTGGTAAGCCACGAGCGCGCAAGTCGCTGGCAGACCTGGAACCCCCTCCTCGCACGAAGCGTCCGGAGTCCCTGACCTCGCGCGAGCAGGAAATTCTTGAGCTCATCTGGGCCGGCTTCAAGAACAAAGAGATCGGTCAGCGTTTGAAGATCAGCGTCAAGACCGTCGAAGCGCATCGAGCCAACATGATGAAGAAAATGCGGGTCTCGAATACGGCGCAACTCCTTAAGACGGCCATCCAAGGCGGTATCTTGAAGATTCGATAACCCGGCTTATCGAGGAGCAGGAAGACTTCGCTGGCGGACCGCTTCGAACAACAGGACCGCGGCAGCAGCGGACACATTCAATGATTCCACGCGGCCGCTCATCGGAATTCGAACGCGGTCGTCGCAATGCTGGAGCACACCGGGTCTCAGCCCCCTTCCTTCTCCTCCGAACACCAAACCGGTTGGGCCGCGGAAATCGATGTCCGTGTAGAGCTTTGTCGCGGTCGGATCGACCCCATAAATCCAAATGCCGGCCGCTTTGAGCTCTTCCAGAAGACGCGAGAGATTCGTGACCCGCGCGACGGGAATGTAATCGAGGGCGCCGGCTGAGACCTTCGCCACGACCGAGGTCAGACCGACCGCCCGCCGTTCGGGAATGAACACCCCATGCACCCCCGCAGCCTCAGCCGTGCGCAGCACGGCGCCGAGGTTGTGGGGATCTTCCACTCCGTCGAGGATCACCACGAGCGGCGCCTGATGCTTCGCTGCGGCCCGTGACAAGACCGCTTCCTGAGTGGCGTAGGACTTCACCGCCGCAAACGCGACGATTCCCTGGTGCCTGCCCCCCGGGACCATCCTGTCAAGGCTGGCGGAGGGCTGCACGTAGACGGGAACATGCCGTGCTCGCGCCAACTCCACTAGATCGGCGAACTGTTTGTCCGTTCGGATGACGAGCACGCGCTGCAGCGGCCTCGTTCCGGCCTTCAGCGCCTCGCGGACGGCATGGAGGCCGTAGAGCACGTCCTGCGGACTACCGCTTCCAGCGGCTGGTCCCATCCGGCTTGTCCTCGATGATGATCCCGTTGGAGGCAAGGACTGTTCGGATCTCGTCGGCCTTCGCAAAATCCCTTCGCTTTCTTGCTTCCTGCCGCTCAGCCAGCAAACGCTCGATCTCCTCGTCCGAAAGTCGCACAATCGAACCGCGCTGACCCTCAACCGAAACGACTCCCGTAACCGGAACGATTTCCTCGCCAAACCGCCACTCCTGTTCAGTCTTCGGGTCAAAAAGCCCCAAGATGGATCCTAACGCTGTAAATGCGTTGCGCGCACGCCGGCGCGCCTCGGTGGAAAGGCCCTGCGCCAGCAGCTTGTTGACGTCGCTGCGCAACCCCTGCAAGGCGGCCATCGCCGCGGGCGTATTGAAGTCATCGTCCATTGCCGCCCGGAACGCATCATGGCAACGCTCGATCGCCGTGCCCAACTGTGCGTCTCCCGCCCTGGCCCCGTCGCTCTCTCGCAACCGGGCAAACAAATCATAGAATCCGTTCAGCGCCAATTTGGCTTCTTTCATGCCGAGGTCGGAGAAATCGAGGGGACTCCGGTAGTGTGTGCCGAGGAGAAAATACCGGAGGACCTCTCCCACCACTTGTTCGGCACCAAGTCCCCGCTCCTTCTCGAAGATCTCCCGGATGGTAAAAAAATTCCCCAGAGACTTGGACATCTTCTCCTGATTGATCTGGACGAACCCATTGTGGATCCAGTACCGCGCAAACACCTTCCCCGTCGCACCACAGGATTGCGCGATCTCGTTTTCATGATGCGGAAAGATCAAATCCATCCCGCCGCCATGGATGTCGAACGTCTCTCCGAGATGCCTCATGGACATGGCCGAGCATTCAATATGCCATCCCGGGCGCCCCGCCCCCCAGGGACTGTCCCAGGCGGGCTCCCCCGGCTTGCTGCTTTTCCAGAGGGCAAAGTCCATTGGATGTCGCTTGCGCTCGTCCACTTCCACACGCGCGCCTGCCTGGAGATCTTCCATCCGGCGTTTGGACAGGCGGCCATACTCGGAGTACTTGGAGACCTCGAAATACACGTCCCCATTAATTCGATAGGCTAAGCCCCGTTCGATCAAACGGTTCGTCAATTGGATGATGTCGGCGATATGTTCGGTCGCCTTCGGCTCAATGGACGCCGGCCGGATGCCGAGTTTGGCCATGTCGTCGTGATAGGCTTGGATGAATTTGGTGGTCAGGGCCTCGCATGAGACGCCCTGCTCATTGGCCCTCTTGATGATCTTGTCGTCCACGTCGGTGAAATTCTTGACGAACTCCACTCGATAGCCGGACCACTCGAGATAGCGCCGGATCACGTCAAACACGAGCGCGCTCCGAGCGTGGCCGATATGGCAATAGTCATAGACCGTCATCCCACAGACGTACATACGAACCGTTCCGGGCTGGAGCGACTGAAAGGGTTCTTTCTTTCCGCTCAGCGTGTTATGGACCTGCAGCATCGCCTCTTATCCCTCGGCCGCTTTCCGCCTCGGCCAATGCGACCATACAAACCAAGCCAACGCCGCGGCCAACGCCAGCCCGATCACGACATCTGCTTGATGAAAGTACTCCCGGAGCTCGGTCCAGCGCTCGCCCATCGTGAGGCCGACATAGGCCAGGAACCAGCACCAGGGCAGGGCCCCGACAAAGGTGAATACCGAAAACCGAAGGACCGGCATCCGCGCAATACCCGCGGGGAGCGAAATAAAGGTGCGGACGACCGGCAACAGACGGCTGAAAAATACCGCCGCTTCGCCGTACTTGTGAAACCATCGGTCGGCCAGGTCGAGGTCCCGATGGGACACCAACACATACACCCCATAGCGTTCAACAAACGGACGCCCCCCCCACATTCCCACATAATACGCGGCGAGAGAACCAACCAGATTGCCGAGGGCCCCCGCCAGCGTCACGCCCCACAGCGTAAACTGACCGGTCGTGACCAGATACCCCGAGAACGGCATGATGATTTCGCTTGGCAGCGGAATACAGGCGCTTTCCACAGCCATGGTCAACAGGATCCCGGTGTAACCGAACCGCGAGATGCAGGCAATGACGAACCGACTGAGTTCGGTAATGATCGTCTCAATGATGCCGCCCAGCACCTAGCGCCTCCGCCGGCTTGACTTCCGTCGTCGGGGGGCGCCTGGGCCGGAACGCCGGAGCTGAGCCTCCCAGGCGCGGAAGCCGTCGAGCGCCCCATAGTGCGTCATATCGAGATGAATGGGGGTAATGGACACATATCCCTCCTCCAGCGCTTCATGATCGGCGTCCTTGCTGCGGCTCCATGAGATGCGGGTGCCGGCAATCCAATAGTACCTGCGCCCGTGGGGATCCACCTTTTCGATGATCGGATTGTGGAAGCGCCGCCGGCTCAGACACGTAATCCGTGCCCCCTTGATGGAGTCGACCGGCTGGTCAGGAATATTCACGTTGAGCAAGGTTTCCTCGGGAAGTCCGTGTGCCAGCACGAGGCGGACGATTTTCGCCGCATACATGGCGCCGATGCCGAATCGAAAGGAATCTCTACCCTCCTGTGACACTGCTACAGACGGGACACCGAGGATCGTGCCCTCCATCGCGCCCGACACGGTCCCGGAATACATCACGTCGTCACCAAGATTGACGCCCTTATTGATGCCGGACACCACGATAGCCGGGGGAGCAGGCATGATCTTGAGCAGCGCGAGATTGACACAGTCCACCGGCGTGCCGTTGACCGAAAACATGCGCCGGCCCAGTTTGTGAAGACGCAGCGGTTTGTGCAGTGTCACGGCGTGGGCCACAGCCGTCCGCTCGCGGTCTGGGGCAACGATCCAGACCTCGCCGATCGCCGAGAGCCGCCTGGCCAGGGTCGCAAGCCCCGGTGAAAGGATCCCGTCATCGTTGGTCACAAGAATACGCACGAAGTCCGGTCCACACAAAAAAAGCTGCCCGAGGCAGCTTTTGAGTCTCTCAACGGGCCAACACGCTCAGTGCCCGCTTTCCATCCAGTCGGTTGGATCATTGGTCGGGGCGGCGGGATTTGAACCCACGACCACTCGCACCCCAAGCGAGTACGCTACCGGGCTGCGCCACGCCCCGACGTCTCTCTATGATTCGTTGCCTATTGTCCTCCGAGACTCCCCGCAAAGGCAATGGGAAGGCCCTGACGCTCTAAGGGGAATGGCTCTCGAGAATCTTCAAGATAGCCTGCAAATCTCCCCGCAGCTTCTTGGCTACCTCTCGGGCCGGCAGTTGTCGGGAGGCCACCCGCCCGCGCCGGGCCCAATATCGCTTCACACCCTCCAGGGTATGGCCCTCATCGTACAACATCCGCTTGATTTCCAGGACCGTCTCGATGTCGCGTTGCACGTAGAGCCGCTGATTGCCGCGGCTTTTCTTGGGTCTGAGAAAGCTGAATTCCGATTCCCAAAACCTCAAGACGTACGCGGGCAACTTCGTGAGCTGACTCACTTCGCCGATTTTATAGAAAACCTTGCTGCCCAGTCTGGGCTCAGTTCCCATGACCGGCCCTCGTGGCGATCGACGATGTGGGTGAAGATTTACGAGTTGACGTACTTCTTGAATACTTGGCTCGGCCGGAAGGTGACCACGCGGCGCGGCGTAATGCCGATCTCTTCTCCGGTCCGCGGGTTCCGACCTTTGCGCGCCCCTTTGCTTCGCACGACGAAATTGCCGAATCCCGCGATTTTAACCGACTCTCCCTTTTGCAACACAGACTTCAAGAGGTTCAGCACGAGTTCCACGATGTCCGCTGCTTCGTTCTTGGAAATGCCGACCTGCTTAAAAATCTCGTTTGCAATATCAGCCTTTCTCATGCCATCCCCCCACGCGACCTGAGCAGCGCACCGCGCCGTGCCCTCGGACACCGATCCCAGCGCGGCAAAGTTTTGCTTAAGTTACGTGAGGTTAGGGACTCTGTCAAGAATAAATATCGTGGCCCGGTTCCAGCGGGGGCGGTCAGTCCTTCGCCAGCAGCTTGTATTCGATACTATCGGCAAGGGCTTGCCAGGTGGCTTCCATGATGTTTTCCGACACGCCGACGGTTCCCCACTTATCCTTCTGGTCGCCTGACTCGATCAAGACCCGGACTTTTGACTCCGTGCCTTTATTGGCGGCCAAGACCCGGACTTTGTAGTCCAAGAGCTTGACCTCTCGTAGCTGCGGATAGAATTTTTCCAAGGCCTTACGAAGCGCATGGTCCAGGGCATTGACCGGCCCGGCTCCTACCGCGGCCGTGTGCTCCACCAGGTCCCCAACCTTGATCATGACGGTGGCCTCTGACAGGGGAGCGCCGTTGTCTTGCTTTTTCTCGACAATGACCCGGAATCCGATCAATTGAAACGAGGGCTTGTGACTCCCCATGGCCTTCCGCATCAACAGCTCAAAGGAACCCTCAGCCCCCTCAAACTGGTAGCCTTGGCTTTCTCGGAGCTTCAGCGTGTCGATCAACTCCTGGACCTTGGCATGATCCTTCGAAAGCTTGATCCCGTAGGCTTCTATCTTTTCTAGCAGGCCGCTACGGCCCGCATAGTCCGACACCAACATCCGCTGACGGTTGCCGACTCTTGCCGGGTCAATATGCTCGTAGGTGGCCGCATTCTTGAGCACGGCGTGAATGTGAACTCCACCCTTGTGGGCGAACGCAGAATCTCCCACGTACGGCTGATGCTTGTTCGGCATGAGATTCGCAATTTCTGTCACGAATCCCGAGACTTCCTTGAGATGGCTGAGCCGGTCGCTCAACGCAGGCCGTTTCATCTTGAGTTCAAGATTGGGAATGATGGAGCATAAGTTCGCATTCCCGCAGCGCTCCCCGATTCCGTTGATCGTCCCCTGGACCTGCACGATGCCCGTTTCGATCGCGACCAACGAATTCGCCACCGCCATCTCGCAGTCGTTATGGGCGTGAATGCCGAGTGGCACCGGGCACTCGCGCTGTACGGCTTCGCAGATCTTCTTGATTTCCCAGGGCATGGTACCGCCGTTGGTATCGCACAGAATCACCCGTTCGGCTCCCGCCTCCACCGCCCTCCGGATCGTGTTCAAGGCATAGTCCGGATTGGTCTTAAATCCGTCAAAAAAGTGTTCGGCGTCGTAAAACACCCGCCGTCCCTTCGAGCGGAGGTACGCGATCGAGTCGCCGATCAGTTCAAGATTCTTCGAGAGCGAAATGCCGAGGGCCTCCGTGACATGAAGCGACCAGGTCTTCCCGAACAGGGTGATGGTCTTGGTTTCCGCGCCCAATAGAGCTTGCAGATTGGGATCCTTGTGCACCGAGTTGCTGGCTTTCCTCGTCGATCCAAAGGCGATCACCGTGGCGTGTTTCAGAGGGATGGTCTTGATCATCCGGAAGAACTCGATATCTTTCGGATTGGCCCCCGGCCAGCCGCCTTCAATATAGTGCACACCCAATTCATCCAGCTTCTGGGCAACACGGACCTTGTCTTCAGCCGAGAAGCTGACGTCTTCCGCCTGTGCGCCATCGCGCAGCGTGGTGTCATAGATCTCGAGCGTGGCCATACGATCGGCCGGCAGACGCAGTTCGGGTCGTTCCGGGGCAGGACGAGCGGGCCGGGGGGGGCGTGCTTTAGGCATGGTCCGAAAGGGTATCAGGTGGAAGACTCGTCTGTCGAGATGCTCGGAGGACCGGCTTGGACGGGCTCCCTTGCCGCTTCGAGATCTAACCGGCGGCGCTCATCCTTTGGCGGGCCGGTCGCCGAGCGGCACGGCATCCAAGCCGAAGGCTGAATGGAGGGATCGCATCGCCAGCTCCAAATACTTCTCGTCGATGACGCAGGAGATCTTAATCTCCGACGTGCTGATCATCATGATGTTGATCCCCTCCCGGGAGAGTACGTCGAACATCTTCGAGGCGACGCCCGAGTGCGATCGCATACCGACGCCGATGAGCGAGACCTTCGCGATAGAGTCGGTCACCGACACCGATTTCGCGTCAATTTCCTTGGCCACGTCTTGGATGATCGACACGGCTTTCTTGAGATCGACGCGCGGGACGGTAAAGGAGAGGTCGGTGAGCGCCCCCTGGCCGATATTTTGGATGATCATGTCCACGTTGATGTGGGCGCGCGCCACCTCGCCGAAGATCCTGGCTGCGATCCCGGGCTTATCCGGCACGCCAACCACCGTAATCTTCGCCTGATTTCGATCACCGGTCACCCCAGCCACCGCCACCGCTTCCATGTCCGCGTCTTCCTTCGTCACGAGCGTCCCCTTTCCTTCCTTGAAGCTCGAATTGACCTCCACCGGAACGCCGTATTTGGCAGCAAACTCCACAGATCGGGTTTGGAGGACTTTGGCGCCGAGGCTTGCCATTTCAAGCATCTCCTCATACGCGATCTTGTCGATGCGGCGTGCGGCGGGAACGATATTGGGATCGGCCGTGTACACCCCGTCCACGTCGGTAAAGATGATGCAGCGATCGGCCTTCAGCGCTGCGGCGAGGGCGACGGCCGATAGATCGGACCCGCCACGCCCCAGCGTGGTGACGTCGGACTGCTCGTTGATGCCCTGAAATCCGGCCACGACCGGGATCACGCCCTTGCTGATCGCTTCCTTGAGCCGGTCAGCCGTCACTCGGGCGATCCGGGCTTTCGTATGCGCGCTATCGGTGATGATGCCGACCTGACGCCCGGTAAACGAGCGGGCATTGATCCCGCGGCCTCGCAGTTCCATGGCCAGCAGGGCGATCGTGACCCGCTCGCCGGTTGACAGCAGCATATCGAGTTCGCGCTCGTCGGGATTGGCGGTCGCCTCTTGCGCGAGCTTGATGAGTCGGTCGGTCTCCCCGCTCATCGCCGACAACACGACCACCACCTGATGTCCGTCCCGCTGTGTCTGCGCGACGCGATCGGCGACCCGGTGGATGCGTTCGATGGTCCCGACCGACGTGCCGCCATATTTTTGGACGATCAGCGCCATCCGGCTCAGGTCTTGGACAACATTTTAGCGACAAACTTGCTGGCATCACGCGGAGGGGTCGGGGCGACTTGAGCGTCGTGCTCGGTAAACCGGCGTCCGGGCGAGGAGATCGCCGCCCCGCCCTCGCCGAACGCGTAGAAGGCCTGGCCTTGGACTCCCTCGCCATGATCGCACACGATCAGGAAGCGATAGGCGCCTTGTTTCCCCAATCCTTCGAGCAGGGGACCGACCAACTCACGATCGAACTCCTCGATGCCCCTGACCCGGGCCTTCACATCCGTGCCATGCACGACCTCGTCCGTCAAACCGGCGTGGACATAGACGAAATCCTTCTTCGCGAATTCTTCGAGAGCCACCTTGGCTTTGGTCGCGAGATCCCCTTCAGCCAGTCGGGCGGGATCGACCGCCTCAAGTCCGGCACACAAGCCGACGCCGCGATGCACGTCACTCGTGGCGACCACTGCGCCGGTAAGCCGATACTTCTCCACCAGGCTGGGCCACGGAAGGGCACGGCCTTCGCCCCATAGCCAGACACAATTGGCCGGCTTCTTGCCGGCAGCCAAGCGATCCTCATTGACGGGATGGTCCCTCAGGATGAGATACGCGGCATCCATCAGTTTGCGGAGAATATCTGCGCCGTCTCCCCGAGGAAGCGCATCGCCGATGGAGCGGCCGTGCACGGACTGCGGATCGACGCACACGGCCCGTGGCTTGCCATTCACCCATACCATAACGTGGCGATGGCCGGCTCCAGGATAAAACTGAATGGTCTCGGAACCCAATTGCTCATTGATCGCGTCGATCAATTCCCGCGCTTCTTCGGTCTCGATCAGTCCCGCCGTGGGGTCGTCCATGACGGCATGCGGGCCCAGCTTTTTGATATCTCCGCCCACCTTGCCACCCTCGGGGCGCAAGGTCACCATCGTGCACCGGTACACCACATCATGTTCGGTGACGGAGACCCCGAGGCTGGCCGCCTCCAGAGGGCCCGGACCTTGATAGAACTTCTTCGGGTCGTAGCCGAGGATGGCGGTGCTGCTGAGGCCGCTGCCGTGGCGAACGCCATCGGAGGGAATCACGAGTAATCCCAGTTCACCTTGCTGTGCCAAACGATCGAGATGGGGAGTCGCGGCGACCTGTAACGGCGTGCGGCCGTCCAGCTCCTGCTGGGGGTGATCGGCCATCCCGCCAGCATGCAAGATCACGTATTTCATCGAGCGCACACGCCTTCTATACGTTCAACAAACGGGCGACGTCCTCGCGCGTCGCTTTGACGGTCAATGGTTTCGTTGAGATGCTGATGGCGGTGTCGGCATCCTTGAGTCCATGCCCGGTGAGCGTACACACCACGGTGGCTCCTTCCGGCAAGCCGCCGGATCGATGCAGCTTGGCCACACCGGCCACCGAGGCAGCCGACGCGGGTTCGCAAAAGACGCCTTCGGTCGACGCCACCGTCGCGTACGCCTGTAGAATTTCGTCGTCCGTCACCAGATCAACGGCCCCCTGCGACTCTTCAACCGCCTTCAGGGCCGCAGACCAGCTGGCGGGATTGCCGATCCGGATCGCGGTTGCAACGGTCTGCGGCTCCTCCACGATCCGTCCCAAGACGATGGGAGCGGCACCAGCGGCCTGGAACCCCATCATTCTAGGAAGTTTGGTCGTTTGATTCGCGGTGCGGTATTCCTGATATCCCTTCCAGTAGGCGGTAATATTTCCCGCGTTTCCCACTGGGAGCACGTGGATCGTCGGAGCATCTCCCAACTGATCGCATACTTCAAACGCCGCCGTCTTCTGACCCTCGATCCGGTAAGGATTCAGCGAGTTGACCAGTTCGATGGAATGAATGGAGGACAGCTCCTTGACGATGGCGAGGGCCTGGTCGAAATTCCCCTCGATTTGGATCACCGTTGCCCGATGCATCATCGCCTGTGACAGCTTGCCCATCGCGATCTTGCCAGCCGGGATGAGCACATAGACGGCGAGACCGGCCCGTGCGCCATAGGCAGCCGCAGAGGCGGACGTATTGCCGGTGGAGGCACAGATCACGGCGCCCGCGCGGTTCTCGACCGCTTTGGAAATCGCCATCGTCATCCCGCGATCCTTGAACGAGCCGGTGGGATTAGCCCCCTCGAACTTCAGATAGAGATCAATGCCCGGGGCGATCGTTTTCGCCAGCCTGGCGGCTCGGATCAGGGGGGTATTGCCCTCGTCGAGACTGACCACGGGCGTCTGGTCGGTCACCGGCAGGAACTTGCGATATTCTTGGATGATCCCTCGCCAGCGCGTCATGGGGTTACTCGTCCTTACCTTCCACACGGATCAACGTGGTCGGCTCGGAAATGAACGGTTTGCGGTCGATCTCGCGGAGCGCCGTCTGCACGTCCCGCTCCTTCGCCATGTGCGTCTTGATCACTACCGGGACCGTCTGCCCCTCGCGGCGGCCCTGCTGCAGCATCGACGAGATGCTGATCCCGCAACGGCCCAGTTCGCCGGCGATCTGCGCCAGCACCCCAGGTCGATCCACGACCATGAATCGGAGGTAATAGAGAGACGTAATCTCCTCCATGGGTTTCATGCGCAACGGCCGCCGCTGGTCTTGCTGAAAGGAGGCCACGGGGACACGGCCCACCGCCCCGGTCAAGACGTTGCGACCCACCGCAATAATGTCACTAACGACGGCGCTCCCTGTCGGCAACGAACCGGCGCCCCGACCATAGAGGACGACGTCTCCCACGGCGTCTCCCACCAACTGGATCGCATTGTACACGCTGTCCACCTGGGCAATCGGGGACGCAGAGGGCAACATGGTGGGATGGACGCGCGCTTCCACTTCCCCTTCGACAAGTTTGGCAATGCCGAGGAGCTTGATGGTGAAGCCGAATTCCTTGGCGTAAGCGATATCCGTCGCGGTGATGTGGGTGATGCCTTCGGTATAGATGTCCTTGAAATTGACCGGCGTACCATACGCCAGACTCACCAGGATGGCCAACTTATGGGCCGAATCGATCCCGGCGACGTCAAAGGTCGGATCAGCCTCCGCGTACCCCGCCCGTTGCGCGTCTTTGAGGACTTCCTTGAAACCCTGTCCCTCGCACGTCATCCGGGAAAGGATGTAGTTCGAGGTACCGTTGATGATGCCATAGATCGACTGGATCGTATTGCCGGCCAAGCCCTCGGTGAGCGCCCGGATTACCGGAATGCCCCCTCCGACGCTCGCTTCGAAGCCCAGATCGATGCCTCTGCGCGTGGCGGCCTCGAAGAGTTCCTCGCCGTGGAGCGCCAACAACGCCTTATTCGCGGTGACTACATGCTTGCCGGCCGCAATCGCGTCGAGGATCACGCGCTTGGCGGCATCGTAGCCGCCGATCAACTCAACCACCACGTCGACCGCCGGATCGTGGATGACCCGCTTGGCGTCGTTCGTCAAGACGTCGGGCGGCAGCCGAAGACCGCGGTCCCGCGTGATGTCCACATCGGCAATGCGAATGAGCTCCACCGGCACGCCGACTCGCCGGCGGATCAATGCGGCATTGTCGAGCAAGACTTTCGCGACACCGGTCCCGACCGTGCCAAATCCAATGATGCCGACCCCGATGCGGGCCTTCATTCTTCCGCTCCGTCCAACTTGAGCGCTTTCCGTATGCCACGGACCGCCTGCCGGGTGCGATGCTCGTTTTCCACCAGCCCGAAACGTACATACTCATCGCCACCTTCCCCAAAGCCGATGCCCGGAGAGACCGCCACTTTGGCTTCCTTGAGCAGCAGCTTGGAAAATTCGAGCGAACCCATATGGCGATAGGGGAGCGGAATGCGGGCCCACACGAACATGGTGGCCAGAGGCTTGGTCACTTGCCAGCCAATGCGGTTTAACCCGCCCACCAGCACATCGCGGCGTTTTTGGTAACGGCCCACGGTTTCCCGGACACAATCCTGAGGGCCGTTCAACGCAATGACGCTCGCGATCTGAAGCGGCTGAAAGATGCCATAGTCGAGGTAACTCTTGATCTTGGCAAGCGCACCGACCACTTCACGGTTCCCGACGCAGAACCCGACGCGCCACCCCGGCATGTTGTAGGCCTTTGATAAGGTATAAAATTCCACCCCAATGTCCTTGGCGCCGTCGACCTGCAGAAAACTAGGTGCCTTGTAGCCGTCAAACACGATATCGGCATAGGCCAGATCGTGGATGACGATGACGTTGTGCTCTTTGGCGAATGACACGATCTTCTTGAAAAATTCCAGGTTGACCACCGCGGTCGTGGGGTTGTGCGGAAAGTTGATCACGAGGATCTTGGGGCGCGGAAAGGTCTGCCGGTAGACGCGCGTGAGATCTTCGAAAAAGTCGCTGTCCTGACGGAGTTCGATGCCGCGGACTTCTCCCCCGGCGATGATGAAGCTGTACATGTGGATGGGGTAAGTGGGCGTGGGTGTCATGACCACGTCCCCGGGCCCGATCATGGCCAAGGCCAGATGCGCCAAACCTTCTTTCGAGCCAATCGTGACGATCGCTTCGGTCTCGGGATCGAGATCGACGTCATAGTTGCGCTTGTACCAGGCGCAGATGGCATGTCGTAACTTGGTAATGCCCCGGGAGGCAGAATACCGATGGTTTCTCCCCTTGCGGGCCGCCTCGATCATCTTCTCCACAATATGCGGCGGCGTCGGCTGGTCGGGGTTCCCCATCCCGAAATCGATAATGTCTTCCCCTCGCTGCCTGGCCTCTAATTTCAGCGCCTGAACCTGCGCAAACACATACGGAGGCAACCGCTTGATTCGGTAAAACCCATCGCCCAATCCCATGGACTTCCTTTGTGATAGCTCGCCCCCGCAGTGCACGACTCAGAGGCTTCTCAGAAGCGCTTATTCTAATGGAGCTGTTCAGGTCTCGTCAATTTACCCGTGATTCTGTAGGGTTCCGGATTTTCCCTTCTCCAACCTGGAGAGGCAAGAAGGACCAGCCAGACTCAGTTCTTGCCCCTTCACGAGCCTTTCTGCTACTAATACACCGCGACTCCTTCCCAATTCTGTTCGACTCTCTCGTAGCCGACTAACTGATTCGGAGGAACCATGCCGAGGCTCGGGGTTAACATTGATCACGTCGCCACCCTGAGGCAGGCGCGCGGCGGCAGTGACCCGGATCCCCTGGCCGCCGCCGTTCTTGTTGAACTGGCGGGTGCCGATGGGCTCGTCGTGCATCTCCGAGAGGACCGCCGCCATATTCAGGACAAAGATCTCCAGCTCCTGCGTGAAATGGTCCGTACCAAGCTCGATCTGGAGATGGCGGCCGACGACGCCATGGCCAAGATCGCCTTGACGGTGAAACCGGATCTGGTGACCTTGGTGCCGGAGAAGCGCCAGGAGTTGACGACCGAAGGCGGCCTGGACGTGGCCGGTCAACGCGATCGCATCCAGTCCATCATCACGCTCCTTCACGACGGCGGGATTCCGGTCAGTCTCTTCATTGAACCGGATCTCAATCAGGTCAAAGCCGCCCATAAGATCTCTGCCGATTTCGTGGAGCTCCATACGGGACGCTATGCCAATGCCACGCGTTCCAAGGAGGCTGATGCCGAGTTCGAGGCCATCACGCAGGCGGCGAAACTCGCCTACAAGCTCGGCATGGGCGTCAACGCCGGTCATGGCCTCAATTATCGCAACGTCAAGCGGTTGACCCATATCAGCGAAATCGTCGAATACAATATCGGGCACAGCATCATCGCACGGGCGGTGCTCGTGGGACTGGAGCAAGCGGTCAAGGACATGAAAGCGCTGCTGACCTAGCGGCTCCTTGAGTCCCGGTGATGCATAGGCTCCGCCGCGCCGCCTTCTGCATGACACCGATCTACTCCCAACGGAACCTGGTTCCCCTGCACTCGTCATGCTCAAGGTTGTGACCGGCGAACAGATGCAGGCCTTGGACCGCCGCACCATCATGGAGGCCGGCATCCCGTCGCGCGTGCTGATGGAACGAGCCGGCGCCGGCGTGGCGAGCAGCATCGAGCATTGTTTCGGGCCTCCGAGCGGCAAACGGGTGACGGTCCTGTGCGGAAAGGGCAATAACGGCGGAGACGGGTTCGTGGTGGCTCGGCTCCTTCACCGCCGCCGAGCCAAGGTACGGGTGGTCGTCCTTGCGTCCCCCTCCGATCTCAGTAAGGACGCAGCAGCGATGTACCGGAACTTCGTGCGGACGGCAGGTCCGTCCGCCGTGCGCCAGTGCGGGGCACCGTCCGACATCGGCGGCCTCTTGCGCGAGAGCGACGTGGTTGTCGACGCGCTCCTCGGCACAGGGCTCTCCTCGGACATCAGCGGCCGGATGGCCGACACGATACAGCACATCAATTCGTCCGGCCGACCGGTTGTGGCCGTGGATCTTCCCTCCGGAATCCATGCGGATACCGGGCGCATCCTTGGCCACGCCGTCAGGGCGACGCACACGATCACATTCGGCCTTCCCAAGCTTGGCCTCTACCTTAATCAGGGCATCGATTGCGCCGGTCGCGTGACAATCGCGGACATCGGCATCCCGCCGTCCTTCGTCGATGCCGTGGACAGCCGCGTGTTCCTGATTACCCGTTCGTTTGTGCGGTCTGCCATCCCCGCCCGCAGACCGTCAAGTCACAAAGGTACGTTCGGCCATGTCGGAATCATTGCAGGATCCATAGGCAAGACCGGCGCCGCCGCCATGGCGGCGCAAGCCGCGCTGCGCGTTGGCGTTGGACTCGTCACGGTCGCCGTCCCCTCGAGCGTCAACGACATCCTGGAATCCAAAGTCCTCGAAGTGATGACGGCTCCCATGCCGGAGACCAAGGCCCGCACCTTGAGCCGAGGAGCTTTGGATCGTTTGACGACCTTTCTTTCCAGCCGAACCGCTGCGGCGATCGGACCGGGACTCTCGACGCATCCTGAAACGGTGGAACTCGTGCAGGCTCTGATCAAGCAACTGATTCTCCCCTCCGTCTTGGACGCCGACGCGTTAAACGCCCTGGCGGGGAAAGCCTCCCTGCTGACGGAGTGCAAGATACCACCGATTCTCACGCCCCACCCCGGAGAAATGGCCCGCTTGGAACCCGACGCCACTGCTCAGTCTGTCAATGCCGATCGTCTCGGGACCGCCGTGAGGTTCGCCCGGGAGCGCGGCGTCTACTTGGTGTTGAAAGGCGCGCGGACCGTGGTGGCGCGCCCCGATGGTCAGGTCGCGATATGCCCAACCGGCAATCCTGGAATGGCGACCGCCGGAACAGGGGATGTCTTGACTGGCATGACGGCCGGCCTGCTGGCTCAGGGATTGTCTCAATGGGAAGCGGCATGCGTAGGGACGTATCTCCACGGGGAAGCGGGTGACCTCGCGGCGGACGCCCTCGGGACGGCAGGGATGATCGCGAGCGATGTGATCAGCCACATCCCTCACGCACTGAAGACCTATGGTGCGGGCTAGGAGACGTGCTGACGACGGTCGAAAGGCCCCCCGCATGGCTCCTGCGCCTGCTGTGCGAATGCGACTGCCGTCTTCTGGGGCGACCTTGGCCTTAGGCCGTGCCATTGGACGGGTATTAGACGAGAGCGATGTCATCGCCCTCGTTGGGGAAGTCGGCGCGGGAAAGACCACATTGGTCAAAGGCATCGCGAGCGGAATTCAATCGAAGACCATGGTCACCAGTCCCACCTTTGTGTTGATCCACGAGTATCAGGGCCGTGTTCCCTTGGTCCATATGGATCTCTACCGCCTCCGCAACGAAGAGGAAGCTGAAGGCCTGGGTCTGCAGGAATACTTCAGCGGGGGGGTTGCCGTGGTCGCGGAATGGGCGGACCGCTTTCCCGCAGTGCTTCCGCATGATCGGCTCGAAGTCCGCCTGACTCACCGGAGTCCGACGGTACGATTGGCCGACCTATCGGCGTCGGGCATGCAGTCCCGCGCTTTACTGCGCCGTATAACCATGTCTCGAAGGCGTCGGACAGGAAGGGCTCGGCCGCGATGATTCGGTTGATCCTTGTCGGTCTGCTGCTACTGCTCTCGTTAGCGTTCTTTTTGCAGAATCAGGAACAGGAGGTCACGCTTCGTTACTTCTTTGGACTGCTCGTCGCGTCGACGCCGATCTATAAGCCCATTTTGACGGCCTTTGTGGTAGGGCTACTCGTGGCCGGCATCTTGCTGTTTCCTCCCTGGATCCGGGGCCGCATTGAGCTGCGCCGGAAGACGAAAACGCTCCAAGAAGCGGAAGTTGATCTCGAGCGCCTTCGCCAAGCGCTGGACAAGTTGTCCGGCCGCCAAGCGGCGCCCTCTACGATGGAGCCCTCGCAGGACGTCACGGATGAGTGAATCGGATCCCAGCCCTCTCATGCGCCAGTATCTCGACATTAAGCGGGGCTATCCCGACGCGATTCTTTTTTTCCGGGTCGGGGATTTTTATGAGATGTTCTACGAAGACGCCCACGAGGCCTCGCGGTTGCTCTCAATCGCTCTGACCTCTAGGGACAAGCATCATCCTGATCCCATCCCCCTTTGCGGCGTGCCCTACCACGCAGCGACCGGCTATATCGCGAAACTGCTCAAGGCGGGCCGGACCGTTGCCTTGTGCGAGCAGGTCGAGGATCCCAAGGCCGCGAAAGGATTGGTCCGACGTGAAGTCGTGCGCCTGTATACGCCCGGGACCCTGGTCGACGTCGAATTCCTCTCCCCCACGGAATCCAACTACCTCGCGGCGGTCTGCTGGCGGTCTTCAAATGCAGCGCCCGTCATCGGTTTGGCGGCGCTTGAAGTTTCAACGGGAGAGTTTTGGATCGCGGAGTGGAGCGGGCGCGACGCCCGCCTTCAGGTACAAGACGAGCTGGCACGGCTTGAACCACGCGAGTTGCTGGTCTCCCCCGACACAGCCGCCGAACTCGCCGCTTCCCTCCGACAGGTGAAAACGGCCCGCATCTGCGAACGACCGCCCCGTTCCTTCGACGTCGGGAAATCCCTCCAAGCTCTGCAACGGCAGTTTCAGCTTCAGACGCTCGATACGCTGGGGTGCCGGGACCTGACGGCGGCAGTCGGCGCCGCCGGGGCCGTCCTTGAGTACTTTCGGGAGACCCAGCCGACGGCCTCTCTCGATCATATCCGGCGCCTGGCCGTGCGTTGGAGCGATGAATGTATGCACCTCGACACCGTCACCATCCGGAATTTGGAGCTCCTCAAGCCGATGAGCCAGCCGGATACCGGCGCCGACAGCCGACCAAGCACTCTCTTGTCCGTCCTGGATCGGACGGTCACCGCGATGGGAAGCCGTCTGCTGCGCCAATGGCTCGTACGCCCTCTCGTGCAGCGTGGACCGATCGAGGCCCGCCTGGAAGCGGTGGAAGAACTGAAAGAACGCCGGGCGGAACGAGTCGCGCTTCGCACGGCTCTGCGGGGTGTACAGGACATTGCCCGTCTCGGGAGCCGGATCGTGCTCGGCCTTGCGGGCCCGCGTGAGTTGTTGGCGTTACGTCATTCGCTGGCCGCCCTTCCGGAAGTCAGCCGACAGCTGAGCGCGTTCCACAGTGACCTGCTGAAGGAGGCGCATGCCTCCTGGGACGACGGCCGCGATATGTGCGACCTGATTGAACGGGCGCTGCACCCGGAGGCCCCGATGTCGGCTCGTGACGGCAACGTCATCCGTGAGGGATACGATGCCAGGGTGGATGAACTGCGTAAGGCCTGCAAGGAAGGCAAAGGGTGGATCGCCGCGCTCGAAACCAAGGAACGCGACCGCACCGGGATTGATTCGCTGAAAGTCCGCTACAACCAAGTGTTTGGCTACTATATCGAAGTGACTAAGGCGAATCTTTCGCGCATTCCGCAGGACTACATCCGCAAACAGACCTTGGTCAATGCCGAACGTTTCATGACGCCGGAGCTCAAAGAACTGGAAGAACGCTTGAGCGGCGCGGAGACCAAACTCGTCGCCCTCGAGCAGGAGCTCTTCATTGCGTTACGCGAGCAGCTGGCGAAGGAGGCGCATCGGCTGGATACCATCGCGCAGCGGCTTTCCGTCATCGACGTGCTGGCCGGGTTGGCCGAGACCGCGGCGGTCAACCGCTATACGCGGCCGACGGTGGATGACAGCGGTGCGCTGACCATCCGAAACGGACGGCACCCCGTCGTCGAGCGGCTCGTCGATGACATGACGTTTGTGGCCAATGATACCGACCTCGATCTTGGCGGGCATCGTTTGGTGATCCTGACCGGCCCCAACATGGCCGGCAAGAGCACCTATCTGCGGCAGGTCGCGTTGATCGCGCTGTTGGCTCAGATGGGCAGCTTCGTCCCAGCCGATGAGGCGCGCGTGGGACTCGTTGATCGGATCTTTACGCGCGTGGGGGCCTCAGACAACCTTGCCGGCGGCCAGAGCACGTTCATGGTGGAAATGGTGGAAACCGCCTGCATCCTCCACAATGCCACCGCGCGAAGCCTCATTTTACTGGATGAGATTGGGCGCGGCACCAGCACCTACGACGGTCTCAGTATCGCTTGGGCGGTGGCGGAGTATATCCATGATCGGACTCGCTTGGGCGCCCGCACGCTGTTCGCCACCCACTACCATGAGATGACGCAGTTGGAGCAGCAGCGAGAAGGAATCAGGAATTATCGGGTCGCCGTGCAGGAACGTGATGGCGACATCGTGTTCCTTCGGAAGATCGTTGCGGGAGGAGCGGACCGAAGCTACGGCATTCATGTCGCGAAGCTCGCCGGATTGCCGGCCTCTGTCATCGCCAGAGCTCATGAAGTGCTGGCCCAGTTGGAGCAGCCCGTCACTGCCCCTCTACCGATGGACCAGCGCTCAAACAAGGGGGACGCCGGTCACCTCCCGCCGGCCCATCCTATAGTGGAGGAAGTCAGACAGATCGATTTGTTCTCCATGACGCCGTTGGATGCCATGAATCGCCTGGCGGAGCTGCAGCGCATGGCCGAATCCGAGACTCGCACACGGGACCAATAAAAAAAGCGGCAGCTCTATCAAGAGCTGCCGCTTTTCTTCAGCGAAGGCTGGGAATCAGTGATTAATGTCCCTGATTGTATGATGCCGTCCAGGGAATCAACCCGCCGACCGGCTTCCCGCCCGGGATCATCACATCGTACTGCATCCGAACATTGTCTCCGCCCTTCGGCGATGTGTTGAGCCCCTGCTTGGCAGCTGCACAAGCAGAGTCAGCTTCATTCTTTCCGGCACAGTCCTTTAATCGCAGACCGGAGATGCTCATTGGCTTGCCCGGAGCACCTGCAATTTCCGGAAGTTTCTTCACGGATGAAATCACGCGGTGGTTCTGCTCAGTCTCCGTCGCGGTGAACTCGATCAAGACGCCTTCCGATGACGGGGGAACTTCCTTGGCGGCCGCAGGACCGGCATGCGGTCGGGCCATCTTCTTCAATTCCTCCCAGGCACCCTTCTCGGCATAGAACTTCAGGTTCTTGCCCGGGTGGATCTTTTGCCACCAGAGGCCGCTCTCAGCATTCCCGCCGAAGACAGCGACATTGATCCACACCGCTTCATCGTAGGGATCCAGGACGATGACGCGCCCCTGCAGCGTGGTGGGCTTGCTCATATCGCCCCACTCAAACCGCTCTTGAAAGGCTTCGATGGCCAGAGCGGTGGAAGCCATACCGGCCACCAGCGCAGCGGCCGCCAGAACGGCTGCACCTTGCTTCTGAAGCTTCATAATCGCGTCCTCCTTCAACAACGTATGAAAGAATGAAAGCTCGACGGAATCGATTACTTAAGAACTTTGAAGCCCGTGATGGTCCGGCCGTCCAATGTGACTTCCATGGCCACGAGTTCCTGTGAGGCCTTGATGATCTGATCCATCAGCGCCTTGTCTTTCACAGCCAGGCGCACGGTCGTGGCGGCATGGTACCAACCGGAGTACGGGTTGTTCTTCTCGGTTCCACCCACGAATCCCCACGCGCAGCAGCTGAACAAAGGATCTGGCGGCTTGACATCCAACTGCGTGGAGGACCGACCGGCCGGCGTCCCCGAAGCAGGCTCGCCGGTGTTCCAGTATTGGATACCGAACAACAGCTCGTGATCGGGATTGTCAGCCCATTGAGACCAGACACGACCCTGAAGCGTCTTGGTGGCTTCTGCCTTGAGCGGCTTTCCACCGACGATGGCGTCAGCAACGCCACCGCCCGCCGGGGGATCGGCTGCTACGGCGAATTCGGCCGATAGCAAGCCGAGGACAGAGAACACTGCGACAGCGGCTAGAACTACGACCCTCTTCATACTAGTCCCTCCTTCTAAAAATGGAACGAACAGCTATAAACATCACTTAAGGACGATAAATTCTGCAGAGCAATTATCGAGGCGCTGCCAGGTAAGAGGAAGTTGTCTCGTTTCCCCCTTTCTCCAGCTTCTCCCCCGGCTTCGACTCTTAAGGATCTCGTTACCAATAAGCCGTGGCAATGGTACTTAAACCGCTAATTCGTGTCAAGAGACGGACGGACAAAATTAGAATTCTGAAATCCACAGAATTACGTCTTATAAATCAATAAGATATCTATAAAAGCGAGGCGATTTTCCAACTCGCTATGTCGAAGCGGATTAAAAAACTCTCATCTTTCCTGACGCTTCGTCCTGAGAGGCCCGAGTGCGGTAATGGCCATCGTATCCGGGTTCAATAACTCTCGGGCCACGCGATCTACTTGCTCCCGTGTCACCGCATCGATCTCGCTCAACATCTCCTCTAAGCTCGTGTGGGCGCCAGCGATCAGTTCATCCTTGGCCAGTTTATTCATCCGGCTGTGCGAGCTTTCCAGACTGAGCATCAGGCTGCCCTTCATCTGATCTTTGGTGCGCAGCAGTTCTTCTGGAGTGATACCCCCGGCCGCCATGCGGCGCACCTCGCGTCGAATCAGGTCGAGTACCCGGTCGAATTCCGCGGGGCGCGTGCCAGCATAGATCGTCATCGTGCCGGCATCCGAATAGCCGGACAAGAAAGAGTAGATCGAATAGGCGAGCCCCCGTTTCTCTCGCACTTCCTGAAACAACCTCGAACTGACGCTGCCACCGAGCACGCTATTCATGACATACGCCGCATAACGGTCCTTGTGGCCTGCAGGCACCCCTTTGAGTCCAACGCACAGATGCATCTGCTCCAAGCGCTTCCTTCTCATGTACATCCCGCCGAAGAGCTCCGGCGGCCAGCGAGTACCGGCGCGAGCGGGTCCTCGCCGGGTCTTACCGAACAAACGCGCGACGGCTCGTTCCAACTCGGCGGGATTGAAATTACCAGCCGCCGCAATGACCATCTCCTGGCTGCAATAGTGTTCCTCCATGTAGGCCAGCAAGTCTTGGCGGCGCAACGATCCGATGGTCGCTTCTTGGCCAAGGATCGGCCGGCTGAGAGGGTGGCGCTTCATCACCTGACTGCTATGAAGCTCCTGGACCAAGTCTTCCGGATCATCCTGGACCATCCGGATCTCTTCCAGCACGACTTGCTTTTCCTTCTCAATCTCTTTGGAACCGAAGCGCGAGCGATGAAACAAATCCGACAGCAGATCCAAGGCCTGCAGGAGGTGCTGGTCCAGGACTTTGACGTAGAAGGTCGTGGTCTCGCGGGTGGTAAACGCGTTCATCTCGCCGCCGAGCGCATCTATTTCACGCGAAATCTCGGCTGCCGACCGGGTAGCCGTGCCTTTAAAGAACATGTGCTCCAGGAAATGGGAATAGCCGGCCTGGGAGGGTTTCTCGTCCCGAGAACCCGCGTTGACCCAAATGCCGACGGTGACGGATTTCAAGGTGGGGATCCGCTCGGTGACGAGGCGGATCCCATTATCCAGGATAAGCTTGCGATACAAGGATGTTACCCGGCCGTAGGTTCTTTCGCACCGGTTCCGGTGGGAGCCGGCATGGTTTCTTTCCGGCTGAGCCGAATCTTCCCTTGCTTGTCGATTTCCAGAACCTTGACGAGGATTTGATCGCCCTCGGCCACCTCGTCGGACACGGCTTTGACGCGGTGATGGGCCAGCTGAGAAATATGCACCAATCCGTCTGTTCCGGGCAGCACTTCGACGAAGGCGCCAAAATCCATGATCTTGCGCACCGTGCCGAGATAGGTCTTTCCCACCTCGACCTCCTCCGTCAATCGTCCGATCATCTCCTTGGCCTTCTGTGCCGACGCCTCGTCGACGGAGGCGATGGTGACGATGCCGGTATCTTCGACGTTGATCTTGACGCCGCACTCCGCAATGATGCCCCGAATGGTCTTACCGCCCGGACCGATCACATCACGAATCTTGTCCTGCTTCACTTTCAAGGTGAAGATTCTCGGGGCGTAGGGCGAGAGATTGGTGCGCGGGCTGGAAAGCGCCTTTGCCATATGGCTGAGGATGTGCAGTCGTCCCGCGCGGGCCTGCTCCAAAGCCTGCTGCATCAGAGCGGTGGTGATGCCGCCGATCTTGATGTCCATCTGCAGCGCCGTGACGCCGTTTTTCGTCCCGCACACTTTGAAATCCATGTCTCCTAAATGATCCTCCAATCCGAGGATATCGGAGAGGATCATGACGGATTCGCCTTCCTTGATGAGCCCCATGGCAATGCCGGCGACCGGCTCCTTGATCGGCACCCCGGCATCCATCAGGGCGAGCGTACCGCCGCATACGGTGGCCATGGATGATGATCCGTTGGATTCGAGAATTTCGGACACGATGCGCAGCGTGTAGGGGAACGTCTCTTTCCCAGGAACCACCGGTTTCAATGCCCGTTCCGCCAAGGCGCCATGACCGACCTCGCGCCGACCCGGCGACCGCAAGGGCCGCGCTTCACCCACGCTGAACGGCGGGAAATTGTAATGAAGCATGAACGTGCGGGTGTACTCGCCTTCCAGCGCATCGATGCGTTGTTCGTCTTCCGTCGTCCCGAGCGTGACCACGGCTAAGCTCTGCGTCTCGCCCCTCGTGAACAAGGCCGAGCCATGGGTGCGCGGAAGCACGCCCACTTCGCAGGTGATCGGCCGGATATCGGCCGGACCTCGACCGTCCGCGCGCGATCCTTTCTCCAGGATCATGCTCCGCACTTCCGTATATTCCAGACCATGGAAAATGATCTTGATGTGTCGTTCCGTCGTGGGCGACTCGGGGTCCTTCAGCTTGTCTACGGCTTCCGCCAAGATTTGATCCAGCCGTTCCTGTCGAGCCGTCTTGTTGGGAATCATGATGGCGTCACGGATCGGCTGCGCCACCATTTCTTTCACCTTGGCGGCCAGTAGGGGATCAATTGTCTCCGCCTTCACTTCGCGCTTGGTGTTACCGACTTTCTTGGCGAGCTCCGATATCTTGGCAACGATCTTCTTGATCTCGGCGTGCGCGAGCTCTAACGCCTCGAGCATCGTGGCTTCGGGCAACTCATTGGCTCCAGCCTCGACCATCATGACGGCGTCGGCGGTGCCGGCCACGACGAGGTTCAATTCGCTTTTTTCCATTGTTTCCAGGTCAGGATTCACGATGAACTGGCCGTTGACACGGCCGATCTTGATGCCGCCGACGGGACCATTGAACGGAATGTTCGACACCGCCAGCGCCGCCGAGGCGGCGGTAATGCCGATCACGTCCGACGACCCGGTCTTATCCGCAGAGAGGACGGAGGCAATCACCTGGGTTTCGAAATAATACCCTTCTGGGAAGAGCGGGCGGAGGGGGCGATCGATCAGTCGACTGGTCAGGACTTCCTTCTCCGAGGGTCGGCCTTCCCGCTTGAAGTAGCCTCCGGGAATTTTGCCGGCCGCGTAGGTCTTTTCCTGGTAATCCACCGTCAGAGGCAGAAAGTCGACACCCGGCTTCGCCGTTTGCGAGGCGACGGCCGTTGCCAGCACGACCGTATCTCCGTAGGAAGCCCAGATCGAGCCGTCGGCCTGCTTGGCAACGCGGCCAGTCTCAAGCCGTAACGTCCGGCCCGCAACGTCCAATTCCACGACATGTATCATCTATGGTCTCCTCTGGTTAGGTCCCACAGATGCCCACAGAGATGCGCTCGCGAAGGCAAGCGCATGTCCGTGTTCACCTGTGCGACGTTCGAAACGGCGCTGTCGCGTGTCTGCCGCGACAGCGCACCACCCTCCAGCTACTTGCGGATTCCGAGACGCTCGATGAGGGTGCGATATCGGGCATCGTCGACCCCGCGCAGATAATCCAGCAACCGCCGCCTCCGCCCGACCAATTGCAGCAGGCCTCGCCGAGAGTGATGGTCTTTCTTGTGGGTCTTGAAATGTTCGGTGAGATAGGCGATCCGGGTCGTCAGCACCGCCACCTGAACCTCCGGCGAGCCCGAATCGGTCTCATGCTGCCGGTACTGTTTGATCAACTCGGCCTTGGCTTCCTTCAGTAACGCCATCGTTCCGCTCCTCTTTATTGAAGTGACTGGACTGCCGCCAATACTTTTGCAACCTTGATGGAACCACCCAACTCAGGATCATATGTGCCAATCGCGAGCAGATGCCCGCAAGCATCTTTGAGCCGGACGGTCGAGTGATCCGTGATGGATTGGCCCCGGAGATCGGGACAACGGACAGGAGCGCCATGCTGAACGCGCTTCGCTTGCTCGTCGTTCAGGACCAGTTCCGGAAACGGGTCCAGCACCTGATCGATGGTCACCATCCGCTCATCCAATGTTCCCGCGCGAACCTGATCGGCAACCTCGCCGACCGTGAGCGCCTCGTCGATCGACAAGGGACCGACCCGCCGGCGCACCAGCGAGAGCAAATGCCCACCAACACCGAGCGCGGTCCCGATGTCCTCGCAGAGCGTTCTGATGTACGTCCCCTTCGAGCAGACGATGCGCAGGACGACGTCGCGGCCTTGCCGATCAAGCGCTTCCAACTCGTGAATGACGACCGGACGCGCCCGGCGTTCGATGGTTTGCCCTGATCGGGCTGCTTTGTACAGCGCCCGCCCGCCAACCTTGACGGCGGAATACATCGGCGGCACTTGCTCTTGGGCCCCGCGAAATTGTCGGATCACCGCCTCCAGTCGGTCGTCCGTAATTTCATCAGCGGGGAGGCTGGCCACCACCGTTCCCGTAGCATCCTGAGTGTCGGTCGTTTCACCGAGACGTAGCACCGCCTGATATTCCTTGTCCCACTCGACGAGATACTCAGCGACGCGGGTGGCACGGCCGATCAACACAGGCAGCACGCCGGTTGCTGCGGGATCGAGCGTGCCCGCGTGCCCCACCTTGGCTCCCCCAAGCACACTCCGGATCTTCGCTACGACATCGTGGGAGGTCCAGCCGGCTTCCTTCATGACGACCAGCACACCGTCTCTCACGGCCGACCGTTCGATCATCCCACTCCGAGCTGTCATGGAACCCATCATGCGTGGTCGTCGTGTAGTTCAGTAGGAGGAGGTGCCGTTTCGGCCGGCTGGCCGTCAGCATCCTGATGTAATCGATCCAGGAGTTGGAGCACCCGGTCTCCACGGGGACCGCTGACATCTTTTTTAAAGATCACTTCCGGCAAATATCGCAAGGTCAACCGCCGCCCCAGTTCGGCTCTTACGAATCCGCTCGCGTTCCCAAGGCCGGCAAAGACTTCGCGCTCAGCTTCGTCGGTCTCCATGGTCGTCACGAAGACGTGCGCGATGCGCAAATCTGCCGTCAATTCGACATCGGTGACGGTGACGGAACGGACGCGGGGATCTTTGATCTTTCGCATCAGGATATCCGCGACCTCCATGCGAATCTGATCGGCCACCCGGTCGGCCCGCTTATATGTCGTCTTTGCCATCGTGCTCGTGTCCGTGCGAGTGCCTGCCATGGCCGTCAGCATCAGGTCTGCCTCTACAACAGTTCGCGGTGCGCGCGAACGATTTCGACGACCGGCATACTTCGAATTAGATTGAGCGCTTGATCGAGCACCTGCTCGACGTGTGCGCGCTCATTAGCGACACACGCCAATCCGAGCACGGCCTTTTGCCACAAATCCTGTCCGTCCACTTCCGCCACCGACAGATTGAATTTCGAATGGAGCCGGTCCTTTACACTATGCAGAACTTGCCGTTTGTCCTTCAGCGATTGACTGTCCCCAAGGAAGAGCTCAACGGTGCATACCCCTACAATCATGCCGGGCCGGGATTCGGCTGCGATTACAACTTGGCCGCGATCTTGTCGATCGCGTACGCCTCGATGATGTCGCCCACCTTGATGTCATTGAAGTTCTCAATGCTCAACCCGCACTCGTAGCCTTGTTGTACTTCTCGGACGTCGTCTTTAAAGCGCCGCAAAGACGCCAATTTGCCTTGATACACCACCACGTTGTCCCGGATGACGCGCACGCCTGCGCTGGCCCGTGACATGGTGCCGTCCAAGACGTAACATCCGGCCACCACCCCCGCCTTGGGGATCGTAAAGACTTGTCGCACCTCGGCACGGCCCAGCGTCCGCTCCTTCAGCGTGGGTTCGAGCAGGCCTTCCATTGCGGCCTTAATATCAGCGATGGCGTCATAGATGATCGTGTAGAGCCGGATGTCGACGCCCTGCTGCTCGGCAAGCGCGGCGGCCTTCGGTTCCGGCCTGATGTTGAAGCCGATGATGATCGCCCGCGAGGCCGCGGCCAAGAGCACGTCCGACTCCGTAATGCCCCCAACTCCATTATGAATGACCCGCAATTTGACCGCGTCGGTCGGAAGCTTTTCGACGGCGCTGGCCAACGCTTCTGACGACCCTTGCACGTCGGCCTTGATGACGAGCGCCAACTCCTTGACCGAGCCCTCTTGGATTTTGGCGAACAAATCATCCAGCGACACCTTCGCCGGGCCAGCCAACTCTGCCGCCCGCTGCTTTCGTGCTCTCTCCTCCGCAATTTCCCGGGCGACCCGCTCGTCCGATACGACTTGAAATACATCGCCCGCGGCGGGGACCCCGGGCAGCCCGATCACCTCCACTGGAATGGAGGGACCCGCCTGCTGAATTTTTGCTCCCCGGTCATTGATCAGCGCCCGCACACGGCCGCTGTACGAGCCGACCACAAAGACATCGCCTACCTTCAAGGTGCCGCTTTGGACCAGCACGGTCGCGACGGGGCCACGCCCGCGCTCGAGCTTGGCTTCCACCACGGTTCCCTTGGCTTGCCGATGGGGATCGGCCTTCAGTTCCAAGACTTCAGACTGCAGCAGAATCATTTCCAGCAACGTATCGAGTCCGGTCTTTTGCTTCGCCGAGACCTCGACCATGATCGTGTCACCGCCCCACGCTTCCGGGATCAAGCCGTGTTCGGACAACGCGTTCTTCACTCGATCGGGATTCGCGCCGGGCTTGTCGATCTTGTTGATGGCGACGATCAGTGGCACGCCGGCCGCCTTCGCATGATGGATGGCTTCGACGGTCTGAGGCATGACCCCATCGTCCGCGGCCACGACCAAGATGACAATGTCGGTGACTTTGGCGCCGCGGGCGCGCATGGCGGTAAACGCTTCGTGACCCGGCGTGTCCAAGAAGGTGACTTGCTTCTCGTGCACCGTCACCGTGTAAGCGCCGATGTGCTGGGTAATGCCGCCCGCCTCTCCTTCGGCCACTTTGGTCTGGCGGATGGCGTCCAACAGAGATGTCTTCCCGTGATCGACATGGCCCATAATGGTGACGACCGGCGGGCGAGGCTCGGGACGTTCCTCACCCCCCGTTTCCACGATGTCCTGCAAAAGATCTTCCCCGGCCTTTTCGACCGCGATCTCGATCTTGATACCCGCGTCGTCGGCAATCATGGCGGCCGCGTCCATGTTCATCGGTTGGTTGAAGGTGAGCATCTGGCCCATCTCCATCAACTTGCGAACGATGTCTGCGGGCCGCTGCCCGATCAATTCGGCAAATTCCTTCACCGTCGTACGCGGCGTCACCTTCACGCTTTTCTTACGCGGTTTCGTGATCTCCCCGGGCGCGCTGTGGTGCACATGCCTGGAGCGGTCGTCGCGGCGCTGGACCGGGATGGCTCGCAAGTCTTGCCAGCGTGCCGCATCTTCACGGAACTTCGCCTCCTGTTCGTCTTTCGGACGCCCGGGTTTACGGGCTTTCTTGAGCTTATCCTTCTGGCTTTCCGCCTCAATGGCCTCGAAGGCCATGCTTTTCTTCTTCGCCGTTACGGGCTCCACCGTAGCCCCGGCACTAGGAGGGGAGGGCGCGAGCGGCTTCACCTGGAGAGGTTCCGTGGAGCCCGGTGCGGACGGCACCGGAGGAGCAGAGACCGTCTCCTGATGGACGGGCGATTCGACGGGCAGGTGCGGAGCCTCCGCCGCGGGATGAGGCGCAGGAGTGGCCTGCGCGCCAAAGGGCGACGGCTCGGCTTCGACAGCCGGCACCGGAACGGCGGGTTCGGACGGCTCTTCTTCCTTCTTCCGCTTGATGAGAATCCGGCGTTTGTCCGGCTTGGGCGGCTCCTCACCGCCAAGCCCCTTCGTCGCGGCAGCGCGACCGGTGCCCTGCTCATGCGCCGTGTCCGCTTTCCCAGCGCCTTTGGCCTTCGGACTGAGTTTCTCCAGCGCTTTCTGGACGATATCGTCGTCGAGCGCGCTGCTGTGGGAGGCCACCGAGACACCCATTTTTTTCAACTCGGGAATTAGATCCCGATTTTCCATTCCCAGCTTCTTGGCGAGTTCGTACACGCGCATAGAAATCAATCCACCCTCACCCGATTAGGCACCAGCCGCTTCGTTTTCTTCGGCCCGCGCAGCCTGCCGGGCTTCCTCTTGCAGTCGCTGCGCCTCGGCCTCTTCGGCCAGCGCCGCTTTGATTTCCTTGTCCCGCTCAACTTTCTCTTTTTCGTATTCCGTCGCGCTGATGATGTCGATTTTCCAGCCCGTCAACCGCGCCGCCAAACGCACATTCTGCCCGTTTTTCCCGATGGCGAGCGACAGCTGGGAGTCGGCGACCACGACCAGCGCCGACTTCTTTTCCTCGTCGATGCCCACCTTTTCGATGGTAGCCGGATTCAACGCCTCGGCGATGAAGACGCGAGGGTCTTGCGTCCAGGTGATGATGTCGATCTTCTCCCCGCGCAATTCCCGCACCACGGCTTGCACGCGCGACCCTTTGATGCCGACGCACGCGCCGACCGGATCAACCGCCTTTTCCCGTGAGGTGACGGCAATCTTCGTGCGATCGCCCGGTTCCCTAACGACCGATTTAATTTCCACGATCTTTTCCATCACCTCCGGCACCTCGAGCTCGAACAGCTTGCTGACGAACTGAGGATGGCTTCGGGAGAGGATGACTTGGACGTCTTTGGGCGTGCGGCGGACTTCCAGCAGCATGGCTTTGACGCGGTCACCTCGGCGATAGGTTTCCCGCGGGATTTGCTCCTGGATCGGCAGAATCGCTTCCGTCTTCCCGAGGTCGACCAGATAGTTCCGGCGCTCCATTCCGAGAATAATGCCGTTGACCAGGTCCCCCTGCCGGGTCGAGTACTCCTTCTGCACCGCCTCCCATTCGGCCTCGCGCACCTTCTGAAAAATGACCTGCTTGGCCGTCTGCGCCGCGATGCGGCCGAGTTCGTCCATTTCAATGAGCGACCCGATTTCGTCCCCTACTTCCGCTTCGCTGTCGTACTGGCGCGCCTCCTGAAGCGAGATTTCAGCCTTCGGGTTAGTGACGGTGTCCACGATGGTCTTTTTCGACACCACGGAGATTTCGCCTGTCTTCGGGTCGATTTCGACTTGAATGTTTTCCGCTTGGCCGAATCGCTTCTTCGCCGCCGTTTGGAGAGCCGATTCGATGGCACCGATGACACGCGACTTGTCGATTCCCTTCTGTCGGCCGATTTCATCGATGACCGCAATCAATTCTCGGTTCATGTCATACTCCTGCAGGTTGCCGGCGCCCCCTTCGTCCGGCGCCCTAAATTTTCACCACCAGCCTGGCCTCCGCGATCATCGGCATTTCAAGCGTCAGAGTGTCTGCTTCCGGCTTGTCCGTCAGGTGCGTAAGGGTCACCCGCTGCTCGTCGACATGGGCCAGTTCCCCCGCTACCCTCCATTGGCCGTCGAGCGGCTGGCGGAGCTTGATGTTGATGCGTTTCCCGATGGCGCGCCGATAATCCTGGAGCCGCTTAAAGGGCCGGTCCAGGCCGGGAGAAGAGACTTCCAGGGTATACGCGTGGGGAAACGGATCCGCCACATCGAGAGCGGGCCCCAAAGCTTTGTGCGCCTGCTCGCAATCGGAGATGGTGACGCCGCCCGGCTTGTCGATCAAAACACGAACCACCGACCTTGGGCCCTGTCCGACGAACAGGACTTCAACGAGTTCGAGGCCTAGCGACCATAAGATTGGGGAAACAATCTCCTGCAGCCGATCGACCACCGACCGGGTTCCATGGTCCGGTGACTCCACCGCTCCCTCTACGGCACGGCACCAGCTCAAACAAAAAAGTGGGCCTGAGCCCACTTCCAGCGCCAGCACAATACCACCGCACCCCCGTTCAAAGCAAGTATGTTGAAGCGGTCATGGCTGACCACCGTGCACTCAAGGCCCTGGTGACCGGCCCCGGCGTGCCCGCTCCAATCGTGCGTCCATCGATGTTCACCACGCCGACGATTTCCACCGTGGTACCGGTCAACATCACTTCGTCGGCGGCATACAGCGCGGACACAGGCACATATCGTTCTTCGATCGGGAGCCCCTCTTTTCTGGCCAGCTCCAGAACGACGTTGCGCGTCACACCTGACAAAATATGGGGACCTTCCGGGGCGGTCACCAGGGCTCCTTGCTGTACCACCATGACGTTGCTCACCGACCCTTCGGTCACCAGGCCGCCCCTGATCAAGATCGCTTCAAAGACCCCGGCCTGAATCGCCTCCTGCCGGGCTAGGACATTGGGCAACAAATTCAGGCTCTTGATGTCACAGCGCCCCCACCGGAGATCCTCGGTGGTCCTCGCGCTGACGCCGCTCTTGCGATGATGGGCCGGCAAAGAATGCAGCTCTCGGATCGTCATGATGATCGTGGGCCGGGTATCCGCCGGAAACGCGTGATCGCGGGGGGCCACTCCTCGTGTGACCTGGATATAAACCTTCGCCTCGGCATACTGCGCTTGCCTGAGCCCTTGCTCGATCCACGCGGCCCATTGGGCCGGCGAATAGATCGTGGGCAGCCGAAGTTCACCCAAACTGCGAGCCAGCCTCCGGAGATGCGCATCCAGCTCGAAGGGCTTTCCCCCGTACGTGCGGATGACTTCATAGACGCCGTCACCGAACTGAAAGCCGCGGTCATCGATCGACACGGTGGCCTCGTGCCAGGGAACGAAGCGCCCGTTGACGAACGCGATGTCCGGCATACTACCGCTCCCCTCCGGGCTGCACCTCGATCTCAAACACCCGCCGGTCTTCAGCCGTGAATTTCCACCCCATCCGCTTCTCGAACACCACCTGATGCCTCCCCGGTACCACCGGCTCAAATTCAAACGTCCGCCGCCCGTTGTCCACCGCGTTGTTGCTCGCGATGCGCAGGTAGTCGTCCCCTCGTAAGGCCAGCGCCGCCGTATCGAAAGAGGGGATCCACAGTTCTCCCCTGGTGCGGTCTTCCCAAAGATGGATGGTAAACGGCTTGCCGACGTAGGCCCTCACCGTACGGCGATCGCTCACTCCCGGCATCTGTGGGGCTTCCTGCCCTGCCATGCTCATGAGTCTAGGCCTTGCGACGAGGCCCGACGAAAATGTCGACGCCCTCCACGCGGACTTCGTAGCTCCCTACGCAGTAGCCGCCCCCGTCTGTGCCTTGGCCATTGCGGACATCGAACGCCAGATCGTGCCATGGGCACGCGATGACGTGGCCTTTGAGCCGGCCTTCGTTCAGCGGACCGCCTTCGTGAGGACACAAATTGTGAATGGCGTAAAACGTTCCGTCGAGATTGAACAGGGCGATCCCGCGGCCGTTCACCGTGACGAGTTTCGATTGCCCCGCAGGCACGTCTCCGACCTGCGCCACCTTCTGAAATCCCTCCATCCCCTACTCCCTTTGTCTTCTGATCCGCGCGTCACATGCGGAGCGTGTATTTGAGTTCATCTCCAGCCGCCACGCCTACTCGCTGGACAAAGCCGGCTTCGGCTTGAATGACGTATCTGGCCGGCTCCGGCGGCGGCCCGTACAACGGACAAGGATCCTTCGCGCACGGCTCGACACGCTCAAGTACATGTACCACGTGGTGGCTTTCATCCACCCATACGATATCGATCGGGAAGCGATACTCCTTTGTCCGCATGCGATGCGGTCCGTTGTCCTCGAAGATATAAAGCATGGCCCCGTTGGGAGGCAATCCGTCGCGAAACGCCAGCCCGAAGAGGAGCTTCTCCGGCGTATCCGCGACTTCCGCCTCGACCTCGGCCCCGCTTGGGAACGTGACGATGATGAAGTTCGACTCTTTTCGCTCGACTAGAAAGAGCGACACGCTCATCAGCAAGACCGCAAGCAGAACCATCATGATGATCCGCTTTTTTTTCTGCTCGCGATCGTTGGCAGAGCCTGTATTCGTTGCCATAGCCATGCAGCGGGTCACCGGGCGGCGCGGTGGGCCCAAGGGCCCATAATTTCACGCGAAGTAGGCCTTCTGAGCGGTCCGGTTCTGTTGACTTGGAAAAGAGCCGCAGAATAAAATGCCGTTCAATTACCGCGTATGCACTATTGTCAGGGCCGCGGATGCTTGTCAATATCGGTCACCATCGTTGGAGGAGGCGTGGGTCATGGCACTGTTGATTACCGATGAATGCATTTCCTGTGGGGCATGCCTTCCTGAATGTCCCAACGAGGCGATTTTTGAAACGAGGAGCGATGCCGAAAGCAAGGGCTATCATGTCGGCGATGGCCAAGGCGTCGGGGACAATATCTACGTCATCACCCACGATCGTTGCACCGAATGTGTCGGCCATTTTGACGAGCCTCAGTGCGCGGCCGTGTGCCCGGTCGACAACTGCTGCATTTCTGACCCCGCGTACCCGGAAACGACCGACGCCCTGCTCGAAAAGGCTAAGCAGTTGAACCCGGACAAGAACATTGACCCCGCCAAGGTTTGGAGCGGCGTTAGAAACTAACGGCAGCGTTTGCCGTTCCGGCCCCGCTGCGACAGCGGGGCCGGTGCTTTCCTCCTTCCAGATTTCCTTTTCGTCCCCCGCTGGACATCACTAGGAATCGGGAATAAGATTCACTGTGGTCCCATTGTTCCTGCCTGAGCGGACAAGCCTCTCACCCCTGCCTGGAGGTGGCTCATGGGTCGTCTGCGAACACGATGGATGATCGTCGGCATTGCCGTTCTTTGCTTGAGCTTCGCCAGCCCCGTCGCTGGCACGGCGAGCACCGGTGACCTCAAAGCGATCATCGAGGGATTTGTCATTCGTCACTTCCCGGATGCGAGGAGCCACCTATGGGTGGTCAATGATACGCAGTGGGATGGAGACGAAATGATTGTGGACGTGTTTACGTACGTCGTAGAGAAGAAGAGCCCCGAAACGATAGAAAACCGGTATTTGCTGTTGATTGTGGAGGGGAAACTTACGGCGGCGCAGCGCGTTCCGTTGAACCCTGGCCCCGAGTGTCAGCCTGAGGAAACTACCTGAGCGAGCTTTCGACCATCTGAAAATAGAAAGGCCCCGGGCAGTTGCCCGGGGCCTTTGCGTTTTCAGTAGCGGCTGCGGCTACTTCAGCATCACCAACTTGCCGCCGACATGGGCCGGATGCAGGTGGCAGCGATAGTTGAGCGTGTTCCCCTGCGTGGCATAGAACAAGTCGCTGGTCGGAACGCCGATGTACTTCGTCTCACCGGGCTTCAACACCAGTTGCGCTTTCAAGACGGTGGGAGCTGCTTGGTTTTCGTCCGCCGTCAGTAGGAATCCATGCTCGCCGGCTGAATTATTGGTCACCTTCAGGAGCACAGGGCGGCCCGGGCGCACTTTGAAATCGATCACCGTCGTCGGAGGATACCAGGTCTTCATGTTGCCGATTTCAATCGAGAACAACTGCGCATCGACATCCAACTCCTTGAAGGGTTGGCCTACGACCGAGCCAGTTTCGAGGTCACCGACTTCCACGCCACCGGCTTGGAGCGCGAACGCAGCCGAGGCCCCCGCCACGACCATCCCGAGGCCAAAGAGGACCGATAACATCGTCTTACCCATGACCTACCTCCTTAAAAAGAAGAAGAGATGTGATTAGGTTGGTAAATAACTACCGCCAAGCCCTGATGGCCTTGACTGCTCCGACAAATATCCATGCCGATCGTACCCTTCAGTGTACTAGACAGCCCGTAAGGCGACCCTTATAGCACAGGGGTCAAAACGGAAGCAAGCAGCCTTTTCCCAGGAGAAGTCTCCGACTAATCCACAGGGGTGGGGGTTGCTTCTCGTCCGATGAGAAGGTCGTAGGGGGCGAAATCGTCCGTGAGCACCGTCCCCGCCGGCCACGCGTCGCTCCGATGTGTAGCCAGCAGCGCAACCGCCTCCATCGGCAACTTACCGTTCCTCGCCGCCTCCGCCACCTGGGCTGCGATCTGCTCCGCATTCCCCCGCTCAACGGGGTATCCTCCAAGAAAGATCAAGTTTTCCGCTTTGGTGGGTCCGCTTTTCCACGGACCTTTCACCCCGTAGGTCTCGAGCTTGGGGAAGGCTTGCCTCATGGTCTGTACGACAGCCTGTGCCCGCGCCTCGTCTCCCCCCTCTCCCGAGGAGGCCAGATTCACGGCCACGACGCCCTTCGGCTTCAGGCGGTCGCGGACTAGTTGAAAAAACTCTGCCGTCGTCAGGTGAAAGGGAATCATGTGGCGCGCAAAGGCGTCGATCCAGATCACGTCATACATGTTCGAGGTTCTGCGGAGGAAGGCGCGCCCGTCTTTCACCACCACGTGATGATTGGCCGGCGGAGAGTAATTGAAATATTCTTCCGCCATGCGCACGACGACCGGATCGAACTCGACCACATCCAACTCCAGGTCGGGATGGACCTGTGCGAGCCACTTCGCCAACGATCCACCGCCATGACCGAGGATCAATCCGCGGGTCGGCTCCTGCGTGAGCGCCAATGCGGCCACCATGAGTTGACTGTATGGAAGAAACAGGGTGATCGGATCGGATTTCCACATCACGGCGTGAAAGGTACGGTCGAGAACGAGATAGCGGAAGAGTTGATCGTCCCGAATTCGGACTTGCTGATACGGGCTGTCTTCCTGATAGACCGGCGGCTGGAGTTTCTGGATTGGATGGGATCCGAGCACCATGAGTCCGGCGGAAATCACCACCCCGCTCAGCAAGGCAAAGGCGGCTCGTGCCGGCTTCGCGGCCCAGAGCCATGCAAGACCGAGAACGACTTGGACCGTCGCGAGCCACGCCACCAAGGCTTGGCTTCCGACCCAGGACAGAAGAAAAAATGCCGTACCCCAGGTGCCGAGGAGACTGCCCACGGTGGACAGCGCGATCATCCGCCCGGTGTGGCGCCCCAGATGATCCATGTCGGCCACGGCCAGCCGCAGCATGGCAGGCAGGACCCCGCTTAATCCGAACGCCGGAGGGGCAAGGAGCACGGTGGCGGCGAGGCATGGTCCCCACCGCGGGTCCTCGATCACTTTTTCCAATTGAAACAGCACGGGTTGGCTGACCCAGGCCACCAGGTACGTCCAAGCGCCCGAGAACAGCAGGAGTCCGGCCAGGACCCCGGCGCTTCTATGGCGGTCCGAAAACCAGCCTCCGAAGGCGTACCCGCTGCTCATCGCGGCAAGGATCACGCCGATGAGGGCACCCCACACAAAAAGCGAATTCCCGAAAACCGGCGCCAGCAGCCGGCTTCCGAGAATTTCGAGGGCCATGACGACGGCGCCGGTCACCAACGCCGTGAGGAGCAGAAACGCGCGCGGGACTCGGGGCACGTCGGTCTTCATCGGAGCAACCGGGCACGGACCATCGGTGGATGAGAGCCTGAGGATAGACGTCAGGTGGCTGAGTATCGCCAAGCGCGGCGCATTGTACTGAACGGGTTTTCATCGAGTCAATCGAGGAACGGTTGCAGAAACTTCTCTCTTCGTTGCCCGGGGGCGTGGCCGTTGCTATACTCGCCGTAACTTGATGCCGGAAGCCTGGCGAGAGGAGCGCGGCCGATGCATATCAGCGTGATTGGAACGGGTTATGTCGGGCTGGTGACGGGGGCGTGTTTTGCCGAATTCGGAGTCAACGTCACCTGCATGGATAACGACGAGAAGCGCATCGCTCGCCTCGAAAAGGGGGACGTGCCCTTTTATGAACCGGGGATCACCGAACTGGTCGCCAAAGGCCTCAAGGAGCATCGGCTTTCGTTCACCACCGACATCGCCAAAGCCGTCGACAAGGCCTTGGTCATTTTCATCGCAGTCGGAACCCCGCCGCAAGCCGACGGGTCAGCTGACCTGTCGTTCGTGGAGGAGGTGGGTCGCGGGATCGCCCGTCACATGGAGGGGTATAAAGTCATCGTGACCAAATCCACCGTGCCCGTCGGCACCGGTGATCTCCTGCGAAGCGTGATCACGAAGACGCAGCCGCGACCGATCCGATTCGACATCGTGTCCAACCCGGAATTTTTGCGGGAAGGCTCGGCCATCGAAGACTTCATGCGTCCCAACCGGGTCGTCATCGGCGCAGACAGCGACCAAGCCGTCGCCATCATGAAGGATCTCTACCGTCCGCTGTACCTCATCGAAACGCCCATCGTGGTCACCGACGTGCCGACCGCGGAATTGATCAAGTACGCCTCGAACGCCTTTCTGGCCACCAAGATCTCGTTCATCAACGAGATCGCCAATCTATGCGAGAAGGTCGGGGCCAACGTGCAACTGGTGGCGAAGGGCATGGGGCTGGATCAGCGGATCGGCTCCAAGTTCCTGCATGCGGGTCCGGGATTCGGAGGATCCTGCTTCCCGAAGGACTTGGCCGCCTTGATTCAGACCGGCGAGCGCAACGGCTATCCCATGCAGATCGCCTCCGCCGCCTCGCGCGTGAATCGGAACCAGCTCAAGTTGATGGTCGACAAGATCCGGGCGGTGACCGGCGGTGTCGCAGGAAAGACGCTCACCATGCTCGGTCTCTCGTTCAAACCCAATACGAACGACTTGAGGGAAGCCCCGGCCTTGGCGATCAGCCAAGAGCTGTTGGCGGAAGGAGCGGCGATCCGCGCCTACGATCCGGCCGCGCTCGAAGAGGCGTGCCGCATGCTACCGCAATTGCAGGCCTGCCGGGATGCCTACCACGCGGCGGAGGGCGCCGACGCGGTCATTATCATGACCGAATGGAACCAATTCCGGAACCTGGACTTTGATCGGCTGAAAACCATCGTGCGGCGACGCGTCCTGCTGGACTTGCGAAACGTCTACGATCCTGATCGCGTCGCGGCGGCGGGATTTCATCATATCTCCGTGGGGCGCAATCCCCGCGCCCCCGAGGGATCGGCGTAGTCTACGTCAGCCGCGGCAGCTCCACTTTGGCGTCATCCTTGACCTTCGGCTTGTATCCCATCCGGTCCAAGACTTTCATGATCCGGGTCTTCAATCGGTCGTCCGCGTCGGTCAATGCGGTGGCCATCGGCTCAACGGCCGGCTTGCCGATTTTTCGGATGATCTCGGTGGCGGATTGCCGTAATTCGTCTTCTTCGGACACGAGCAACGGAATCAGCGCCGGCACGGCCACCCCTCCCAGCTTAATCAATGAATCGTAGGCCCGCTGCCGCACATCCCCCACCTCGTCCGTCAGCGCGGCGACGAGCGGCTCGACTGCCCGGTGATCCTTGAGTTCACCCAGGACTTCGGCGGCATACTTGCGGTTGAGCCAGTGCGGATCCTTGAGATCCAGTAACATGGCATCGGCTCTCGCGGCATTGGGATCTTTTGGCCGG
>JBDZVU010000156.1:0-3543 GCA_040255845.1 Nitrospiraceae bacterium | reverse complement strand
GCGTTCAACTGAAATAGCGCGTGATAGGCCCCCCGGAATTTAAAGGACCCCGTTCGTTGAAAGTTTTCGCACTTGAGCAGGACGTCCGACGACACAGCCTCATCCAGCGGTGTGCCGGTCAACACTGGAGTGTGCTGCACGATTCCCTGAAGCACATCCGCCGCTTCAAGGATCGACTGAAAGCTCAAGGTGTCGCTCATGTCGTGCGCGACCAGCCAGAACACAGCATCGGCGGAACCGTCAGTATATCCCTCTTTGGTGGTACACCGTTCGCGGAATGGCGACAGCGCCGGGTTGGCATACACTTCTTCCTGTCATCACGACAAGGGAGGACCTTCGATGGAACGCGCCATGCCCATACGACGCCACACCCGCTACCCGGTCTGCTGGCCCATGCGCTACGGGACCGATCGCTTCGTCGCTGAAGGAACGGTACTGGACATTACCGAGGCTGGGTGGCGACTGGCGGGCCCGGTGCCCGTTCAGCCCGGCACGCAGATTTGGATTCAAGTCCCTCTGCCCGGCAGCCTGGGCGAACCCCAACAAGTGAGAGGAACGGTCCTATGGACAAAGGGTTGGGAGTACGCCCTCTCGATCGACGCGCCCCCATTCTGGATCGGGTTGTTTCTCAACCATGCGCTTAGCCGCTCGCTGTATCGCCCTTCGACGCAGGAGCAGCCTCCTTGCCGACCCGACAATCCCCCTGCTGGGGCGGCTCCGTCCGCACGGCACACGGTGCGGCGAAGAGCGCCTTGGCAATGCCGCACCTTCCATCGAAAACGTCGATAGATGAACCTGCAGTCCTAGCCTACAATACGGTCACTATGGCCGGCGGGAAAAACGGATCTGTTTCGTGCGGATTGTGCGACGGATTCTGTCGTCGTTCTCCTCGACATGGTGTTTGGGACCATATCCTCAGCTGGCTCGGCTGGTATCCCTGGCGTTGCCAGCACTGCCACGGCCGTTTCTTTCTTCGTCGGCGATTATAGCCCCACGGACACCGCCCTTTGAGGCCGCTGTTGAAGGCAGGACAAGCTCCGCTGCAAAGCATGCACGGTGGCCGTCTTCGGGACATTCCTGCGCTATACAAGTGTCTGCTCTAGGAGGCTGTCGCCGGCAAATCAGGTAACTATGCCTGAGCCGGGCGGCAGGGCGCCATTCGACGTGCCCGGCCACGGCTCGTTACGCCACGTGCGTGCGATGATGCCGGTTCCAACTCGAACTGAGCGCGCTGCCTGGGCGCGGCAGAATCTTCCCCCTCCTCGCGTCCGGCCTCCCGTCCCGGCGTAACCAAAAAATCTCCGCAGGTAATTCATTTTGGACCGTAGCCCGCCGAGGCTATCGTGATGAACTATTTGAGCACAATCATCACCACCGGGCTGGCGCTCTATGCGTTGACCATGGCCGTGTACTTGATCTCGGAAAACCGACGGCCTCAAGCAACGTTGGCTTGGATGCTGGTGTTTATCTTCGCTCCAGGAATCGGCGTGTTGATTTATGTTCTGTTCGGCAGAGACCGCAAAGCCTTCAGCAAACAGCGCCGGCTCCTTCCACAAGACCTCGAGGCTCACGCGGGACCTCTCTTGTCGCCGATGCTCTCCCGTCAGGATGTGGAGATCGCGCGGATCGAGGGCCAAAGTCCGGTCCGGCGCAAGCTGATGAGGCTCGTCAGGCACAATTCCCCCTCGGTGCTGACGAAGCGAAACCGGGTGGAGATTCAGCAAAACGCGTCCGAGTTTTACCCCCACATGATCGAAGATCTGAAGAAGGCACGACAGTCGATCCATCTTCAGTATTTCATCTGGGGCGCGGACGGGTTCACGGACACGGTGAAAGACGTGTTACGCGCCAAGGCACAGCAGGGCGTGGAGGTCCGGCTGCTCTACGATCCATTGGGGTCCTACGCACATCTGACCTCTGCGTACATCAGGGATCTTCGGGCCGCGGGTGTCCACGTGGCGCCCACCTCGCCGCTCTGGCAACTCCATACGATCAGCTACCGCAACCACCGTAAGATCACCGTCATAGACGGCATGATCGGCTATACCGGCGGCATGAACATCGGAGAGGAACACCTGACTGGGGGGAAGGGCTTTCGGTTCTGGCGCGATACGCAGGTGCGCATCGTCGGGGAAGGGGCCGCGCTGTTACAGGCGGTGTTCATGGTCGATTGGTACAATGCCGTGAAAGAGAATCTCTTTTCTCCGGCCTACTTTCCCGCCGATACGGCGGCGTCCGGAGAGCACGATGTCCCGGTCCAGATCCTGACGTCAGGACCCGATTCACAATGGGCGGCCATCAGACAACTCTACTCCCTTATGATCGTCTCGGCGCAGCAGCACGTCTATATTCAATCGCCCTATTTCATCCTCGACGCAACCGTCGCCGAAGCCCTCACCGCAGCGGCCCTGTCGGGTATCGACGTCAAAGTCAGGTTGAGTGCGCGTCCATCGGGCAACACACTTCCTCATTGGGCTGGGTACACCTATGCGGCGGAACTTGCGGACACCGGCGTGCGCGTGTTCTTGTACACCAAAGGGTACCTGCACGCGAAGACGATCAGCATCGATTCCGAAATTTGCTCGATTGGCTCGGCCAACATCGACATCCGAAGCTTCAGCATCAATTATGAACTCAATGCGGTGCTCTACAGTAGGCGGCTCGCCAACGAAATCGAGGCAGCGTTCGAGCATGATTTGGCTGACTGCACCGAATTTGAATCTGCAGCCTATTATCGGTGCAAGATGGCTGTTCGGTTTCGGGATTCGGTTGCGAGGCTTTGCTCCCCGTTGCTGTAATAGGGGCTGCGTCTCTGTCCGGCAAAGCCCTCTGACGCTAAACGGCCAGGATGGAGAGGGGGCAACAAAGGCAACTGATTGAAAAGTTGGAGCGGGAAACGGGATTTGAACCCGCGACCCTCGCCTTGGCAAGGCGATGCTCTACCACTGAGCTATTCCCGCTCTACTGGCTTAGACAGAGGGGCGGATTCTACTGACCCATGCCATGGCTGTCAAGAATCACCCCATTCTTCAAATAACCCGTTGGATAGCCCTGTTGGTTACGACCTGATTAATGGTTACCATCAGGTAACGCTTCGTTCCGGCAGTCAAATCATGCGCAACATATGGATTTGTAATACTATTTTAACAACAAAGATGGAATCTCCCAGATAATCGCCACCTCAACTACACACCAAGCCCCATCACTCCTTCCCGTAAATCAAACCCCATATCATTTGTTTATCTGTTTTTTCCAACAGTTACACATCTCATCCCGATTCCATCTGCTGCCCCCCTTATGGTTCGCTTATTGCGAAATGGAATGAGCCGATATGCCTATCTCATTTGTCACTTTGGCCCAATCGTCGATGCCAGCCTCTGGACATCTGAACGGGCAAATCTCTGAAGGAAGGGGGGTGGGACGGAGTCTTGTGCCTGTCAGTCAGTGAGAGTGGGCTCACGGAGCCCTCAACTTAGGAGGTGTCCACAATGTTTTTGTCACGTCGGCAATTTTTAAAAGTCTCGGCGGGGACCGTCGCCGCGG
>JBDZVU010000081.1:5364-14156 GCA_040255845.1 Nitrospiraceae bacterium | reverse complement strand
TGACCCCCCGCGAAAGACTTTCAGCTCGCCCGTCTCTGGCCCTTGCGGATTGTGTAGCACGCCGCGGCGATAGTATTCGGGATCGAACCAGTCGGCGACCCATTCGCTGACGTTCCCCGCCATCTGGCGCACGCCGTACGGGCTGACGCCCTTGTCGTAGCGGTTCACGTTGGCCAGCGGCGGATACTTGAAGCCGCGCTTGGAACCAGGATGGGCAATGTTGCTCTTGATCCACCCTGCCGGCTCATTGCCCCAGGGGAACAGGCGGCCGTCCTCTCCGCGCGCCGCCTTTTCCCATTCGGCTTCGGTCGGCAGCCGCTTGCCCGCCCACCGGCAATAGGCGTCGGCCTCGTGCCACGTGACGTTGATCACCGGATGAAGCGCGGCCTTTTCCGGAAAAGGGCTTTCACGCCAGAACTTGGGCCAATCGGCTCCGGTGGCAAGGACGAACCGGAGGTAATCCACGTTGGTCACTTCATAGGTGTCGATCTCGAAGGCGTCGAGATACACCCGATGCTGGGGCAACTCCTGCGGCCCCGCCGCGCGGTCCTTTTTCGGATCGCTGCCCATCAAGAACCATCCGGCGGGAACCAGGGCCATCCCGCCCGGCGTGTCCATCGCCGCAAACCGCTCCGGCTCGTCCAAGGGAGTCCACAGCGGCGGCTGACGGCTGCTCTCGTGATTGGCCAGTGCCAGCGAAGCCGCGAAGACACACGTGAACACGATACAGGCGACGGCTTTGTTCATTGCGAACCATGCAGGATACCTGGCGCATGCCTGCGCTTACCGATCCTGCTTCTCCACCATCGGCTCGATCTCTTTCTTCACGTCCTCCGTCACGTTGTAACGGATGTAGGCATGATCCATGACTTCGTTGGCGTACAGCCGCCCGGTCGGGGCTGGCACTGAGACGGTGGTCTCTACGCTGCTGCCGGGCTTGATGGTCACGGTCTGTTCGATCGGCGTGCGGACATAGGGATGCCACACCACCAGCTTATAGGTACCCGGGGGGACATCGGTCATGGTGAACCGGCCCTGTTCGTCGGTCTTGGCGAAATAGGGATTGGTGATCGCGACGCCCCAGCTTTCCATGTAGGCGTGGAAGCCGCACTGCATCACGAACACCCGGCGTCCTTTGCTCAAGTTCACCAATTGCTTCATGGGCGGTCCGGCCATGTGCTTGTGGTACAAGGCGGCATCGCTCCGATCCTTGAAATTGCGCGGATGCTGCGGATTCATGGGCAGCGGCACGTTGAACAGCACCCGGGGTCCCAGATGCGACGTTTCATACGCCTGGATGTCGTGCATGACGGGGTCCATGTTGACCACCGTCACCGATTGATCATCCCGCACGACCGTGGTGAACGGGAGAAACAGGCAATCTTTGGCTTCGATTTGCGGCGTGCTGGCCTCGCCGAAGGGCTTCCCTTTTTCGATGCCCTCCAGGTAGACCACCACCTCGCGGAATTCGCCTCCCGGCCCCACGTTGAACGGCTGCAGGATGCGCCACCCTTGCCCGTCCGAAATACGCCCGCAATAGATCGGGTCGGGCAGCGTCGTGAGGTTGTAGCCCTTCGGCTTCGGCACCATCCCCTCGAGCTTGACGGTTCCCTTCAGGGTGCCGCCATCCGAGACCGTGATTTCTTCGTACCCATAGGCGGGAACGCCGACGCACAACACGAGGATGCTTGCCGCAAGTTGCTTGATCATCTTCCTTCCTCCGGCCTTGTGACTCGGTACCGGGTCCGGTATTGCTGGTGCTGAGGGTCGGACCCTCTTACGCGGCTCAGCACCCAGTACTTATAACGCACGTCACCTCCTCTTCGCAAAAATGCTGTGGGGGAGCTGCGTGTCACGGGCAGCTCCCCCACCGGTTCCTAGGCCATCTCCAGCCCCGTCACTTCATCGCGGTTGGAACGGCCTGCACCTCGGGCTCCGTCTCCGCGCGCTTGGCGCCCGTTCCCTGGGCTCCGAGCGGCTGGATCCGCGTGTCGCCGACGGGCAACACGCGCAGGTAGCCCCACTGTCCGGACTGCGTGTAGGGCAGCCGCTGATTGGACCACACGAAGTCCCCGACCTGGCGATACGGTCCGCCCGCACCGCCGCGGACGAAGACGTCGAGCGTCTCGGATCCGGCATACTCCACCACGCTGATCATGTCGGCGCCCGGCATGTACGGCTCGATCGGCCACTCATGGCCTTCGATTCCGAACATCCCGTTTTGCTCGCTGTTCGCACCGATCACGTGGATGCGGATCGGGTCACCGGCGTGGGCCTCGATCAGAGGCGTGACCGGATCTTCGGGCTTGTCCACCGTGCACGGCTGGAAGATCTTGCCCAGCGAGCAGCCTTGCTCTTCGCGGAACTTGTAGGGTTCGGCGCGGTAGTTGACGCTCGTCAACCCCGCCACGTTCTGCACGTAGGGCATGAACGCGGTGCCGATGATGTTGTCCTCGTCCTGGAAGAACAAGGCCACGTCACGATAGTTCCGCTTCCCGACGTTCTCCGGCAGGCTGGCATCCACGATGACGTCCGCCCGCCAGGAGTTCTTCTGCGAAATGTCGGCGCCCGTCACCGGATCGCGGTATTGCGACCCGCGCGGGCCGACGATGACGGCCCCGTACAATCCGTTGCGCGGATTGACCACGATGTTGCCACCGTCCCACACCAGCGACGTCGCCTCCTTGTTCGCCGGATGCGCGTAGTAGGTGTAGACGCGGCTCTCGCCAGGGCCGATGGTCTGATCGCCGCCGTTGTTGCCGACGTTCAAACCCTGGCTGTCTTTCGGATCGAAGGCCAGGCCCGGCGCGAAGAACGACGCCCGGCTGGCTTTCATCTTGTTCTTGAGGTTGACCTTGATGCAGTCGCCCACGTTGACGCGCAGCGTGAGCGGATGCGGGGTCACGTTCCCCGCGACCGTCGTGGCTTCCTCCTCCAGCGCGAAGATCTTGCCCTCCGGCATGGTCATTTCGATCTTCCGCTCGAAGTCCACCTCGATCGCGTCCGGGGCCTTGGGGTTGAGCTTCATTGGGCGGTCCAGCGCCACCACGTTGAAGTGCTTCACCGGCGCGTCGGCCGGACACACGGAACTGGGCGCCGGCGGAATGCCGAGCGGGTTCGTGCCCTTCGGCAGCGGCATGAGGTCCGGCACTTCCTTGTCGAGCACCCGCACGATGCCCCATCCGCCTTCGGCGAAGTGCGAGCTTCGGCCGTTGAAGTGGATGTAGTCGCCCGGCATGCCTTGGAAGCCGCCCGCCTTGGTCACGAGGTCATACCGTTCGGCGATCCCGACGTGGATCGAGTACTTCCGATTGGCATCCGCCGCATACCGCTCCGTGAGGAACGTATGGCCGGCGATCGTCCAGACGTGCGACTCGTTCATCAGCTGGTGCAGCAGGCGGAACACCATGGTATCGCCGGTGTACGCCCTCAGGAGAGGCGTGTCGGGATCGCCATGGATGGCGCTGCTGAACAGCTTGCTGGTGTCCGGATTGTTCGAGAGGCGCTGCGCAAACGGTTCGGCGCGGAAGTTGAAGCCGCTGCCGGTCGTGTGCGTCCCGCCGTTGAGGTACTTGTTCGGTGCGTTCAGGATTTTGTCTGGCATCTGGAACGACACCGTCTTGCCCGCTTCCAACGCCACCTCGATCGGCTGTCCCGGAGGATTGCCGGCTTCGATGACGTTGACCGTGTGCGGCACCGTGTCGTGGATGGACACCATCAACTCACGGAAGCTGCCGCTCACGCCGGCTCCGATCGGCTCGTTGGAGTGAATGTCCGCGATCGGGCCGCTGTACACGAGCTTGCCGTTCTTCGGATCATGGTAGGTCGATCCGAACGGCTCCACGATCGTCACGCCGAACCCGCCGTGAGGCCAGGTCGTCGCGCCGAACGCGTGGTCGTGCCAGAAGACGGTCCCCATGTCGACGTCCACCCACCACCGATACCGCACGAACTCCGGCGACACGAGGTCGTTGGCCGGATGGTTGTGCTTCAGCGGCTTGAAGAACGTCACCTGATCGCCCTTGATCTCCTTGATGCGGGCGACCTCGGAGCAGCTCTTGTCCCGCGGCAAGGACGCCGTGGGGTCGTTGCCCTTCTCCAGACAATCCATGCCGACCATCACTTCCGTGTTCACGTGGAACGGCGTGGCGCCGGGCGCCATCTGGATCTTGATGGACTTGGCGCCGGCTTTCGCGCCGCCGACGATCTTGGCGACCATCGGGGCCGGCAATCCGTGCTTATTCGCCTTGCCGAACATCGTGAACGGGCGCACGGACATCTCGTACTCGAAGCCGGAGATCACGCCATCCGAGTTCCCCGTGTCGAATTGGAAGAAGTGGGGGTGGATGTTGATCTTGGACGACTGGAAGTTGGTGTAATCGTCGTCGTCCCATTCGCTGGTGAGGACCAAGTCCACGCAGTCATACACGTTGGCGCGGATGACAGCGGGCAGCTTGAGATCGTCGTTGGCCCTGGTCAGGCGCTCCTCTTCGTGGAGCACGTAGATCAGGCCGTCCTTGTCCACGATGGCCGGCTCTTTGCCCTGCTTCTTGGCCAGAGTGATCGGCATGCGGACGAAGTGCAGGTTGTAGAACTTCTGATTGGCGTTCTCCGGGCACAGGCTCCAGCGGCCCTGCTCACCCGGCTTGGCCGGTTCGCTGGTCCGCTCGCCGTTCTCGTCCTGGTGGATCGGCTCCAGCCACGGCGCCCCGCTGTGGTTCGCGGAGAAGGGCACGCGCTTGCCGAAGTGCGGCTTGAACAGCGGCCACGCCATCTTGCCCGTGGTCGGGTCGAAGAGGATGGCGGGTCGAGTACTGTCGTCCCACTTCGCGGCCCACTGATACTTCGGATTCTGCGCCGTGCTCTCCCGCTCGCCGCGGGCAATGTTGCCGTCCCATTTCCAGTCCCACACCGTCGCGTCATAGGCCAGGATCTGACCCTTCTCGTTGTCGGTATGGCCCGGCTTGCCCTGCGCCGGCACGAACATCTCGACCCAATCCTTGATGTTCACCACCGCCGGATCGGATTTCCAGTTCGTCTTCTGGCTCTTGTCCACAATTTTGAACTTCTTGCCGAACCAATCGACCGTCGTGCCGATGAGCTTGTCGCTGGACACGCCCAGCTTCATGCGGCCCTTCCGGTCCGGCAGCTCCTGCAAGTCCGGCATCGTGTCGGTGTGCGCGGCCCCGACCTGCAGGGTGTTGTAAAAGCGGCCGTAGCCCCACATCCCAGCCACATAATGGTGCGCCACGTGGCAGTGATAGAGGAACTCGCCCGCCAGGTGCTGGCAGCCGCCGCCGCCGCACTCCGGCTCCAGGTCCAGCGATTCGGACGGACCGATGACTTCGACGTCCACCCGATCCGACTTGGTGCGGACCACGGGATACTTCACGGGCCCGTCCGCGCCCATCGCCCACATGTTGTTCGGTTCGGTTCCCGGGCTCCGCTGCCACCGGATGGAGCCGCTGTGGGGATGATGGCTGTGGAAGACTTCGGAACCGCCGTGGACCAGGCGCCATTTCACCGGGTCGCCCAGATACCCCCGGGCGATCGTGGTCGGCGTGTCGCCGAACGTGTAGGCGCTGTACGCCATGGACTCATCCTCGAAGCCGAAATACTCATGCTGCAGGTGCATCTGGTCGATGCCGAACGGCTCGCTTCGATAGTTGATCGCGCGGCCGCCCGGGCGGTAGGCGTCCGTCAACGGATCGCGCTGCGGGAGGAAGTCGCCCTTCTTGTTGAGGGGGCGGAACGCTTCGTCGCCGATCTCGTGATAGAACAGCACGAATTCACGGAAGTCGGGCCCCGAGCCATTGTCGATGTTCACCTGCCAGCCCGATTTCACTTCCCGGTCCGGTCCGGTGCCCAGCGAATCGAGGTACTTCGACCCTCTCGGCTCCACGATGAAGGCCCCGAACAGGCCCAACACCGTCAACTCGCGGTCGTGACTGTAGGAGTGGAACTGCCGCACGCCTTCCTGCATGTGCGGATGGATGTACCATTCGAACTCCTGGGTCTTGCCCGGCGCGACGATCGAATCAGGGTTCGTCGTCGTGGCCGGCTTTCCGGTGGAGCTGACGATCATGCTGGAGGCCTGGATGAACAGGCTGCCGTCCTCGCCTTCCATCTGGTTGCGCAACGTCATCTTGACGCAGTCGCCTTGATTCGCGCGGAGGACGAGCGGCTGGATCACGTCGCCCTGCAATCCCGTGCTGACGGCTCCGGGGTCGTAGCCGTCTTTGTCTCGCGCCGCCTTGTTCTTGGCCTCCTCGGCCCGCGCCTTGTCCACGTCCTCGGTCAGCACGTACATGTAGCCAGGATAGTAGTCCAGCCACCGGTTCAGGGTGATCTCGATGTTGATCATCGAGACGTCGTACTTCTTGACCGGTGCGTTGGCGGGGCATCGGCCGCCTGCCAGGGACACCGGCTCGCCCTTGCCGGAATCCGTCATGAGCAGCCAGCTGCTGCCGTCCTGCCCCATGTACTGGTGCATCATCGACATGTTGTTGAACGCGCCGGACGTATGCTGCGCCTGCGCGTCCTTCTGGGCCTGCTGCTCCAGCTTCTGCATCAAACGATGGTGCTGCAGCTCCATCTTTTCTGCATTGCCGGCGCGGCCTTCGATGGCGTTCTCAACCACCGTTTGGCCCTTGAGCTGTTGGGTCCAGCCCGGCATGGCGACCGGCGTCGCGTGCCCGCCATGCGACTGCTCACCTGATTCCCCCGCAAACAGTCCCGGTGTCGCCACCAAACTGCCGGCGAGCAGGACGCTGTGCAGCATCAGCGCCGCACGCGTGCGCTTCCGCTGGCGTCCCGGTTGATAAAGAAAAGACCTCATAGAACGGCCTCCTCGGTTATGTCCGCCACGATCGGCGGCTGCTGGTTAAGACCTTGCTCCCGCTGACTGTTCCCGATTCCTTGCCTTCAGGAGGGGAACCGGCCTCCGAACGCCGACCTGTCTGCGGAGGGATGAGAGCTGATGGGGGGTCCTTCTTGCGAAGGAGAGGGTCATTCGGAGGCCGGTCCAAAATCACCCAAACCCCCATCAGCACCCGCTCCGTAGCGCAAGGCGTATGCCGCCGTGGTCGGCCCGTGCTGAAAACTCCTATCGCCGCTGCCACAGCGGTGATTTCGCGTTGATGGATGTCTGACGCTCGAGGCAGGTCCCTCGTAATGTTTCCAGGGCGTTGGACAAATCTCCCTAGCGTCTATGACGCGCATCGGTTTTTCATGCACTTACGCTGTCCAAACACTTAGACACCACCAATCCATAACTGAGTCGAAATAGGACACGGGGGACGATCGCGAATGGGCTCGGGTCGTGTATTGGAAGCAAGGCAAGACGGCGGAGCGCGTCCGGAACGGGACCCGCTCGGCGCTGAGGTGCCCGTACCCTAGATGAGAGCGATCGCGGTTGGAAGCGTGGTCTGGCCCGATAGGGGGGTCGCGATGCGGGAGCCCTGTGGCGTCGAGTCGGTCACCTCCATTCCTCGTCCCCGATCTGGTATTCGCGCAGCTTCAGATACAGACTCGCGCGGCTGATCTTCAGGAGCTTTGCCGCCCGCATGCGATTGCCGGACACCTGCCCGAGCGCCTGCAGGATCCGGGCACGTTCCGCCTGCTTGGCGGCGGTTCGTCCCACTGAACGGAGATCCTCCGCCTCGGGCTTGACGAAGTCCTTATCCTCGCATGTCAACCAGGGTCCGGTCGTGGTTACGACGACGCGTTCGATGTAGTGTTGCAGTTCGCGCACGTTGCCGGCCCACTCGGAAGCGCTCAGCGCGTGCAGCACCTCAGGCGCGATCTGCCGCATCGGCTGCCGGTGCCTGGCACAGGCGGACGCCGCGAAATGCTCGACGAGCAGCGGGATGTCGTCCCGGCGCTCGCGTAAGGGCGGCAGGTAGATCGGCAGGACCGCGAGGCGGTAATACAGATCCTGGCGAAACGTCCGGGCGCGGACCAGCTCAGCGAGATCCTTGTTGGTCGCGGACAGCACCCGCACGTCGATCTTGATCGGCTGGGTGCCGCCGACGCGTTTGATCTCCCCTTCCTGCAGCGCGCGCAAGAGCTTCGCCTGAAAGGTCGGCGTCGTATCGGCAATCTCGTCCAGAAAAATCGTGCCCCCGTCGGCCTCCTCGAACAGGCCCCGCTTGTGGGCCGTCGCGCCCGTAAAGGCGCCTTTCACGTGACCGAACAGCTCGCTTTCCAGGAGGGTTTCCGGCAGCGAGCCGCAATCCACCACCACGAACGGCTTCTCGCGGCGCTCGCTCATCCGGTGAATCGTCTTGGCCACGAGCTCCTTCCCCGTGCCGCTCTCGCCCTGGATCAGCACGGTGGCGGAACTGTTGGCCACGAGGGCGATCATGTCGAAGAGCTGCCGCATGGGCTCGCTGCGGCCGATCAAGTCGCCCAGACGGTCCCGCGTCTCCAGTGGCCGGGCGGCCGCGGGCGGTTTGCTCGGGGCCTCGTCGCGCTTGCTCGGATTCCTGAACAGCACCAGCATCGCCGCCGCCTGCCCGTCTTTGCCGGCCAACGGGAAAGCTTGATGCATGCCGCAGGCCGTTCCGTCTCCTCCGATGCCGCACGACACGGAGTGCACCTCCGGCGCGACGAAAATCGAGACCGCCGGGCAGGAGACGCACGGATCGGTCTGGTTGGCGAACGCCTCGTAGCACTTGGCATGATGCGCCGCCTGGTTCTCGGTGGTCGTCCGTGACCACGCCGAATCGTTGGCATACACGATGTTGAAGCGCCGATCCATCACGGCCACGCGGTCGGTGAGACCGCCGGCA
>JBDZVU010000081.1:3509-5354 GCA_040255845.1 Nitrospiraceae bacterium | reverse complement strand
ATCGCCTCCAGCCGCGCGGCGACGATGGGATCGGTGAACACACCCTCATTCGAAGCGATGGGAGATCCGGCCATCTCGTTCCCTCATAAACCCGGCATGATGTTGGGTCAGGCCACGCCCGACAGGCCCTCAGGCGAGGCGAGCAGCGCCTTCACCCGCGCCATCAGCTCCGCGAGATGCACGGGTTTGTTGATGAATGCCGTCGCACCGGCTTCTGTCGCGTCCGCCTTGGCGCGCTCGTCACCAAAGGCCGTCATCACGATGATCGGGCACGTCGGCGCGCAGGCGCGCAAGCGGCGCACATACTCGAGCCCCCCCGATGGCATCCGAAGGTCGGTGAGGATCAAATCCGGCATGGTGACCCCCATCGCCGCAAAGGCCTCGTCGCCGTCGCGGGCCTCCCGCAGCTGGTACCCCTCGATCCAGAGCTGCTCGAACAGGAGGTTCCGCATCTCGTCATCGTCTTCGACGACCAGCACGACAGGTCTTTTCCAGGCCACCGGTTGCGACGCTCCTTGACTACTCACCGAACGAGAGAGCAAAGGAGGTGCCACCTTCCTCAGGCCAAACCAGCTCGAAACGCCTGGATTTTTATTCCTGTGCGGCAGAGCTGGATGGCTCTGGTGAGAAAGACCCCAATGGGTTGGGCTGTTCCTGTTGCCGGATGCTACAGCGCCGGTCAGGCGCCGCGGCACGGCGTCAGGCGGCGGAAGGCGCGCCGTCTCTGGGAAGCCGAATGGTAAAGGTGGTGCCTTTCCCGACCTCGCTCGATACGGCGATGGATCCGCCATGCTCTTCCAAAATGCCCCGCACGACGGTCAGGCCAAGCCCCGTGCCCTTGCCGAATTCTTTGGTGGTAAAAAACGGATCGAAGATGTGGGCCGCCACCTCCGGTGCCATGCCATGGCCGGTATCCGCGACGGTGATTTTGATGGCCTCGCCCTCCGCCTCCAGGCCGATCCGCAGCAGGCCTCCCTCCGGCATGGCATGGAGCGCGTTCATGATGAGGTTGATGAGCACTTGGCTCAATTGATCGGCATCCGCATGGGCCGGGGGGCAGGTCGGGTCGAGCGCGGTCTCCACCCGGATCCGGCTCCGGGCCAGACGCTCCTGGAAAATTTCCATGCTGGCTTCAATGACGTCTCTGACGTCCAATGCCCGGCGCTCCGGAGCCCGGCGCCGCGCAAACGACAGGAGCTGGTTCATCACTTTGGTAATGCGCTCGACTTGGGTGACGATCGTCTGCAGGCCCTTCTTGATCGGCTCTTCCGTCACCCGCTCCATGAGGTATTCGGCCCGTCCGAGGATCACATTCATCGGCGTGCCGATTTCATGCGCCATTCCGGATGCCACTGTGCCCAATTCCGCGATCCGCTCCGTCTTGCGGAGCTGCTCCTGGAGCCGTTTCTGCTCTCCGATGTCCCGAAGCATGGCGACGATGGCGGGGCCCTCTTCGTCGACGAATCGGGCGGCGCTGACTTCGACCTCGGCGACCGTGCCGTCAAGCTTGATGATCTTCTCTTCCAGCGGCGGCACCGCGGTACTGCCCTCCAGCAATTTGGCGTGGCGCTCCTTGATCACGGGGTGAAAGTCAGGATGGAACAGGTCCAAGGGAGACTTGCCCAGCAGCTCATCGGCTCGAACGGCGCCGAACAACCGGAGCCCGGCGTCGTTGACGAAGATGACGCGATCCGCGCGATGGACGAAAATGGGCAGCGGCGCCACGGAAATCAGGCGGCGGTAGCGCTCCTCGCTCTGCCGCACGAGCCGCTCGGCCCGCTTCCGCTCCGTGATGTCCCGCATGATCACGGTGAAAAACTTCTTACCTTCCACCGTGATATAGGA
>JBDZVU010000081.1:0-3499 GCA_040255845.1 Nitrospiraceae bacterium | reverse complement strand
CTCTACGTTGCACCGGAGTCCGGTCACGGTGCCCAACTCACCCATCCGCCGGCTGGTCACACCCGACCGTCCGAATCCGTGCATGTGCTCGCGGTGAGCGGCCCGGAACCGATGCGGAATGAACTTGTCCAGTTTCTGACCGATCGCCTCGCGGGCCGGGCACTGAAACATGCGTTCGGCCGCACCGTTGAACAACAGGATCTGATGGCTGTCGTCGACCGTGATGATGGCGTCCATCGCGGATTGGACGATGCTTTCCAGCCGCAGACTGCTCACCAGCAGTTCACGCGCGGTCTGTGATTCGCGGCGGAGGGCGCCGGTCAGGTTCGACTGGGCAAGATCACGCTCCGAAACCAGCGCGGCCTCGTGAAAACGCAGCGTTTCCTCGACCGCCTTCTCCTTCGTGATGTCCTTGAAGGCGCTTCTCAGATGCCTCCCTTTTCCGGAGCCCGCGGACACGGGAACGGCCTCCAGCCGCGCCAGAAAGCGGCGCCCGTCGGCTCCGATCATCCGTATTTCATCCGTGCGCGGCGTCTGCTCGGCGACTACTTGGCGGCACAGCAGGGTAAACCGGTCGACATCCTGTTCGGCGATGAACGACGTGAAGTGTCCGTGCGCCTGCGCGGCGGGCTCGAGCCCGAGCAATCGGGCCCCGGCTGGATTCATGTCCACCAGCACCCCGCTCGCATCCAGGGTGGCATAGCCGAGCGGAACCGACTCGTACAAATCCCGGTAACGGTTGCGGCTTTCCTCGGCCTCCTCGCGCGCAGCCTGCAATTCGTCGCACTGGAGCTCCAGCTCGATCTGGCACAGCTGCAACTCCCCCACCAGACGCTGAACGTCGTCCGGCGACAGATTCGGCAGGGCCCGCCGGACCACATGGGTCAGTGTGGCCTCGGCGCGCCGCCGGAGATCTGACAGCTGATCGAAAGACTCGTCCGCCACCTTGGTCCGCCGTTGATGATTCGCACCGGTACGAAGGGCCCTGCAATCGGAGGCCATTGTAAATGCGTCCGCGTCTAGAGATCTAGGACCAGCCGATGAGCATGGCTACGCGAGCAGGCAGGGAAGCATAGGAGGCGGGCGGAGCAGGGCGGGGCTTATTCGCGGGCCTTCGCGTCTTCGATTTCTCCAAGCTTGCGGTACAGCGTCTTCCGATCGATGCCGAGCGCATGGGCGGCCTGATACTTGTTGCCGCCCATTTTCTCAAGAATCCTCAAGATATACTCCTTCTCGACCGCCTCCAGCGGCAAGGTCTTCTCGGCCGCCTCATCCAACACCTGCCGATCCCCCCGCGCCCCCTGGATCGCGGCAGGCAGATCTTCTGGAACGATCTTGTCTCCCCGGCTCAGCGTCACCGCGCGCTCAACGATGTTTTCGAGTTCCCGAACATTGCCGGGCCACGAATAGTCCATCAGCATGGCCAGGGCCGATTCGCTGACGCCCTTGACTTGCTTCCCCCGGGCGGCGGCGCACTTCTGCAGGAACGACTCGACCAGCAACGGAATATCCTCACGCCGCTCGCGAAGCGGTGGCAGCTTGATCTCGATGACGTTCAACCGATAGTACAGGTCGTCGCGGAACCGCTTGGCTTTGACTTCGTCGTTCAAGTTCAAGTTCGTCGCGGCGATGATCCGGACGTCCACGGCGATGGGCTTGTTCGCCCCGACCCGGCGAATCTCTTTCTCCTGAATGGCCCGCAGCAATTTCGCTTGCAGCATCAAGGGCAGTTCGCTGATCTCGTCGAGAAAGAGGGTGCCCTTTTGGGCCTCTTCGAAGAGGCCCCGCTTGTCCGCTTTCGCGTCGGTAAAAGCGCCGCGCATGTGGCCGAACAGCTCGCTTTCGAGCAGCGGCTCAGGGATCGCCGCGCAGTTGACCGGCACGAACGGGGCATCCTTGCGGTCGCTGTTGTAATGAATGGCCTTCGCCACCAGCTCTTTCCCCGTTCCGCTCTCCCCGGTGATGAGCACGTTGGTGGGACTGTCCGCCACCCGGCGGATCAAGTCGAACACCGCCTGGATGGCTTTGCTCTTGCCGAGGATCTGATGGAAGCTGTACTCCTTCCGGACCTCCCGGCGAAGCCGGCTGACTTCCCGGCGCAGGTAGGTCTCCCGGATCACCCGTTCGACCACGCGGACCAGGTCGTCTTTTTTCACCGGCTTGGTGAGGTAGTCGCTCGCCCCGTGCTTCATCGCTTCCACCGCCGTCTCCACCGAACCGAAGGCGGTCATCAAGACGACCCCGATATCCGGATTCGTCCGCCGGATTTCGCTCAACAGCTCGAGCCCCTGCATGCCCTTCATCCGCAGGTCGCTCACGACGACGGCGAAGTCGGCTTCTCCCAAGAGCTTCAGTGCCTCCTGGCCGCTCGCCGCCGTGGTGACGTGGTGCCCGCGATCTTTCAGCATGTCGTGGATGAGTTCCCGCATGTCGGCATCATCGTCCACGACCAGAATGGCGCCCCAGTCTTCCGTCATCATCGTGCCCTCAGGCTAGTCTTCCCCATTTCCGATGGTCAAGGCCCACTGTCCCTAAACGGGACAGCGCCTGTCACGTCAATTGGGGAAGAAGTCCTCACATTTCCGGTTTTACTGAAATCCCTGAAGATAGTGCAATTGAGAGGCCAGCGGCTGGCGACCCATCCGTGCGAGCCGGCGGTGCGAGCCGGTTTGCTTTTCCACCCATGGCTTCATACAATCTCGACGGAAATAAATCGAAAGGATCCCGCGCCATGATTGCTCGCGTTTCTGCCTGGTCTGTGCTTCTCGCCGCGGTGCTGCTTTGGTTTGGAACCGTGCCGGTGGACAGCCGCGCCGCGCGGGGAGGGCCTCCCGGCGAAGGCAAGACCGAGGTGCTTCCACTGCAGAAGGCGGCGCCGGCCGTGGTCGTGGTCGAGGGCCCGGGAGGCGAGGAGGACCTCCGGAAGCAGATCCGGGCCAAGACCGGTGTGAGCGGCCTCGGAGCCGCGACCGACCTATTTTCCCGCGCGCCCGAGGGAAGCTATGGGTTCATCGATCCCCGCACCTTGGGCATGGCGCTCGTGAGCCAAAGTCCGGACTTCATGCTCCAGCGCGTGCCGCCCGCGGCCAACGCCTTTGAGGTGCATAAACTGGCCGACGGAAGCGGACTCCTGGTGGGATTCGTGTCCAAGGAGGTGCTTCCGCAATTGACGCCGGTGGATCGCCCGCATCATATCCGGCTCGCCCTTCACTCGAACCCTTCCGACACAGCGCCCGTGATCGCGGCCGTGCCGATCGTCAAGTTGATGGTCGACCGCATTCCGGTTCGGCTGGATCCGAAAAAGGCGGACAGCCCCGTGTTCCTGGACATGGATCTTCAGGGGACCGCCAACCGCAAGTCGCCGACGAGGGCGCAATAGTTTGGAAAGGAACGCGTGAGGGACGCGACGGCCCTCATCGTCACCGGACAGGGACTTATTTCAGCCGCACAGCCTTCCCGTCGAGCCGCACGTCACTGACGAACTTCTTGAAGTTGCTCT
>JBDZVU010000155.1:0-3607 GCA_040255845.1 Nitrospiraceae bacterium | reverse complement strand
CCGCCGATCGCTTCGTTGGGATGGGCAAAGGACAGGGGCCTGGGATCGCCAGGTCACAAGGTAGGCTCCAAGTGGCGAATAGCGAGCCACCGCCGCCCGTGCGGCCCCGGCTGATGCTGCGCTACTTGGGAGAAGGAGCGTGGGATCTCCTCGTCGACGTGCCACCTCTTCGAAGCCTGGGAGCGTTAAATCCCGACGTTCGCAAGGTGCTGCAAAGAAGTCGCGTCAGCGTGAATGGTGCGTCCGATAAAAAGCCGGGAGGCTGGGCACTCGCGGCGCGGCGAGCCGTGCTCCGCCATTGGCCTGACTCCAACAAGCCGCTGCTACAATTCGAAGAGTCCACTCCGGCATTAGCGCAACTTTTAGATTCGGAATGTCGGATCGACTCCGGGCCAATTTGGCTCTTTCGCATTGGATCAGATGGAATTGCGCGGGAACTTGTCGGGCGAGTAGTCAGGCCAGGATATTCCTACATCGTAGCAACCGCAACGGAGCCACCTGAGGCACGGCGGGAGATTAGTGACTGCAGATTAAACTGCGAGGGAGTGCAGGCGTTTCGTCTGCAGATTCCAGGCGCCGTTAGTGCAGAGTTGCGTGAGTGGCTTCAGAACAACCTTGGGCTGCAAATTGCGCAGTCCATTAAGGTCTGGGCAGCGGGTTTACCGAGTCGAGCTTGGGACGGCGAAGGAACTAGCGATTGGTTGACTACTGAGACACCTTTCCTAGGCCTCGCTCACGATCATCCCGTCGACAGCTTCCTCATGCGCCTCAATCACGGCGCCGAGTGCGCAATACCGGGAGCGACCGGTGGAAAGTCAGTATTCGTTAAATTACCTCGGCTGTCCATCGGAACTCACCTGCTGACGATTAGAGCACGTTCCGATCCACGTTTCTCCGGCGCGGTATCTGCGCCGCCGGAAGGGTTTATGCAGTTGCGGGTGCGTGATCCAGAGCCCTGGCGCCCAGGCGTGACGTCCTATTCGGGAATGCAAGTTACCGTCGATCCCGCCTGCACCGACTTAGACACACTTTGGCGGAACGAGGTGAAACTCTCCGTCAGCGGTCCGGAGGCCTACTCGATCGGACTCTCGGTGTGCTTGGAATCGGCTGACGGGCGCGAAATCCTTCAAGAAGACATCGGTCACTGCAAGCTCCCGCTAACCGCAGAAGAGTGGCATCGACGATTCGCTCAGTTTCTGAAGCGCGAAAATCACGCTTGGAGCTATTTGGAAGCAGCTCGCGGAACGCTGACGATAGATGCTGAAAACCTCGGCAAGCGTGAGTTACACTTTGAGCACGATGTGCAGCCTCTTCGGTGGGCGCTTGGCCGCAATCATGGAAGAGTTTTCATCAGATTGGTGGATGACACAGGCGACTCTGAAGCTGAGTCGCTCGTCAAGTCGTGGATCATGGATCGCCCTCTCGAAGGTCACTCGCTCAATGTTGATCGTGCGAGGTCCGGTGTTGAAGTAGTACCACCGGGTGGTCTGTTCCTGGCTCGGCGAGGATCCTATCGCGACATCGTTATCGTTAGCACCGGCCTCACTGGAGAAGGTCTTCACGGCCTGAGTGTACGACCACGGTTAACGGAGCTTCAGAATGGCTCCGTCTCATGTGCCAAAGCTCTGCGCGTGCTTGGCACCTGGTGCAGTGCAAGATCCTTTGGATTCCTCGTTGATATTCGGCGCCAACAGGTCACACGTGCGATTAACGACGCGATCGTTAGACGTTTGTGCGGGAGTCGCTGGGCAACCGCAGAGGACAGGTACAAGCGCAATCCGAATTCATATCACGCTTTGGAGGCGTTGAAGGCGGAGGTTGGCCGCCCACCGAGCTTTGCTGCAGTTCTGTGCCGTGAGCCATGGCGTTTCGACGGGAATGAAGATCAACCAGTTCGCAACTTTGCAGAAATTGCCCGTCGCTACGGAATCTGCTCGAACGAGGCACTTTGCGGGATCGCGCTCCGGCTTGCCGACGGTTCTGCGAGGCCCACGAAGGCGTTAGCAAATGACGACGTTATGGGACAGCTGGCCTGTCATCCCGCTCTCGTGCGCGGCGCTCGACTGCTCGCACTCGTGAAGGCTTCCGCGCCGATAGGGGCACGTCCATGATCACTGCTGTCGCTCCGACGGATCTGCTGGACGCCTGCCGACGAGCGGTAGGGTTGGCCGCAATATCCTCGCGCGAGATCGACGACACGTTTTTAGCTGGCCTGATCCGCCGAAGCGCCGGCATAAATTGCCCGTGCTCCCGAGCAAGCCTACGAAATTCGCTCACTGATTCACTGGAGGGCCTTGCCCTTGAGGCTGATTTGCAGGAGCGAATTGAGAGCGCGATTCAAGGGCTGATTGTCAGTGGCGATCTCCTCGAACTTCATGACGTAGTCATAGACGACACCAGCGTAAGGTCCACGTGGCTATTCGCAGCTCCGCCGGGTTTCGTGTTGCGGCCGAACGGTGCCGCATTCCTGTTTGGAGTGGTGCCGGATCAAGACTCGTTTCTTCCTGACTCACTTGGAAGTCGCGTGGTGTGTCAGAACTACACACGGGTCATTTTCCCGATCGCAGACGAGGACTTAGCAGCTGTACTGCGAGAGAACGGATTGCAGCACTTATCGGAAGGGGCCTGGCTGAAAGCTCCCAAACCTCAATCGGCAGGCGAACTGTTGAATCGGTTCGAGCGGATGCTTTCCAGACAACCGGCTTCTGGCACCGTGAATGACGCCGAAATTCTCGACCCCCATCAGCCCGTGACATTTTATCGGGGTCGCTGGACGAGGCCGAAGAAGCAGACCGGCTTATTCGTCGGGCGGCGTCCGCAGGAGTTCGGCTCACCTCTGTGGTGCGCTATGAATCTTGAGAACGGAACGATCACAAAACTCATCGATCTTCCATTGCCGAAAGATCGTTGGCGCGGCTGCGACGCCGCGTGGCAACTGCAGATGGCGATAGACGCGAGTCGTGGGGTTCCTCAACAGTATCGAAAGGAGGAAAATAACGAAACTGTGCGCCTCGATTTTTTTGGCCCAATACCTGAATGGGCGGAGCGTCGACTCATGATCTTTGGGCACTCCGTTCCAAAACAGAGATCCCTCTTTGCCTACGAATTACCAAGAGCGGAAGCAGCAGCAGAAGAGCGTTTTCTTCGAGAGCGACTTTGGCTGTCTCCGACCAGCAACATTGAATAGCGGGCCAGAATGCAAACGATTCAAAAGACAATTGAGCAACTTCACGGCGCGCTCCGTGACTACATTGAAGCTACCTATCACGTCAGCGCTCCCTCACTCATCGCGCGGCGAAAGGAACTGCTGAACCGGCCGGGGGTGATCCATCAGATTCCATATCTTGAATCGACTCCACGCTATCAAACCGGCGAACCGTTCGCGGATTTGGAAGGTGTTCCAGCGGCGGCTTTGGAAGCTTTTTCGGTCCTCTCGCGCCCCGAGGGAAATCTTCCACGCCTAATCTACGACCCGCCTTACAAGCATCAATCCGAAGCGATACGGGGGACTCTCGTCGACGGTCGCAACCTGATCATCATGACAGGCACGGGGTCAGGTAAGACTGAATCGTTCCTGTTGCCGATCCTTGGGAAGTTGGCGAGCGAA
>JBDZVU010000080.1:0-14272 GCA_040255845.1 Nitrospiraceae bacterium | reverse complement strand
GCGCAGGGGCGGCCGAAGCCGCCGGAGCCGCGGCCCGAAACGGCAGGGTGAAGAAAAAGCGGCTGCCCCGGCCCACTTCGCTGTCCACGCCGATGCGGCCGCCCATGAGTTCCACGAGTTGTCGGCAAATGGACAGGCCCAGTCCCGTCCCGCCGTATTTGCGATTGTCGCCGGAGTCCACTTGAGTAAACCGCTCGAAGATCGCCGTGAACTGTTCGGCTGGAATCCCGATTCCGCTGTCGCGCACGGCCCATTCGAGCTGGGGCGGACGCCCCTCCGATGCCGGCAGGAAGGCCACGGTCACGCGGACCAGCCCCCGTTCGGTAAATTTGATGGCATTGGCGATCAGATTGAAGAGCACCTGCTGGAGTCTGGTCGCGTCGCCTTCGAAGGAGGCCGGCAGGTCGTCCGGGATGTCGACCTCGAGTCGCAGGCCCTTCGCCTGGCCCGGGGCGCCATCATGGCGTGAGTGCGCCGGAGCAACTCCGCAGGGTCGAAGGGCGTCGATTCGATGCGGAGCGTGCCGGCCTCGACCTTCGCCATGTCGAGGAGGTCGTTGACCAGATGCAGGAGGACCGAGCCCGCCCGCTTCCCCATGGCCGCATACTCGTGCTGCTCGGGCGTCGCGGCCGATTCCGCCAGGAGATCCAACGTGCCGAGGAGCGCATTGAGCGGCGTTCTGAGCTCATGGCTGACGTTGGCCAAGAATTCGCTCTTGGCTTTGTTGGCCGCTTCCGCGGCGCTCTGCGACCGGCGCAACGTGGCGTCGGCGCTGCGGCGTTCCGTGATGTCGCGCACGAAGGCGCAGAAGGACAGCTGCTCGTCGACGTGCAGCGGAATCACCGACAGCTCCACCGGCAGTTCATGCCCGTCCTGGTGCATGGCGATGACCTCGATGCGCCGGTTAAGGATCGTGGGCGCGCCGGTGTCGGCGTACCGCTCCAACCCCTCGCGGTGCGCGTCGCGGTGGGCAGGCGGAATAATGAGCTCGGTCAGCGGCCGGCCCACCGCCTCCTCGAGGGAGAACCCGAAGGTGGCTGCCGCCTGGGGATTCCATTCCCGAACATGGCCGGCGGCATCGAAGATGATGACGCTGTCCAACGCGATGTCGACGATCGTGCGGATGCGCGCGTCGTTCGCTTCCAGCGCCCGGCGGGCCGTGAGCGCCCGGGCTTCTTCGGCGGCCTGCCTCCGGCTCGCCCAGTAGAACAGGCCCAGCAGCGGTCCCAGCCCAATGCTGCCGATGCCCATCAGTTTCCAGAGGACCATCCAGATGGAGCCGAGAACCTCCGCGCGGTCCACGCGGATCCGGACCTGCCACTGGAAGGCGCCGGATCCCGGCAAGCCGGCCATGCGCGCGTAGCCCACCAACGCGTGCCGGCCGCTGTGCCGGTCGATCTCCTCGACATACCCGCTTCCCTGCGAGTCGCTCCTCGTCCGTCCGGCAACGGGAGCCCAGTCGGTGTCGTCCTGGGGCGTTCCATCGCCTCGGGAGGTCAGCAAGACGTCGCCGGTCCCGTTGAGGACCGTGAATTCATCGATGGCCAGATTCAACGAAGATCCGTGCGCGTGACGGGCGGTCTGTGTGACGAAGGCGCGCAGCGTGTCCTGATCGATTTCGGTGATCATGGCGCCGCCCCGGTTGCCTGGGCCGCGAAGGGCGGCGGAAAACCGGACGCCGCGCAGCCGCCCCCCGCTTTGGAGAGGCTCTTCCATCACGTCGATCTGAGGCCCGGATCCGGTCAGCGTGGCGGCCAACATGGAAGAGGAGACAGGCGGCCCGGCTGGTGACGCGGCGTCACCCGAGGCGATGAGCCGGCCCTGTTCGTCGACGATCGCGATGCGGCGATAGATGGGATAGATGCGGTGCAATTCCTCCAGATAGGGCTGGAGATGCCGGCGGTCCCGATCCAGTAGGAGGGGCGACTGGGCGAAGGCCGTGATATCGCCGGAGCGTTCCGCCAGAACGAGGTCCAGCTTATCGGCGATGTCCGCCGCGCCCAATGCCACCGTTTCGCCCGCCCGCTTGATCAGCACCTGCTGGACCAGCCACAGCGTGACCGGGACCATGCCGAGCGAAAAGGCGATGATCAAGCCGATGAGGAGCCGCCGGCTCCCGATGGAGGGCAGGTGTCGAAGCACACGTTCACCCGGTGGAGGGGCCTCGCAACAGGCTCGCTCGGTGTAGCGTACTCCGAACCGCGGCCGGTCCCTACGTATTTGTGCTTTTTGCGCGGCGCGGTTGGTAAGGAACAATCACGGCCGGCACGCCGAGATTACGCCGTTCGCCAGGATCCGGGACGGCCAGGATTCTCGAGCGCCGCGCGCAGGTGGCAGAGAAAGTCCCGCCGGGGGATCTCTTCCGCGCCGAACCGCATCACGTGCGGCGATGCCTGCTGGCAGTCGATAAGGCGGAATTGCCACGTTTGCAGGAGGCGCACGAGCGACACCAGCGCGACTTTGGAGCCGTTGGGAACCGACATGAACATCGATTCGGCGAAGAAGGCGCCGCCGATGGCCACCCCGTACACGCCCCCGGCCAGCCGCCCGTCCTGCCAGGCTTCCACCGAATGGGCGTACCCCAATTCGTGCAGCCGCGTGTAGGCCTCGATCATCGGCCGCGTGAGCCACGTCCCGCCCTCCGGATATTGAGGACGGGGACCGGCGCATCCTTCGATCACGGCGCGGAAGGAGGTGTCGACGGTGACCTGGAAGCGCTGGCGGCGAAGGACTTTCTCAAGGCTGCGGGGAACGTGCAGCCGGGAGGGAAAGAGGACGGCACGCGGATCCGGCGACCACCACAAGATCGGCTGATCCTCGTTGTACCAGGGAAAGATGCCGCGCCGATAGGCCTCCAGCAGCCGTTCCGGCCGGAGATCTCCGCCGACCGCGAGGAGCCCTTCAGGCGTGGCGTCCTCGACCGGCGGAAACCGGATGACGCTGGCGCTCAGGCGGTGCATACCGAGACCCCGCGTGGCGTATCTCGCTCCGGAGGCGCCGCTAGGCTTTCTTTTCTTCGGCCGACGCGAGGATGGGTTGGAAGACGGGATCGGCGTCGAGCACGGCCTTCAGCAACTCGCTGTGGACGAAGTAGCGCCACACCGCGTCGGTCTTGCCCGGGATCTCGTCGAACCAGCGCTTCGCCTCGGTGAGATGGTGGAGCATCTTGGCCTTGTCGCCGTAATCGGGCATGAAAATCATGCTATACGCCATCGTGTATTCCGCCAGGAACTTGTCGATGGGCAGCTCGGCCGTGGCGAGGGACGCCTCCGCATCCGCATAGGCCCGTTGGCTTTCCGGATCGTGCAGGACGCGGTTCCAAGCGACCTTGTTGATCCGAGACCAGGCGAGCTGCAGCAGCGCTTCCGCTTTGGGGGTCTTCCGCTCGTCGGGAATGTCTCTGACGAGGGCTTCGAACGTTTCGATCATCGGCAGCTGATCGTTGTTCCACCGGTAGGCCACGCCCAGCCGGAAGCGGTTGTCGAGTTGCTCCGGATGCTTCGCGACCAGGGTCTCCAAGGCGGGCAGCATGCGGTAGAGATAATCGGCCGGGGTCGGTTGCGTGAAGCCGCCCATCTCCATCCCGTTCGAGAGCGCGAGGCGGTCGCCGCCCGCGTACACGTTCCAATAAAACTCGTTTACGGCGAGCGACAGCGCCGGATCCTTGACGATGAGCTGATGCTCCTTGGCCGCCTCGCGCAGCAGCACGGTGTACAGGTTTCTCGTCAAGACGGTCAACGCCTCGGTTTGTTTCGGATCGATGATCAACACGCGGTTGAGCAACGCGACCCGGTCGCGCAGCTCGGGAAAGGTCGCCGCCCTTGCCGCGGCGGCGGTCAAGGTGCCCGGCTGATCGTCCGGCCCCCACCAGACAAGGGAATCAGGAAGGGCTCGGCTGGTTTCAGTCGTAAAGGGCACTTGGGGAGCCGGCATGCCGGGGGCTTCGGGCTCGACCGGCACCGGCAGGAGAGAGACGGCGCGGTCCGCCGGAAAGCCATGCTTCTTGAGGCCGCTGAAGACCACCCATTGCGTCACGACCGATTTCACGGCGCGGCGGGCGCGCTTCACGGTGCTGGTCCATTTCACGGTCCCCGGCGCGTAGCTGACCGGCGACGTGAGGGGATCTTGGTACTGGACGAGGATCCGGACCAGCGTCGTCGGCACCGCCACCGTCTTGCCGCCCCGCTTCACCGGAAAGGACGCGTTCGGGATCGCGCGGGTGCCCTGCACCGTCAACCGCAGGCCGCTGCCGGGCGGCGACAGGCCGAGGACGTCCATGACAAACGCGGAAGCGGGCAGCCGGGGCAGCTCGTCTCCGTAGAACACCAAGGGGCCCGCGCTCGGCCAAAGCACCTGCATCCCCACATCGTCCCGCTTCAGCACGGGTGCGTGCGGCGCGTTCATGGCCAGCCAGCAGTCGTCGTACAGCGATTCCGAGGCGGGCGGGTAGCTATGGCGCCCGGCCGACACCATCCGATACTGGCACGCGAAATCCAGCTGGCCCGCCGTGAGCCGGTCGCCTTGCGAGAGCGCTTCGGCAAAGCGGCGGGCGGTTTCAGCTGCCGGGGAGCCGGCACCGGGCGCCTTCGACGGCTTGGGGGCCGCCAGCGCGGGTTCGATCAAACCCGAACAGGCGAAGAGCAGGGCGGCTGCGACGAGAAACCGAGAATGAGACAACGGGCGTTTCATGTGTTCCGATCCGTGTATTTGGGGTTGATGAGAGACGTCTTGTCGAGGCGTCGCGTACTCTAACATGCGCTTTGCGCGATCCGAAAGGGGCCGCGGACGCGGCGTCGAGGCGCTTACCTGGGCGGCGGCGGCGGAGTGGCGGGCTGATAAAACCGCACCAGCGACCGGATGTAGCGGAGCACCGCGCGCTGCTCGTCCTCGGACAACTGGTCCTTCCATGCCGGCATCGCGGTCCGGGGGCGGCCGTTGGCGATGACCTTCAAAAGGTCCTTGTCCGATTTCGCGGCTGTGGCGGCGGAGATCAAGTTCCCCGGGCGGGGGGACAGGAACGGCGCTTTGATCCCGTCGCCGCGGCCCTGGGGGCCGTGGCAGTCGAGGCAGCGCTGCTCGTACACGCGGCGGCCCGTGTCGTCCGGCGGCGCGCTGTCCGGCTGGGCCGGGGCGATCTGAGCCGCGACGGCGCCGACCGCGCACAGAACGGCCGCCATGCGCAGGCGCCGCCCGCCCATCATTCGACGACGATGATTCCGCTCATTTGATGGCCCGGCATGTCGCATCGGTACGCATACTCGCCCGGCTGCTGCACGGTAAACCTGATCTCGGTTGCCCCTTCGGGCGGAATGATGACGCGCTTCAACCCCTCCGGCCCGAACTCCGGCGCCCCGTTTCCGGAGACGGTGACATGCTCGCCGTCGATCCATCCGGCCGGAGCGAAGCTATGCAGCTCCGAATCGAGGTTCCGGAACTGCAGGTGCGCGATGCGGCCGCGCGGCAGCACCGTGCGGCCCGGAGAGAATTCGCGATGCCGGATGACCACCTCGGACCGCGTTTCCCCCGCGGGGGCCGCATCGGATGCCCGTGCGGTTTCGGCGTCACGGCCGACCATCCACGCCAGGAGCACGATGAGCACGACCTGAGCCGGCATCCTGCTTTCCTCGACTCAGCGGGCGCGTGCCCGCAAAAGAATCGCCTCCCGCATGCGCATCCGCTCGCGCGCCGACAGCACCGGCGCCGGAGCGTGGCGGCACAAGGACACGGTCTGGCGCAGCGAAGCGAGAAAATCCTCGCAGTTGGGGCATGCGCCCAGATGCCGGCGGATTTCGCGGCACACCTCGGCGGACAGGTCGCCGTCGAGGTACGCCGACAATTCTCGAAGGATGCGCAGGCAGCGTCCCTTTCCGTGCCGGTGCTCGGTGTCCGCGCGGTGCTGTTTCGAGTTCGTTCGTTTCGCCATGGTCACGCTCCTGCCCGCGTCCCGCGGGAAACCCTGTGATGCCCGTCCCGTTCGTGTGCGAGGCCCCGCGCGCTCAGCTCGCGCCGCACGAAGAGCCGCGCGCGGTGCAGACGCGACTTCACGGCTCGTTCATTCAGGCCCATGATGGACCCGACTTCCTTGGCGCTCAGCCCCTCCATGTCGCGGAGCACGAGCACCATCTTGTATTTCTTGGGCAGCTTGTTGATGGCGGCTTCCAGAGCCTGCCGAAGCTCCTTGTTGTGGAGCGCCTCCTCGGGAGTCAGCCCTTCCATCGGGATTTGTAGGCGGAACTCCCCGTCGTGGGTGGGGATGAATTCGTCCAACGACAATTCCCGTTCCGGCGCGCCCTTTCGCTTGCGCCGCATCCGCAGGCACGCGCGGGACGCGATCGTGTAGAGCCAAGTCGACACCTGCGCGTCGCCGCGGAAGTCCTTGAAGCCGCGATACGCGTTCAGGAAGGTTTCCTGGACCAAATCCTTGGCGGCCTCGGTCTCGCCGCAGAGCCGGTTCGCAAAGCGGTACATCAAGTCCACGTGGTCCCGATACAGCCTATCAAAGTTTTCGCGCGCCGCGGAGGTCTGGGGCGGGTGCCCGTCGGCGGGCTTGGATGAAGACGAAGAGGCCATGACTGCGGCAGTCTACGAAGGGAGCAAAAAGAGAGTCAAGGAAGCGGACGGCCGAGACCGGCTAGTTGAAGCGGTGGAAATTCACCACGCTGCCTTGGCCGTTGAGCTCCACGGTGATCGGATGTCCTTCCTTGGCGCCGCTCAGCACCGCGCGCCCCCGATCGGTCGGATACGTCTGCTCGCCGTCCGGGGTCCAGAGCCGCACGCTCGTGCGCTCAGGCGTGGCGAAGTGCAGCGGGCCGGTGACGAAGCGGTGGGCCGGGGCCGCCGCGTCGGGCGGCGCCAGGTCGGCGACCAGGTGCTCGTGATGAATGTGGAGCGTCAGCACTTGCCCCACCTTGGCGTTCTTGATGCCGATCTTGCTGTTGACGTTCACCACGCCGATCGGCGTGCGGAAGAAGATGAAATTCGATTTGAGCTTGGACACCGTGCCGCTCAGGAGCACGTGCGTGTCGGTGCCGCTCGCGGGCAGTTGGCCGATCTGCAAATCGTATTGCAGATCGTGCACGCCGATGACCGTGTCCGTGTCGTCCACTTCCACCGTGACGGGATCGCCGTCAGCGAGGGACGAGAGCTTCTGTGCCAGCGTGCCGGGATGAAACGCCTGCTCGCCGCCGGGCGTCCAGCGCGCCAACATCGCCGTGTCGTCCGCGGCCGCTTTGAATGGCCCGCTCAGATAGCGGTGCACGAGCGTGCCGTCTGCCCGCTTCCGAATCTCGACCGCCAAGTGTTCGCCGTGAATCCAAAACGAGACCTCCTGCGAGGCTCGGAAATCCTTCAACGTCGTCTTGGAGCTGAGCGTCAGCAGACCGATGGGCGTCTTCAGGAAGACGATGCCGGGCTTCGTGCGCCACACCGATCCCTTCAAGAAGATCGAGGGATTCGTCTCCTCAGGGGCTTGGGCAGCCGCGGTCGCGTCGCCGGGAACCTCCGCGGGCGGCTCTTGCGCCGGCAGCGGCGAAGCGGCCACCAGTGCCGCCAGGAGCAACCCGGCCGTGCATCGCCGGACCGTGGTGCAGGGGAAGGCGCAAGGAAACGCGCCCGATGCCAAACGCACGCGCATGCTCCATGCGAATAACATGAGGCTCGTCTTGAGTCAATCCGAAAGCGATCCCCAAACGGGTTGCCTCGCAAACTTACGAGGTGCCGGCGCTATTTCTTTCGGACGAGCAGGCGCAGCGGCGTGCCGGTGAAGCCGTAAGCCTCGCGCAGCTGATTTTCCAGAAAGCGCAGATACGCCGGCGTCACGTCCTGCGGGTGGCCGACGAAGAGCGCAAACACCGGCGGCTTGGTGGCGACTTGGGTGATGAAGGCCGACTTGGTGATTTTGGACGGCTTGCCTTTGCGGACCGGCAGCGGATGGCTGACGAGCAGGTTCTGCAGCCAGGTATTCAGCGCGCCGGTCGGGATGCGCTTGGTGAACATCTCGTAGACGGCGTCGATGGTCGGGAAGAACTCGCGCAGCGATCCCGGTTTGATCGCGGATCCGTACAGGACCGGGGCCCAGCTCAGAAAGGGAAATCGGCGGCGCAGGTCGGCCTCGTAACGCTTGCGGGCGTCGGCCTCGCCGGCGCGCAGGTCCCACTTGTTCACGAGGAGCAGGCAGGCCCGGCCCTGCTTCAGCACGGCGCCGGCGATCTTGGTGTCCTGCTCGGTGACGCCTTCCTGGCCGTCGAGCAGCAGGACGGCCAGATCGGCGCGGCCGATCGCCCGCAGGGAGCGCAGCACGCTGTAGCCCTCGACCCCGCGGTCGATTTTGCCGCGGCGCCGGATGCCGGCCGTATCCGTGAAGACGTAGCGCCGCTCGCCATGGGCGACAAGCGAATCAATCGGGTCCCGCGTCGTGCCGGGGATGTCGCTGACGACGACACGGTCCTCGCCCAGCACGGCGTTCACGAGGGTCGACTTGCCGACGTTCGGGCGCCCGACCACCGCGATCCGGGGCAGTTGCGCCAGCGAGCCGGCCTCGTCCGCGGGCGGCAGCAGCGGATAGAGCGCGTCCAGCAGCTCGGCGACGCCGATGCCGTGCTCGGCGGAGAGCGGGTAGAGGTCGTCCTTCCCCAGCCGGTAAAAATCGGCGACGAGCGGATCCGCTTTCGGGGTGTCGATCTTGTTGACCGCGAAGAACACCGGTTTCGTAATCCCGCGCAGCAGGCGGGCCACTTCCTCATCCGGCGGCGTCAGACCCGCGCGGCCGTCCATGAGGAAGATCAGAATGTCGGCCTCGGCGATGGCCAGTTCCGACTGGCGCCGAATCAGTGACAGCATGCCTTCGGACGCACTCGGCTCCAGCCCGCCCGTGTCCACCAGACGAAAGCGCCGGCCCCGATAGGTGGCCTCGGCGTAGTTGCGGTCCCGCGTTACCCCCGGCACATCGTCCACGATGGCGGTTTTCGTGCCAAGAATCTTGTTGAACAGCGTCGACTTCCCGACGTTCGGCCGGCCGATGATGGCGACCGTCGGGATCGACGCCGATTCGGCGGGTAGCGGCAAAGGCAGGGAAGCGGACGTGTCGCGCGTCATGGGCGTGCACCAACGTAAAGGATCGGTAAAAGGCCCGACGGTACCATAGGGTTGGTATGATGACAAGGAACGCGACCGCAACACAAGCGAGGCCGTGTGCTACACTCCGGAGCCGCGACGGAGCGGGAATGAGCCGAGATCAATTTTCATGGGATGCCGTCGACGACGTGCTGTTGGACATGGACGGCACGCTGCTGGACCGGCACTTCGACAATTTCTTTTTCGAGGAAGAGCTGCCGCGGCGCTACGCGGCCCGGGAGGGCTTGCCGTTCGCCGTCGCGCGGGACCGCTTGATGGCGATGTACCGCTCCGTCGAAGGGGAGCTAGCCTGGACCGATCTCCATTATTGGAGCGAGCGGGTCGGCTTCGACATCGTGGCGATGCACAAGGAATTGGACCACATGATCGGCTTCCTGCCCGGCGCGGAGGACTTCCTGCGGCACCTCCGCGGCTTGGGAAAGCGGGTGACCATCGTCACCAACGCGCACGCATCGGGCGTGGGCATCAAGAACGCGAAGACCGGTCTCGACCGGTACGTAGACCGCATCGTGGACGCCTTCGAAGTCGGGTACCTGAAGATGCGGCCCGAATATTGGCCGGCCTGCCAACGCCTGCTGGGGTTCGATCCCCCGCGATCGTTCTATATGGATGACGACGAAGGGTGCCTCAAGGCCGCGCGCTCCTACGGAATCGCCCACGTCGTGCACAGTGCCAGGTCCAGTTCCCGTCTGCCGCCTGCGCCGCTGGAATCATTCTGGTCGCTCAGCGATTTTTCGCCGCTGGTGAACGGCCGGCCGTCGACATAGAGCCCGGCCGCGCCGTCCCCCGGTACATTTCCCCGACCAGTCGAGGCGTCCGCTCCATGGTGAACCGGTCGAGGTGCTCGAGCCGCAGGCCCGCTTGTGTAATCAACCGATCGATGGACCGGTTAAGATTGCAGCCGCAGCCGAGGACCTGCTGAATCGGATTCAACCGGTCCTGCCACGCGGCGACGGCCGGATCATCGCTGCGGCCGTGCTCGAGAAACAAAAATCGACCGTCGGGCTTCAGGACGCGGTCCACCTCACGCAGCGCGGCGACGGCGTCCGGGATCGTGCAGAGCGTCCAGGTGCTCACGACGACATCGAACGAGGCTGAATCGAAGGGCAGCGCTTCCGCCGTCACCCGCTCGAGCCGCACCGGCGCCGGCAGCCGGGCGCGGCGGGCCGCCAACCGCTGCGGCAGCAGGACGGCGGGATCGACGGCCGCAAGGGACGTCACAGCGGCGGGGTAATGGGGGAGATTCAATCCCGTGCCGATTCCCAATTCGAGCACGTGCCCCTGCGCCGAGGCGAGCAGCTCCGCGCGAAGGCGACGGAACCGCTCACCCGCCATGATCCAGTCCATGAGACGGGGAAAGATGACGTCGGCGTAGAGGCCCATGAAGGCGCAGTATAGGCGCCGGCGGGCGGCAGGCCAACCTTGTCGCCCTGCACCCCCTGTGCTAGAGTCCTTCTTCTTTTTGATGCGTGCCGATGAGTAAGGGATACGATCACCACGCCATCGAGGCGAAATGGCAAGCCTACTGGGAGGCGCATCGTCCGTTCCGAGCCGTGGACGACAGCTCCAAGCCCAAGTTCTACTGCCTCGACATGTTTCCCTATCCGTCCGGCTCGGGCCTCCACGTCGGCCACCTGGAAGGGTACACGGCCACCGACATCGTCTCGCGCTATAAGCGCATGCGCGGCTTCAACGTGCTGCACCCGATGGGCTGGGACGCCTTCGGGCTGCCGGCCGAGCAGTACGCCGTGAAGACCGGCATCCATCCCGCCATCACGACCGCCGAAAACATCGCCACCTTCAAACGGCAGATGAAGCGGGTGGGGCTGTCCTACGACTGGGACCGGGAGCTGAGTACGACGGATCCGGCCTACTACCGCTGGACCCAGTGGATCTTCCTGAAGCTCTACGAGCGCGGCCTGGCTTACGTCGCCGAGGTGCCGGTGAACTGGTGTCCCGCGCTCGGCACGGTCCTCGCCAACGAAGAAATCGTCGACGGCAAGAGCGAAGTGGGCGGCTTCGACGTCGTGCGCAAGCCGATGCGGCAATGGGTCTTGAAGATCACCGCCTATGCCGACCGCCTGCTGGAGGATCTGGCCCTCGTCGACTGGCCCGCCAGCACGCTCGAGATGCAGAAGAATTGGATCGGGCGCTCGATCGGCGCCGAAGTCGACTTCCCGCTGGCCGAACGGCCGGGCGTCATCCGCGTCTTTACCACGCGGCCCGATACGTTGTTCGGCGCCACGTACATGGTGCTCGCGCCGGAACACCCGCTGGTGTCCGTCGTGACGACTCCGGCGCAGCAGGAGCAAGTCTCCGCCTATCGAGAGGCGACGGCCCGCAAGAGCGATCTGCAGCGGCAGGAGCTGGACAAGGAGAAAACCGGCGTGTTCACCGGCGGCTACGCCATCAACCCGGTGAACGGCGAGCGCCTGCCGATCTGGATCGCGGACTACGTGCTCATGTCGTACGGGACCGGCGCGATCATGGCCGTGCCCGCGCACGACGAGCGTGATTGGGCCTTCGCGCGGCGGTATCAGTTGCCAATCCGCGAAGTGATTGCCGGCGGCCGGATCGAAGAGCGCGCCTTCACGGACACCGACCGGGGGACCGTCGTGAATTCCGCCACGGCCGACGGCTCCTTCTCGATCAACGGTCTGACGCCTGCCGACGCCATCCCGAAGATCACGGATTGGCTCGCCAAGCTCGGACGGGGGACCAGGGCGGTCAACTACAAGCTGCGGGACTGGCTCTTCGCCCGCCAGCGGTATTGGGGCGAGCCCTTTCCCATCTACTGGGTGGACGGCGAACCGCATCCGCTGCCCGAAGAGCAGCTCCCGCTCACCCTGCCGGAGACCAACAATTTCAAGCCCTCCGGAACGGGGGAGAGCCCGCTGGCGAATCTGAAGGAGTGGCTGACCTTCACCGATCCGATCACCGGGAAGCCGGCGCGGCGGGAAACCAACACGATGCCCCAGTGGGCCGGGTCCTGCTGGTACTACCTGCGGTTCATCGATCCGCGCAACGACCGGCGGCTCGTCGATTCTGCCAAGGAGCGGTATTGGATGCCGGTGGATTTGTACATCGGCGGCAGCGAACATGCGGTGCTGCATTTGCTCTATGCCCGTTTCTGGCACAAGGTCCTCTACGACATCGGCATCGTGAGCACGCCCGAGCCGTTCAAGAAGCTGGTGCATCAAGGCATCGTGCTCGGCGAGGACAACCAGAAGATGTCCAAATCGCGGGGCAACGTCGTCAACCCGGACGAGATGATGGACAAGTTCGGGGCGGACGCCGTGCGCCTGTACGAGATGTTCATGGGGCCGCTGGAAGCGTCGAAGCCCTGGAGCACGCGGGGCGTCGAAGGTGTGACGCGATTCCTGGAGCGGGTGTGGCGACTGATGGTGGCGGAAGACGGGACGTTGGCTCCCGCCGTGGTGTCGGCCCCGCCCAGCCTCGAGCACCAGCGGGTGCTGCATCAGACTATCAAGAAAGTGACCGAGGACATCGAGGAGCTGCGGTTCAACACGGCCATCTCGCAGATGATGGTCTTCACGAACGAGATGACCAAGGCTGAGCGGCGGTCCAGGGCCCTGCTGGAGCCGTTCGTCCTGCTGCTGTCGCCGTTCGCGCCGCATCTGGCCGAAGAGCTGTGGGGCATCCTGGGCCATGAGCCCAGCGTCTCCCAGCAACCCTGGCCGGTCTTCGATCCGGCCCTCACCGTCAGCGACCGGCTCACCATTCCGGTGCAGGTCAACGGCAAGCTGCGGGGCAAGGTCGAGGTGGATCTGCAGGCCACGCGTGAGGTCGTGGAGCGCCTGGCGCGGGAGCAGATCGCCGAATGGCTTCAGGGGAAAGAGACGAAGAAGGTCGTCTACGTCGAGAAGAAGCTGATCAATTTCGTCGTGTAGCTCACGGTGCGCAACGGGCGAGACATGCGGGACGACCGGAACTGGTTCGCGGAGCAAAGCCGGCCGCTGAACAAGGGCGATCGGTGATTCCGACAAGGCGCAGACTGCACAGGATCGTCACTCCGCTCGCGGGTCTCGCGCTTCTCGTCGGCCTGGCGGGCACGTCCGCGTGCGGCTATCAATTCCGGGTGGAAGGCGCCGGGCCAACTATCGGTGGCGCGAAGGTGGCGGCCGACCGGAAGGAGCCGCCGCCGCGCATGGCCATCAAGACGTTGCTCAACGCCAGCTTCGAGCCCAATTTGGAGACGCGGTACACCAACTATCTGCGCCATGAGTTCGCGACCGGGAGCGGGGCGCAGATCGTCGGTGAGTCGGAGGGCGCGGATCTGGTCTTGTCGGGTCAAATCCTGGCCGTGCTGGTTCCGACCCTCAGCTTCACGCAGACGACGACCTTGGAAAGCCGGACGGAAGTGGTGTTGTTCGTCAAAGTCGAAGAGACGCGGACGAAAAAGATCGTGTGGGCCCAAACCACCAAGGGCGTGTCCGAGTTCTTCATCACCACGGACTTGCAGTTCAACCGCGCGTTGCAGAACCGGGCGCTGGAACAAGCGGGACGATTTGCGGCCGCCGACTTGGCGGAGCGGTTTCTGATGCATGTGGAGTCGGGGGGGCTGCGCAACGAAGTCCCGACCCCGACCGTGCTTCCGGGGCCGCCGCAGACCCCATAACGCCGGAGCCGCCATGGCCTCATCCGTTGCCGCGCTTCAATTCGAATCCCTGCTAAAACAGCAGCCCCCTGCGCCGTTGTACCTTGTTATGGGCGAGGAGGATCTCCTGCGCGACAGCGCGCTGGCCGCGCTCAAAGCCGCCGTCGTCGGGGATGGCGGGGACTTCAACCTCGACCAGTTCTACGGGGATGAGGCCGAGGGCGCCGACATCGTGAACTGCGCGTCCGAAATGCCGGTGTTCGCCGAGCGGCGGCTGGTCGTCGTCAAGGCGGCGGACAAGCTGCCCGCGCGCGAAACTGAACCGCTGCTGGCTTATCTCAAACAGCCGGTGGAGACCACGACGGTGGTCTTCCTCGCTTCGAAGCTGGACGGGCGGCTCAAGTTCTCGCAGGCGCTGGCCCGCGCCGCCGTGGCGGTGGACTGCTCGCCGCTGCGCGACGCGCAATTGACGCCGTGGATCACCCGGGAGGCGCAACGGCTCGGGCTCAAACTCGAAGAGCC
>JBDZVU010000154.1:0-3645 GCA_040255845.1 Nitrospiraceae bacterium | reverse complement strand
GCGCCTCGCGCGCGCTGGGCGGCGGGGGGCGCCCGACGCCGCCCGCGGCCGTCTACGGACGGCGCGAAGAAGCGGTGACGATGCAGAGCCCCGGCCGCGCTCAGGCGCTGCCCGTCCGGTCCTATGCCTGAGCGCAGGTGGGCGCTACGACACCCGAAGGTTCGTCGGTGCCACGGGAGGCGTGGTGTCCACTGCGGTGCCGTTCGTCGCGTAAATGCCGAGATCCCAGGGAGTCGTGCGAACCTTGCCGTCTTTGTCCAGATTGACGACCAACGTTTCGCCCTTGAATCCTCTGGCCGTCACGACGGTTCCGGCGCGGATGGCGGGGCTGTTCGGCGTGAGATGCCAATCAGAGCGGGAATCGACGAACAGAGGATTCCCCGCGATCGGATGGGCCTGTGACGGGACATTGGAGCAGTTGTAGAAGTTGTTGTAGTCCAGGTTCAGCGTGCCTGCGAAGCCCCACTGGCCTCGTACGCTGTTCCCGGAACAGAGAAAGATGTTGTTCTTGATCGTCGGATTGCTGGACTGCACGCCCGTATACCCGGGGCGGAGCATGACGTTGCCGCTGATCACGACGTTGTTGAACAGCGAGCTGTCCCGACCTCCCATCATGCCGAGCGTATCGGCCGCGCCGCCGCTCTCGTTGATGATCACGTTGTTGTAGGCGACGGAGTTGTACGCCTCGACGCCCGAAGGCGGATCGTACAGCCACTGATTACCCGTGAGGCCGCCCAGGATGATGCCGAGTCCCCAGACCGACCGCACGCGCACCACGTTGTTGTACGCTTCGAAATTGCGGACGCCGCCCTTCGCGACCAAGCTGGACCCCCATGCGTCACCGCCGATGACGGTGTTGTTGCGGAAGATGACCCCGTAGCTATTGAACGCTTCAATGCCGGAATACACTTCGCAGTTCTCCACCAGAGCGAAGTCCTGGCTGGTCTTCACCGCATGGCTGCGCGCCGGGCTGCCATCGATGCGGAGGCCGCGCACGACACACCCGACGTACCCGGTGGATTGGTTCGACACAGTCGGAGCGTTCGAATGCCAACACCGCACTCCGGTCCCGTCGGCGCTGTTATGGCTGCCGCAGGCGACGTTGTTCGGAGACACGACGGAGCGAATGTCTTCGATCGTCACGTAGCTCGCATAGATGCTGATGTTCGGATTGCAGCCCGACGTCGAGCTGAGGATCGCCTGATGCTTGTTTTGCGCGCGGAGCGTGATGCGGTTCGTGGGCGTGCCCGAGTTTTTGAACACGATCTCAGGCTCGGTGTAGGTGCCGTTCATGAGGATGCCGGTGTCCCCCGCCACCAACGTGGCCGCGGCCTTCCGGATGGTCTTCCACGGCGCGGCTTGCGTCCCGGGATTCGAATCGTTTCCCGAAGGGGAAATATAGTACGTGGCTGCCATGGCCGGCGCGGTGCTCAACAATGGCACGCAGCAGAATGCCGCGGTGATGAGGGCCGTCGCGGTAGCGAAGCGGTGAGAAGACCGGCCCGTCGGAATGCTTGACCTCATGACTGCCTCCTGGGGTTGCGTGTCACACAATGAAAATCATGATGCGCGTGGAAACGACATGCGCCGTGCTAGCAACGCGCATGCCGCAATGACCGAGTGACTGTTTTGCAGGTGTATTTTTGAAAGCCTGGCGGAGCCGGCGACGAGACAGCGAGCGGCACCTGTACATTTTGGAGGCCGGAGCCTGCGTCCGCACCGGGATGGAATGTAAAGAGCAAGTTAAATACTCTGGCGGGCTCCGCGCAGGCATGACGGCTGCCACCATCACGCGCGCGGCTCGCGCGTGGTCATGCTTCGGCCACGGAGCGTGGAGGAACGGATGTGCGGCATAGCGGGCATCATGGACGTGCGTAGGGAGCAGGGGGCGTCCGTGCTCCACGCGATGGCCTCTCGCATGACGCAGACACTTTCACACCGGGGGCCCGACGATTCCGGGATCTGGGTCGACGCCAAAGTCGGCCTTGCGCTCGGCCACCGCCGGTTGTCCATCCTGGATCTGTCGCCGCTGGGTCGCCAGCCGATGACCTCGGCGTGCGGCCGGTACGTCGTCAGCTTCAACGGGGAGCTCTACAACTTTCGGACGTTGCGCCGGGAGCTGGAAGAAGCGGGACATGGATTCCGCGGCCGCTCGGACACGGAAGTATTAGTGAGCGCCGTCTCACAATGGGGTGTCGAAGCGGCTGTCCCGCGGTTCAACGGCATGTTCGCCATCGCGCTGTGGGATCGCCAGCTCCGCCTGTTGCACCTCGTCCGTGACCGCATGGGGGAAAAGCCGCTGTATTACGGTTGGTTGGGCCAAACCTTTCTCTTTGCCTCGGAGCTGAAGGCGTTCAAGGCTCATCCGGAATTCGAATCCCCGATCGATCGGGGGGCGCTGGCGCTCTACCTGCGGCACAACTATATTCCGGCTCCGTACTCGATCTACGCCCGTATCTCGAAGGTTCCGCCCGGAACGATCGTCACGGTTGCCTTCGACCGGCCGTCGATCGTACGGATCGCTCCCTACTGGTCGTTGGTCGGGGTGGCCGAGTGGGGAAGCGCCCACCCCTTCCAGGGGGAAGCGGCTGAAGCGACGAGCTGTTTGGATGCGTTGTTGCAAGAAGCCGTCGGTATACGGATGGAAGCCGACGTTCCCCTCGGCGCCTTTCTGTCCGGGGGAATCGATTCCTCCACCGTCGTCGCCGTAATGCAGGCGCAGAGCGCGAAGCCGGTTCGAACCTTCTCGGTCGGGTTTGAAGACGACCGATATAACGAAGCGCCGCATGCCAGGCGGGTGGCGGAGCACTTCGGCACGGACCACACCGAGTTGCGTGTTTCAGCCGCGGATGCCCTCGAGGTCATCCCGCGCATGCCCGCGGTGTATGATGAGCCGTTTGCCGATTCCTCGCAGATTCCCACCTATCTCATTGCCGCGCTGACACGACAGCATGTCACCGTCGCCTTGTCGGGGGATGGAGCCGATGAACTGTTCGCCGGGTATGCGCGGTATCTCGAGGCCGTGCGTCTGTGGAATGCGAAGCGGGCGGTGCCTGACGCGCTCGCAGCACTCGGCCGCGCCGTCACGCGCTCACAGGAAGGTCGGTTGGACCGATTCCTGCCGCGCCGGTTGTCGGGGGGCCGGTGGCGAAAGGCGCTCGAGATGCTGTCCGCGGACTCGCTTGAAGCCCTCTATCGAGTCATCGTGTCGCACTGGAACGAGCCTCCATTGATCGGGAGCGGGCTGGTGGAGCCGGCCACCGCGCTGTCGCATGCCGGGCCGCCTCACGTGAAAAGGATGGACCGGGTGGGGCGTCTCATGCTGGTCGACATGATGACCTATTTACCGGACGACATTCTGGTCAAGGTCGATCGGGCCAGCATGGCCGTGAGCCTCGAAGTGCGCGTGCCGTACTTGGATCATCGCGTCGTGGAGTTCGCTTGGACGCTTCCTCCGTCGATGAGAGTGCGAAGCGGACGAGGGAAATGGGTGCTCAGGCAGGTGCTTCAGCGATACGTCCCCGCCCGGCTGCTGGACCGCCAAAAAATGGGCTTCGGAATCCCGCTCGACAGCTGGCTTCGCGGCCCGCTGCGCGAATGGGCGGAGAGCCTATTGGACCGGAAACGGCTGGTGGACCAGAATCT
>JBDZVU010000079.1:0-14789 GCA_040255845.1 Nitrospiraceae bacterium | reverse complement strand
TCCATGTGGTTCTTCCTGGCCAGCGCAATGACCGAGCCGACCTCGGCGGACGCGCCCACGACCGCAAGCACGATGATGCCCATGAACAACTGCGACATGCCCAACGCCCTGCCGGTTTCCGCCGCGGCGCCGACCAGGATCTCGCTCATCCAAGCAGCCAGCACCGACGCCCCGAGCAGGCTCACGATCGCGCGCAGCACGCTCCACGGCTTGCTGTCGTGCACGATCTCTTTCCCGGCGTCGATGCTGGCAAACGAACCGCGGTGCGTATGCAGCGAGAAGACCAGATACAAGACATAGGCAAGCAACAACACGCAGGCGAGTCCGACGTTGAGCAGATCCTCCCGGGACGGCCCGGCCAGCGCCCCATAGTTCGTGCTGAACGCGCTGGGCACCATCATGCTCACCGCGGCGAGCAACATCATGGTGCCGTTCATGCGAGCCGCCACGGGATTGTATTTCTGCTCGTGGTGCCGTGCGCCGCCCAGAAGGAAGGCGGAACCGAGGGCGAGCAGGAGGTTGGCCAGAATTCCCCCGACGATGGCAGCCCGCACCATGTCGACGTACCCGGCTCTGAGCGCGGTCAGTGAAATGATGAGCTCGGGCGTGTTCCCAAAGGTGGCATTCAGCAGTCCGCCGGCCGCGTCTCCCGTATGCCTCGCCAGCTGCTCGGTGGAGAGGATGATTAATGCGGCAATGGGCACGAGCGCCAAGGCGGCGCAGGCGAAGACGGACGGCCGCGGAGCCGAGGCTGCATGCGCGAGCACGCCCGCGACCGGCAGGAAAATCAGGAGCCAGTAGACGGACGGCTTCATGCGGGGCGCGGCAGGAAGGAACGCGCCGAGCGCCCGCCGTCGGACGCCGTCACCGGCCCTGGGCATGCTGTTGACTGCGATCACTGCACGGCGTGCCGTCGGCCGCCCTCATCATGAGGCCTTTCATGATCCTGCCTCCTCGCTCGAAGCAGATCTTCATCACTTCGCAGGCTTCTCGTGATGGCCGCCGAACTGGAAGCGCATGGCCGAGAGGATTTTGTTCTGGTAGTCGGCTTCCCCGCGCGAACTGAACCGCTGGTACAGTGCGGTAGACAGCACCGGCACGGGGACCGCCTCGTCGATCGCCGCTTTGATCGTCCAACGGCCCTCGCCGGAGTCCGACACCCGTCCTCCGTACTTCTCCAGATGCGGATCCTCAGCCAGAGCCGCCGCCGTCAAGTCCAAGAGCCATGAGGCGATGACACTGCCCCGCCGCCACACCTCGGCGATGTCGGCCAGGTTGAACTCATACTGGTAATGCTCGGGATCGCGCAGCGGCGTGGTCTCGGCATCGGTCTCGTGCGCATGGCGGCCGACGTTCGCCCCTCGCAGGATTCCCATGCCTTCGGCATAGGCCGCCATCAGGCCGTATTCGATGCCGTTGTGCACCATCTTGACGAAGTGACCGGCCCCGTTGGGCCCGCAGTGCAGATAGCCCTGCTCGGCCGTGCCGCCCAGCTTTTCCCGGCCCGGGGTGCGCGGGATGTCGCCGAGCCCCGGCGCCAGCGAGCGAAAAATCGGATCAAGGTGGCTCACGACCGGCGCCTCGCCTCCGATCATCATGCAGTACCCGCGCTCCAATCCCCAGACGCCGCCGCTCGTGCCCACGTCCACATAATGAATCCGCTTGCCCGCCAGCTCCTTGGCCCGGCGGATATCATCCACGTAATACGAATTGCCGCCGTCGATGACGATGTCGTCCGGCTCGAGATGGGGCACCAGATCGGCGATCGTCTGATCGGTGACCGCGGCCGGGACCATCAGCCACACGGCCCGCGGCTTGGCCAGGCTCTTCGCCAGTTCGGCGAGCGACGCCGCGCCCGTGGCCCGGTCCTTCACCAGGGCCTGCACCGCCGACGGCGACCGGTCGAAGACGACGCAGTCGTGCCCGGCCTTCAGCAGCCGCCGCACCATGTTGGCCCCCATTCGCCCCAACCCGATCATCCCCAACTGCATGATGGTCTGCCTCCTTCTGTGTCTCGATGGACGGCGTATGCTCAGGCCGACCGCTTGCGCGCACGATGCCGGCGGATAAGATTGTTCGTCGAGCTGTCGTGGCTGAGCGCCGGTTCGCCTTGGCTCTCCAGCTCGGGCACAATGCGCTGCGCCAGGACCTTGCCCAATTCCACGCCCCATTGGTCGAACGCATCAATGTTCCAAATGACGCTTTGCGTGAAGACGGCATGCTCGTACAGGGCGACCAACTGCCCGAGCACGGCGGGCGTGAGCCGATCCGCAAGGATGGTATTGGACGGCCGGTTGCCTTCGAAGACCCGATGCGGCACGAGCCAGTCGGGAATCCCTTCCCGCTTCACCTCGTCCGCCGTCTTGCCGAAGGCCAGCGCTTCGGCCTGCGCGAACACGTTGGCCAGGAGCAGGTCGTGATGCCGGCCCAGCGGATTGAGCGACTGGTGAAAGGCGATGAAATCGCAGGGCACGAGCCTCGTCCCCTGGTGGATCAGCTGATAGAAGGAATGCTGCCCGTTCGTCCCCGGTTCGCCCCAATAAATGGGGCCGGTCTCGTAGGAGACCTTCGTGCCCTGCAGCGTCGTCTGTTTGCCGTTGCTCTCCATCGTCAGTTGCTGCAAGTACGCCGGAAAGCGCTTGAGGTACTGATCGTAGGGCAGGACGGCCACCGTGTGGGCATTGAAGAAATTGGCGTACCAGACCGTCAGCAAGCCCAGGAGGACAGGCAGATTGCGATCGAACGGCGCCGTCCTGAAATGCTCGTCGATCTGATGGAACCCGTCCAGCATGGATCGGAACTCGGCAGGGCCGATCGCGAGCATCGTGGAAAGCCCGATCGCCGAATCGAGGGAATAGCGCCCTCCGACCCATTCCCAAAATTCGAACATGTTCGCGGTATCGATGCCGAAGGCGGCCACCTCCTTCGCATTGGTCGACACCGCGACGAAGTGCTTGGCGACCGCCCTGCGCTCCCCTCCCAGCTTGGCGAGCAGCCAGTCGCGGGCGCTGTTCGCGTTCGTCATCGTTTCGAGCGTCGTGAAGGTCTTAGACGAGACGATGAACAAGGTTTGGGCCGCATCGAGATCGCGGACGCTCTCGGCGAAGTCCGTCCCGTCCACGTTGGACACGAAGCGAAACGCCAGGCGCCGGTCGCTGTAGGCCTTGAGGGCCTCATAGGCCATGACCGGTCCGAGATCGGACCCCCCGATGCCGATGTTGACCACGTTGCGGATCGGCTTCCCGGTGTGCCCGGTCCACGCGCCGCTGCGCACGCGATCGCAAAAGTCGGCCATCTTGTCGAGCACGCGATGCACATCGGGCACGACGTCATGACCGCCGACCAGGATGCGAGCCGCGCGCGGTGCGCGGAGCGCGACGTGCAGGACGGGGCGCCGCTCCGTCACATTGATCGTGTCCCCACGGAACATGGCGTCGATGCGCGCCCGCAGTCCGGCTTCATCCGCGAGTTGCACGAGGAGCCGGAGCGTCTCGTCCGTGACGCGGTTCTTGCTGTAATCGAGGAAGAGACCGGCCGCCTCGGCCGTCATCCGGGTGCCGCGCCCCTTGTCTTCGGCAAAGAACGTCCGCAGATGGATGCCGCGCATGCGCTCGGCATGGGCCTCGAGCGCTTTCCATGCGGCCCGCGCGGTCAGGGACACGTTGTCGGTCGTCATGCCGTTGCTGCTCCTCGTTCAGGGTCGTCCGTTCCGCAATGGTCCGCCCCGACAGCGGCAGAAAGCGGAGAGGTGGCAGGCATGCTCCGGCTCATTCGGCCTTGCCGGTCAATGCCCGGCGCACGATCGCCTGTGCTTCGTCCACGATCGCGTCGAGATGCGATTGACTGCGAAAACTTTCGGCGTACAGTTTGTAGATGTTTTCAGTCCCGGACGGCCGCGCCGCGAACCATCCCTTTTCGGTCACGACCTTGAGGCCCCCGATGGGCCCGTCGTTGCCTGGCGCCCGCGTCAGCTTGGCCACGATCGGCTCGCCGGCAAGGGTGGTCGCCGTGACGGCCTCAGGCGCCAATTTTCCCAGCCGCTTCTTCTCCTCAGGAGTGGCGGCGGCATCGATCCGAATGTAATACGGGGTCCCGAACTGGTCGGCCAGCTCGCGGTAATGTGCGCTGGGGTCCTTGCCGGTCCGGGCGGTGATTTCCGCCGCCAATAGACCGAGCAGAAGGCCGTCCTTGTCGGTGGTCCAGACGGTGCCGTCGGTCCGGAGGAAGCTCGCGCCGGCGCTTTCCTCCCCGCCGAAACAGCAGGACCCATCCAGCAAACCGGGCGCGAACCATTTGAAGCCCACCGGCACCTCCCCCAGCCTGCGGCCCAGGTGACGGACCACGCGATCGATCAACCCGCTGCTCACGACCGTTTTGCCGACCCATGCGTTCGAGGGCCATTTCGGCCGGTGCGTGAGCAGATAGCGAATGGCCACGGCAAGATAGTGGTTGGGGTTCATCAGGCCGGCCGACCGCGTGACGATGCCGTGGCGGTCCGCATCGGCATCGTTGCCGAACGCGATGTCGAAGCGGTCCTTGAGCTGGACCAGCCCGGCCATCGCATAGGGGCTGGAGCAATCCATCCGGATCTTCCCGTCATGATCCAGCGTCATGAACCGGAAGGTTCCGTCGATCGTCGGATCCACGACCGTGAGGTCCAGCCTGTACCGCGCTTTGACCGGTTCCCAATAGGCGGCGGCCGCGCCTCCGAGCGGGTGAATCCCGATCTTCACTCCCGAGGATCGGATTACATCCATGTCGAGAACGCTCGTGAGGTCGTCGACATAGGGTGCGACGAAGTCGGTCTCATGCGTCGTCGAGGCGGCGCGGGCGGACTCATACGGCAAACGCTTCACGTCCCGGTTGCCGCCGCGAAGGAGGGCATTCGCTCGCTCTTGGATCCAGCCGGTCACGTCGGTGTCCGCCGGACCGCCGTGCGGCGGGTTGTACTTGAAGCCGCCGTCCGCGGGCGGATTGTGCGACGGGGTCACCACAATGCCGTCGGCCTGCGGCGTGCCCCCCGCGCGATTGTGGGCGAGAATGGCGCGGGATACGACCGGCGTCGGGGTGAAGCCGTCCTGCCGCTGGATATACGTGTCGACCCCGTTGGCCGCCAACACCCAAAGCGCCGCGCGTTGAGCCGGCCCCGACACGGCATGGGTGTCCTTTCCCATGAAGAGGGGGCCGCTGATTCCCTTGCTGCGGCGATACTCGCAGATGGCCTGCGTCATCGCTTCGATGTGGGCTCTGGTGAAGGAGCCGCCAAAAGGCGACCCCCGGTGACCGCTCGTGCCGAAGCTGACGAGCTGGTTCGGATCGCTCAGGTCAGGCTGCCGTTCTTCGAACTCGCGCTCGAGCCTGCCAAGGTCGATCAGCTGATCCGCAGGGACCGGCTGCCCGGCCAAAGGATGCAGGCTCATCGGTTGCTCGCTCCTTTCATGACCCGCCTACCTCTGCAGTGAGCCCTATGGTAAACCTTCACCGACCCTTCATTAAAGAGGCGGAGAGAGCCGGCATCAGAGCCCGTGTCAGACGACCCCCTCCACATGCCGAGTCTCATTCCACAATCGGATGACCGGCCTGGAAAGTTCGTGTTCGTATCCCAACGCGCTGAGGCTCGCCGTGCTCAACATGAAGAATCTGCCAATGATAGCCGGGTCCATCCCCACCCAGCGAGTGGCCAACACACGCAGGAAATGCCCGCTTGAAAAGAGCAACAGATTCCCTGCGATCGCGCGCACCCGGCGCACGACACGGTCGGCACGCTCCGCGACCTGCTGCGGCGATTCCCCTTCCGGGCACCCGTCGCGGAAGAGGTCCCAATCCGGGCGCTCCAGCCGAATCTCAGCCGTGCGGCGCCCTTCATACTCACCATAATCCCATTCCACAAGGTCCCGATCGACTTCCGCGACGGCTCCGAATCCGGACAGCTCGCAGGTGCGGACTGCGCGCTGTAAGGGACTCGTCAGCACCTTGGTGAACTTCTCTCTTTTGAGGCGTTCCCCCAACTGCCGAGCCGTGCGTTCGCCCCGTTCAGTCAGCGGCAGATCGCTCAGCCCCGTGTGCTGACCAGTGAGGGTCCACGCAGTCTCACCATGCCGGGCCAAATAGACAATGGGAAGGTCGTGCATCATGACGTCTCGTGACACCACAGCGCCTCAACGCCCTCAATACGCTTCCGGAACGAAGGTCCTCCCCTTCAAGGTCGCTTGGTCGTCGTACTTATGCTTGTTCGATCGCGCAGGCAGCTTCACTTCTTTGCGCTTGATCTTTTTATACGGGATGAGACTGAGGAGGTGACTGATGCAATTGAGGCGGGCGGCTCGCTTGTTGTCCGACCGGATGATGTACCACGGCGCATGCTTCGTGTCCGTGGCCTCGAGCATGCGGTCGCGGGCGCGGCTGTACTCGTACCATTTCTCGCGGGACGGCAGATCCATGGGACTGAGTTTCCACTGCCGCAACGGATCTTCCACCCGTGCCTGGAATCGCCGTTCCTGCTCCTCATTGCTCACCTCGAGCCAGTACTTGATCAAGGTGATGCCCCCGTCCACGATGTACTTTTCGACCACGGGGCACAGGTCCAGGAACCGTTTGTATTGCTCCTTGGTGCAAAACCCCATCACATGCTCAACCCCGGCGCGGTTGTACCAACTGCGGTCCCAAATGACGATTTCTCCCGACGCCGGGAAATGATTCATATACCGCTGGAGGTACATCTGGCTCCGCTCGCGGTCGGACGGAGCCGGAAGCGCGACGGTCCGGAACACGCGGGGGCTGACCCGTTCCGTAATGGCCCGGATGGTGCCGCCTTTGCCGGCGCCGTCGCGGCCTTCGAAGACCACCATGATGCGGAGCCCCTTGTGCTTGATCCAGTCTTGCAGCAGGCACAAATCGGCCTGCAGCTTGCGCAGTGCCTTTTCGTAGGCCTTGCGCTTCAGTTTAGGCCGATCCCCGTCCCGCTCTTTCTCCCTCGGCATCCCTCCCTCCTTCAGCCTGACACGGCCCCGCGGGAGAAGGCCTCCACCGACCGGACACTGGACGGTCAGACGTTGTCAGCTTCGGTGGACCCGCCGCGTCGGCCCGCGGCGCGCTCGCTGCTCCACTGCCAGCCGCTGATCTCCGGCATGTCTTCGCCGTGCTTCATGATGTACTGTTTGTGCTCGATCAGCTTGTCGCGGAGCGCTTGCTTCGCGTAGGCCGCGCGCGATTGCAGCGAAGGCACCCGGTCGATGACATCCATGGCCAGATGGAATCGGTCGAGGTCGTTCAGCACGCACATGTCGAACGGGGTCGTCGTCGTCCCTTCTTCCTTATAGCCTCGCACGTGCAGGTTGCCGTGGTTCGTGCGTCGATACGTCAGCCGGTGGATCAGCCACGGATAGCCGTGAAACGCGAAGATGATCGGCTTATTGGTGGTGAACAGGGCGTCGAAATCCTTGTCCGACAGGCCGTGCGGATGCTCGCTCGGCGGCTGGAGCTTCATGAGGTTGACCACGTTGACGACGCGGATCTTCAAGGAGGGAATGTGTTGGCGGAAGATGTCCACCGCCGCAAGGGTTTCCAGGGTGGGCACGTCGCCGCAGCAGGCCATCACCACATCGGGGTCGCTCCCCTTGTCATTGCTGGCCCATTCCCAGATGCCGATGCCGGCGGTGCAGTGCTTGATGGCCTGGTCCATCGTCAGCCATTGCGGGGCGGGCTGCTTGCCGGCCACGATCACGTTCACGTAGTTCCGGCTCCGCAGGCAATGGTCGGTCACGGACAGGAGGGTGTTGGCGTCGGGCGGCAGATACACGCGCACGACCTCGGCCTTCTTGTTCACGACATGATCGATGAAGCCGGGGTCTTGATGACTGAATCCGTTGTGGTCCTGGCGCCACACGTGAGAGCTCAACAGATAGTTCAGTGAGGCGATCGGCCGGCGCCAGGGAATGTCACGCGTGACCTTGAGCCATTTCGCGTGCTGGTTGAACATCGAATCGATGATGTGGATGAAGGCTTCATAGCACGAGAAGAACCCGTGCCGGCCGGTCAGCAGATAGCCTTCGAGCCACCCCTGGCATTGATGCTCGCTGAGCATTTCCATCACGCGGCCGTCGGGGGCGAGATGATCGTCATACGGATACCGCTCGGCCATCCACGCGCGATTGGTCACGTCCAGCACATCCTGCCAGCGGTTCGAGTTGTTCTCGTCAGGGCTGAACAAACGGAAATTCTTGTTGTCGAGGTTCAGCTTCATCACGTCGGCCAGGAACTTGCCCATGACCCGCGTGGATTCCGCCAACGACGCACCCGGCTTCGTGACCTTTACGGCATAGTCCCGGAAATCCGGCAATCGCAAATCCTTGAGCAGGAGGCCGCCGTTGGCGTGCGGATTGGCGCTCATTCGGCGGTCGCCTTTGGGCGGCAGCTCGGCCAGCTCCGGCACCAACCGGCCGGTCTTGTCGAACAGCTCCTCGGGCTTGTAGCTCTTCATCCACTTTTCCAGAATGCGGACGTGCTCCGCCTTCTCGTGCATCTCGCCCATCGGCACTTGGTGACTCCGCCAGTAATCTTCGGTCCGCTTGCCGTCGATTTCCTTCGGGCACGTCCAGCCCTTGGGCGAGCGCAGGATGATCATCGGCCAGCGCGGGCGGTCTATCACGCCGTTCTTCCGCGCCCGCGTCTGTATGGTACTGATTTCATCGAGACACGCATCGACCGCCGCCGCCATGAGTTGATGCATCTCGGCCGGCTCACTGCCTTCCACGAAATGGGGCGTATAGCCGTATCCCCGGAACAGCTGGTCCAGTTCCTCATGGCTGATCCTCGCCAACACACAGGGATTCGCGATCTTGTATCCGTTCAAGTGGAGAATCGGCAGCACCGCCCCGTCGGTGGCGGGGTTCAGAAACTTGTTGGAATGCCATGACGTGGCCAGCGGTCCGGTCTCCGCTTCCCCGTCGCCGACGACGCAGGCGACGATCAAATCGGGATTGTCGAACGCGGCTCCGTACGCATGCGAGACCGCATAGCCCAGCTCGCCCCCTTCATGAATCGATCCTGGCGTTTCCGGCGCCACATGGCTGGGGATGCCCCCGGGGAACGAAAACTGGGTGAACAGGCGTTTCATCCCGGCTTCGTCCTGCCCGATATTGGGGTAGACCTCCGAGTAGGTGCCTTCCAGATACGCGTTCGCCACGAGACCGGGCCCTCCGTGTCCGGGTCCTGTGATGTAGATCATGCTGAGGTCCCGCTTCTTGATCGCCCGGTTGAGGTGTACGTAAATGAAGTTGAGCCCCGGCGTCGTGCCCCAATGGCCCAGCAGACGCGGCTTGATGTGCTCCTTCGTCAGCGTCTTTTTCAGGAGCGGATTATCGTAGAGGTAGATCTGGCCGACCGACAGATAGTTGGCCGCGCGCCAGTAGGCGTCGATGAGCTTGAGTTCCTTCTCCGACAATACCTTCGGCATGGGAGCTCCTTTGACCGTGTGAGTCCGGCTGAGACATGTCGCCAGCCCGACAACTCACAGCACATTCAACGTTCAGTGTTTTCCTTCATTTAAACAGCGCGCCGTTTCCCGCGCGATCCACGTTTCCTCGTCCGCCGCCACCACGTAGGCGGACAGGGTGCTGCCGTCCTCACTGATCCTCGCGCCCTGGCCGGGCGCCAGGCCGACCGCCGCGCGATTGCGCTCGCTGTCCAAGCGGAGCCCGCACCAGTCCATCCCGCCGCAGATTCGTTCGCGAATCTCAGGGGCGTTTTCGCCGATCCCGCCGCCGAAGACGACGGCGTCGGCTCCGCCCAACACGGCCAGATACGCGCCGACGTATTTCCTCGCGCGATAGCAAAAGAGGTCGACGGCAAGGCGCGCCCGCTGATCCTGCCGTGCATCCCGCAGCAGGGTCCGCATGTCGTTGGTGCGGCCCGACAGCCCGAGCAACCCCGACCGTTCGTTCAGCCACCGTTCGACTTCGGCCGCATCGACTTTCTCCCGTTCGCACAGATAGCTCACGACGGCCGGATCCACATCCCCCGACCGGCTGCCCATCACCAAACCTTCCAGCGGGGTGAAGCCCATGGAGGTGTCCACCGAACGGCCGCGGTCGATCGCGGTCACGGAGCAGCCGTTGCCGAGCTGGAGGGTGATCACGCGCGCGTCCTGGGGCGACCGTCCGAGACAGGCCGCATACCCGTGGAGCAGGGACGCATGAGCGATGCCGTGAAATCCGTACCGGCGGATGTGGTACCGGTCGGCCAATTCGGCCGGCAATGCATAGTGCCTCGCGACGTCCGGCAACCGGCGATGAAACGCCGTGTCGAAGACGGCCACCATGGGAATATCCGCGCGCGCCGCCGCTCGAGCCCCACGGATGCCGGCGAGGCAGGGAGGATTGTGCAGCGGGGCCAGTTCGGACAGGGCATCGATCTCCGCCTCCACGTCGGGAGTGATGACCGTGGGTGCCATGAACCGTTCCCCTCCATGCACCACCCGATGACCGATGGCCTCGGCTTGCTCCAGAACATGCCCGAGCCGGTGAAAGAGCGCCCGGATGGCGCCGGCGTGGTCCGTGACATCCAGCGTCGCGGCCGACGAACCGGCCTCATCCGTCGCTTCCAGGGTTGCGACTCCGCCGATGCCCTTCACCGCGCCGCGAAGCGAGGCAGGCCCTACGGTGACAGTGCCGTCGTCCGCTTTGACAATCTCCACAAGCCTGAACTTGACAGACGAACTGCCGCTATTGAGGACCAAGACGCGCATGTCACCGCGCGCGCGCTGTCTGCATCATGAGGCCACCATCTGCGCAACCTCACCTTCCATGGCCTCGGTATAGCGTCCGAGGACCGCGGCGCCGTTGCATTTGGCCCGATGGGAAAAGGCCTGTTGGCCGGCCTTGACGTGCTCGGGTTTGCCCCGCCACGCCTGCATCGCGGCATCCTGAAGCGCCCGCCCGTACGAGAAGCTGAGCGCCCAGGGGCGCGGCGTATCCAGCGTATTGAGGGCGTTGAGGTGCTTGGTTGCGAGCACGTCGCTCTGCCCCCCGGACAGGAACACGATGCCGGGCACGGCGGCAGGAACGTGCCGTCGCAGGCAGCGGAGCGTCGCCGTCGCGACCTCTTGCACCGACGCCTGCGTCGGACAGGCTTTTCCGGACAGGACCATGTTGGGCTTGAGCAACATTTCTTCGAGGCGCACGCCCTGCACAAACAGTGCATGAAACACCGTGTGGAGCGTCGCGCTGGTGACCGCCTCGCATCGTTCGATGGTGTGGGTGCCGTCCATCAACACTTCCGGTTCCACGATGGGCACCAGGCCGGCCTCCTGGCACAAGGCGGCATACCGCGCGAGCGCATGCGCGTTGACTTCGAGGCAGTTGGAGCTCGGCAGTGTGTCGGTGATGCGTATGACGGCGCGCCATTTGGCGAAGCGGGCCCCCATCGCGTGATACTCCTTCAGCCGCTCCCGCAGGCCGTCCAGCCCTTCGGTCACGGTTTCCTCCGGCGATCCGGCGAGCGGCTTGGCTCCCAGATCGACCTTGATGCCGGGCACGATCCCCTGCTTGGTCAAGATGTCCACGAGCGGAATGCCGGCGGCGCTCTTCTGCCTGATCGTTTCGTCGTAGAGGATGGCCCCGCTGATGAATTCCCCGGCGCCCGGCGTGGTAAACAACATCTCGCGGTACGCGCGTCGATTCTCCGGAATGAACTCGATGTGCAGCGCCGCGAACCGCTTCGTGATCGTTCCGATGCTTTCATCCGCCGCAAGAATGCCCTTGCCTGCGGTGACGAGCCGCTTGGCCATCTGTTCGAGGTCCGGTCGCGCCATGTCGCTTCTCCTTTGCTGGACTTCGGTGCGTTTCGGTGCCCGACTGTTTCCGTCTCTTATACACGGAGGCCTTCGGAGGACGAAACTGTTAACTCCGACAGGCCTAGGTGTTTCCCCAGCCCGTCGCGCCTTGTACACTGTAGAATTCTGCGACAGAGGCCCATCCCATACGATGCCTATTACGCACCTCGATGTTGCTGAAGGCTCCGACTTGACGGGGGCATCCTTGGCACAGTCCTAGCAGCTGCGCTCGATACTAAAATGGAAGGAGCCTGACCCATGAATGAATCGATCGCCATACTCGTCGGCGGAGGGCCGGCGCCCGGGATCAACGCCGTGATCAGCGCCGCGACCATTCGCTGCCACATGGCACGCGTGCCCGTGCTCGGCATCGAACAGGGCTTCAAATGGATCATGCAAGGCGATGCGCGCCGCGTGACACCATTGACGCTCAAGCACGTTCGGGAACTGCATTTCCGAGGCGGATCCGTTCTCAAAACCGCGCGGGCGAACCCTACCAAAAACCCTGACCACGTGAAGCAGACGCTCAAGACCCTGACGCAGCTCGGCGTGACAGGATTGATCACCATTGGAGGAGACGACACGTGTTTCTCCGCGCTGACGCTGGAGAAGGCGGCCCAGGGACGGCTGCGTGTGGTCCACGTGCCGAAGACCATCGACAACGATCTGGCTTTGCCTCCGGGCGTGCCGACTTTTGGTTTCCAGACCGCCCGCCACGTCGGCACCGAGGCGGTGAAAAACATCCTGGAGGACGCCCGCACGACGGCCCACTGGTTCTTCGTCGTCGCCATGGGACGCAAAGCCGGACATCTTGCCTTGGGAATCGGCAAAGCCGCGGGCGCCACGCTGACCCTGATCCCGGAGGAGTTTCCCGAGCGGCCTCTCAAGCTCGCGAAAGTCGCCGACATCCTCGCCGGCGCCATCATCAAGCGCGCCGCTCAAGGCTACGACGATGGGGTTGCGGTCATGGCGGAGGGATTGGCCGAACTGATGGATCCAGCCGATTTCGCCGCCCTGGCGTCGGTCGCGCGCGATGAGCATGGCCATGTGGAGCTGGCCGACCTTGACCTGGGACGTGTTTTCAAGGAAGAAGTCCTGAAGCGGCTCGCACCGTTCGGCTTGTCTCCGACCATCCGCCTGAAGGACATTGGATTTGAATTGCGCTGCGCCGATCCGATTCCCTTCGACATGGATTATTGCCGCGACCTCGGATACAGCGCGGCGGACTTTCTCTTGGGAGGCGGCACCGGCGCCATGGTCTCGTTCGTCAACGGCGCCTTTGCTCCCATGCCCTTCGACACGATCATGGATCCGGCCACGCAGCGGGCACGGGTCCGCATGGTGGATGTGGAAGCGGAAGCCTATCGCATCGCCCGGCGCTACATGACCCGGCTCGAGCCGGACGATTTCGAGGACAAGGAGCGGTTGGCGGCGTATGGAAAGGTGACGGGGTTGACGGCAGAAACCTTCCGCAAGCGATTCGGCTATGTGGCAGCGAAGCCCCGTCCTGCCTGACTCGGAGCGGTGAATGCGTGCTATTTGAGGGCTTCCGCGCCGGCCGGTGCGTTGCGGTTCGCCGTCTCGGCTGCAGGCGGCGCCGGCATCTCTAACCAGGCGAGAAAGATTTTGTAGCCCAACGCCAGCAGCATGGCCCCCACAAAGAGCCCGATGATGCCGGCCGTCAACATCCCGCCGATTGCCCCGACGAAAATCACCGACATCGGCACATCGAGCCCGCGACCGAGCAACAGCGGCTTGAGCACATTGTCGGTCACCGTCGTGATGAGAGACCAGATCATGAATGCCGTCGCTGGAGCGGTGTCGTGAGTTGAAAACACGTAAATGACCGCGGGTAGCAGCACGAGCCCCACCCCAACCTGCAGGACGCCAAGCAGCAGCGCGACCACGGTCCATACGCCGGCAAAAGGCACGCCGACGATGACCATACCCAATCCGGCCATGAACGCCTGGATCACCGCCACCCCCAGCACTCCGCGGGCCACGCTCCGCATGGTCTCCTCGCCCAAACCGACGAGTTCCGCGCCCTGCAGCCCGCCAAGACGCATCCCGATCGCTCGCGTAAGGCGATAGCCCCCTTCAGAGTACGCCAGGAAGACTCCCGCCAGCACAACAGCCGCCGCAAATTCCAGCATACTGAGACCAACCGCCGCGGCGGCCGCGAGGAGCGGCCCGGCCATTTCACGCAATTGGGGTGCGAGTTGCTCGATGGCCGCGCTGAGATTGCCGGCGGCCAAGCTCCAGAACTTATACGTCGGTGCGCCGATCACGGGCCATGTCTCGACATTGGGGGGAGGCAGTGGCAGCCGCAGCGTGCCTTCGTGCAGTTGCCGAGCCAGCACCTGTAAATTATCGGCCAGAAGGGAGATCAACAAAACGACAGGGAGCACCATGAGCAGCAGCAGGGCGAGGGTCATTCCCAGGGCCGCCAGCTTGGGCCGTTCGCCGAGCGCCGTTCGCAGCCGCCGATAGAGCGGGAACACCGCGACCGCAATGATGACGGCCCAGAGGATCGTCTGGATGAACGGCCGTATGATCTGATAGCACCAGAGGGCCAATAGCGCCACAACACCGATCTTGACGGTCGTCTCCAGCGCCTGCCGGGTGATCACCTCGTCGCGCACGTCGCGCCTCCGGTTCAACGGCCCAAGCAATAGCATGCCGCTGGGAGGATCCAAAGGAATATTTTGGAACGCAACCGTTCCGGCCTTGGCGCTGGTACAGTCTTCAGTCTGGTGACATCACTGCCTTGGCGTCATTGGCTCGTGATGAACATGGCGTCTAGGGTGGGGGCTGAAGGAAGGCGAGATTCGCTCAAGAAGGGCCGGCCAGAATGATGGGTCGTCGGGATGCCGACGCGCTTATTTGAGGGCTTCCGCGCCGCCGACGATGTCCATCAATTCCTTGGTAATGGCTTCCTGACGGCTGCGGTTATAGAGCA
>JBDZVU010000153.1:0-3756 GCA_040255845.1 Nitrospiraceae bacterium | reverse complement strand
CGGGTACTTCAACCTGCGCGGATGGAAGCAGATCGATTCCGCGATCGAGTCTTGGACCGGTGAGGATGGAAGTCTATGTCGCCTGCTGGTGGGGATGCAGCGCGCGCCACGGGATGAATTGAACGCGGCGCTGGCCCTCGGGGAGCAGGATGAGGGCCTGGATAACCAGACCGCGTTCCGTCTCAAGAAGCGTCTGGCCGAAGAGTTTCGCGATCAACTGACCGTCGGTGCCCCTACGAACGAGGACGAAGCGGGCCTACGCCGCCTGGCGGCGCAGATCAAATCCCGCAAAGTCGTGGTCAAGCTGTTCCTCCGCCATCCACTCCACGCGAAGCTCTATTTGCTCTTCCGTTCTGACCCCATCAATCCAGTCGTCGGCTACCTCGGTAGCAGCAACCTGACCTTCGCCGGTTTGAGCCGGCAGGGGGAGTTGAACGTCGATGTGCTCGATCACGATGCCTGCCGGAAGTTGGCCCAGTGGTTTGACGACCGCTGGGATGACCGCTGGTGCATCGACATCTCTGATGAGCTGGTGCAGATCATCGAGGAGAGCTGGGCGCGTGAGAAATCGACCCCGCCCTACCACATCTACGTGAAGATGGCCTATCACCTGTCGCAGGAGGCCCGAGCTGGGCTCTCCGAGTTCCGCATCCCGCGCGATTTTGGACGACGGCTGTTCGAGTTTCAAACCGCGGCAGTCAAGATCGCCGCCCACCACCTCAACCGGCGAGGTGGCGTGCTCATCGGCGATGTCGTCGGCCTGGGCAAGACGCTGATGGCAACCGCGCTGGCGCGAATCTTCGAGGACGATTACGGGCTCGAAACACTCATCATCTGCCCGAAAAACCTGGTCACGATGTGGGAGGACTACCGGGACCAGTACCGTCTACGGGCGAGGGTGCTCCCGATCAGCCAGGTGACGACCGAACTGCCGAACCTGCGCCGGTATCGGCTCGTCCTCATCGACGAAAGCCATAACCTGCGCAACCGTGAAGGTAAGCGCTACCGCGCGATTCAGGAGTACGTGCGGGAGAACGAAAGCAAGTGCATTCTGCTTTCCGCCACACCCTACAACAAGACCTACCTCGATCTCTCCAGCCAGTTGCGGCTCTTCGTCGAGGATGATGCCGATCTTGGTATCCGGCCGGAGCGGCTGCTCCGGCAATTGGGCGAGACCGAATTCATCCTCCGCCATCAATGCTCTATTCGTTCCCTGGCGGCGTTCGAGAAGAGCGAGTACCCCGATGACTGGCGCGAGTTGATGCGCCTCTATCTCGTCCGCCGCACCCGCACCTTCATCATGGAGAACTACGCCGAAACCGATTCCACCACCGGCCGCCGGTTCCTGACGTTCCCGGACGGCACTCGTTCCTACTTCCCGACGCGCGTGCCCCGGACGGTGAAATTCGCGATCGACGATGACAATCCCGACGATCAATACGCCCAGCTCTACGCGCCAACGGTGGTGGACGCCATCAACGCCCTGCGGCTGCCCCGCTATGGCTTGGGCAACTACGCACTGAAGTCGCCCCGCCAGCGGCCAACTCCGGCGGAAGCCAAAGCGCTGCAGGATCTTTCGCGCTCCGGCGTCCGGTTGATGGGTTTCTGCCGTACCAATCTCTTCAAACGCCTGGAGAGCAGCGGCCAGGCGTTCGTGCAGTCCATCGAGCGGCACATCCTGCGCAACGAGGTCTTCCTGCATGCCATTGAACGGGGACTCGACCTTCCAATTGGGACGCAGGACAGCGCTTTGCTCGATACTCGTCTCGACGATGAAGACGTCGACGTTGCCGAGCCCGAAGGCGACGATGAAAGCCGGGTCGTCGATCCGGCCGAGCGCCATTCAGCAGCCGGGTTCAAACAGCGCGCGGCTCAAGTCTATGCGCAGTACACCACGCAGTACCGGCGGCGCTTCAAGTGGCTTCGCCCTTCACTCTTCGGCCCATCGCTCGCCAAAGATTTGCAACGCGACGTAGACACCCTGCTTGGCGTACTGGATATCTGCGGGGAGTGGGCCGCCGACCGGGACACGAAACTCGACGCGCTCGTTGATCTCCTGACGAACCGGCATCCGGACGAGAAAGTCATCATCTTCAGCCAGTTTGCCGACACGGTGCGCTACCTCGAAACCGAGCTGCAACGGCGTGGGATCACCCGCCTTGCCGGCGCGACCGGCGATTCCGCCGATCCAACGACCCTGGCCTGGCGCTTTAGCCCGGTGAGCAACAACAAGCGGGACCAGATCGGGCCGGATGACGAGCTTCGTGTCCTGCTTGCCACCGACATCCTCAGTGAAGGCCAGAACCTGCAAGACTGCGCGGTCGTCGTGAACTACGATCTGCCCTGGGCGATTATTCGCCTGATCCAGCGGGCGGGCCGTGTGGACCGGATCGGCCAGCAAGCCGAGCGGATCGTCTGCTACTCCTTTCTGCCTGCCGATGGCGTGGAGCGGGTCCTTCGCCTGCGACAGCGCGTCCGCCAGCGCCTGCGGGAAAACGCCGAAGTGGTAGGGACCGACGAGGCATTCTTCGAGGATGACGATGACAACCAGTCGGTGCTCGACCTCTACAACGAGAAGGCTGGCATTCTCGATGGTGACGCCGATACCGAGGTGGACCTGGCCTCGTACGCCTACCAGATCTGGAAGAACGCGATCACGGCTCAGCCGAGCCTGGAGCGCATCATCCCGGCGATCCCTCCGGTGGTCTATTCGACGCGGCCCCACCATCCGAGTGCGCTGGGACCAGAAGGCGTGCTCGTCTACCTGCGGACCGCCGAGGGGAACGATGCGCTGGCCTGGATCGACAAAGACGGTCGGAGCGTGACCGAATCCCAGTTCGCCATCCTCAAGGCGGCCGAATGCCAGCCCGGAACGCCCGCCCTGCCCCGTCGGCCGGATCACCATGACCTCGTGCGGAGCGGCATCGAGCTTCTCACCGGCGAGGAGAAAGCGACCGGCGGCCAGCTCGGGCGGCCGTCCGGCGCCCGTTTCCGCACCTACGAGCGGCTCAAGCAGTTCGCGGAAGACATGAGAGGAACGCTCTACGCGCCGCTCTATGAGTCGAGGGGGCTGTCCAAAGCGATCGACGACATTTACCGCTACCCGCTCCAGTCGGCGGCGACCGATACGCTCAACCGCCAGCTCCGGAGCGGCATCAGCGACGACGACCTCGCCAATCTCGTTATCAACCTGCGCGACAATGATCGCCTGTGCCTGATTCATGATGGGGAGCCGGAGCAGCGGGAGCCGAAGATCATATGCTCGATGGGGCTAACCGCGCCGTAGGAGGAGCCGAAAGCCGTGCCAGCCGCAACGCAACGAATCCGCCAGTACCTTAACCAGTTCGATCTCAAGAGGCTGTTTGAGGAGTTGGGCTGGGATCGGTATGCACAGCCTTTGGACGTTCCTGTGGACGGGCAGACGTACCGGCTCACTGGAATTGCCCACAAGCGTAACATGGCGGTTTTCTCTTGTAGCCCTTCAGGCAGCGGTCAGGTGCCCGACTACGCCACCCGGCGCAAGATTGAGCGCCAGGTGGCCAGGACCATTCACGAGCACCTCATCATCTACGTAGACTCGGAAAACACGACGCAAATCTGGCAGTGGGTCAAACGCGAGCCCAAAAAGCCTGACGCCTGCCGCGAACATCAGTACCAACGCGGGCAGTCCGGGGAAGCGCTCATCCAGAAGCTTAAAGCGATCAGGTTCACGCTGGAGGAGGAGGGCGATCTTGACATCGTCAAGGTGTCGGGCCG
>JBDZVU010000014.1:1669-53463 GCA_040255845.1 Nitrospiraceae bacterium | reverse complement strand
TTTCCCGGAAGGTCGTTTCGATGACCCCGGCCCGCCCGCCGCCGTTCGCGCTGGCGTACGCCAACCCTACCTGCCGAGTGTCGCTGCTCGGATCCTGGTGAATGGCCAGGAGACACGGCACCCCGCTGCCCTTGGTGTATTCGGACCGAACGAGATGTCCCGGTCCCTTGGGAGCCACCATAAATACGTTGACGGTCGCGGGAGGCACGATCTGTCCGAAATGGATGTTGAATCCATGCCCGAACGCCAAATAGGAGCCCGGCTTGAGGTTCGGCGCCACCTCCTGCCGGTAGATGCCCGCTTGGGCCTCATCCGGCGCCAGGATCATGATGACATCCGACGCTCTCACGGCGTCGGCCACCGGCATGACTTTGAGGCCGCTCTGCTCCGCCTTCTTCCAGGACGCGCCTTCGCGCAAACCGATGACGACGCTCACGCCGCTGTCCTTCATGTTCAGGGCATGGGCATGACCCTGGCTGCCGTAGCCGATGACGGCCACCTTCTTGCTGCGGATGTGCTGGATGTCTGCGTCCTTATCGTAATAAATCTTCATCCTGTGCTCCTTCAACGAGGGGTTCTTGCGACACGGCCGGCGTGGAGGCGCGGCGGGGCTACTCGCGGACAACTTTCTTCGCTTGCGCCACCGCGGGCCTGATTGGCTCCCGCGCGACGGCGACGCGGCCGGTCCGGATCAATTCCTTGATGCCCAGCGGCTGCAGCAAATTGATGATGGCCTCGATCTTCTTGGGATCGCCGGAAACTTCTATCGTATAGGTGCCGGGCGTCGAATCAATGACGTTGGCACGGAAAATATCGACGATCCGGAGGGCTTCCGCCCGGTCTTCGGGCTTGGTGTGCACTTTGATCAAGGCCGTCTCCCGAGACACGAACTCCGTTTCGTTCAAATCGACCACCTTGATCACATCGATCAGTTTGTTCAACTGCTTGATGATCTGCTCGATGATCCGCTCGTCGCCCGACGTCACGATCGTCATCTGAGACATCGACGGGTCGAGCGTCGGCGCAACCGACAGGCTCTCAATGTTGAATCCTCGCCCGCTGAACAGGCCGGCGACGCGCGACAAGACTCCGAACTTATTCTCGACCGTCACGGAAATGATGTGTTCCATCGAAGTTTCGACTCTCGGCGCGCCGCGCGTTGCGTGATGGCTCGATTCCACCACAGAATGCGACGATGGCGCTCGTTCCTACGCCGTCAGGACCGTGTCCTTGTCTTCCGGCGTCACTTTGTGAGCCCCCGGCTGCTTCTTCTTCAACTCCGGCGGATCCTCCAGGATCATCTCGTGGTTGCACCCGCCGGCGGGGATCATGGGATAACAATTCTCGAATTGATACGTTGGCACGTCCACGATCACCGGCCTGTCGATGGCAATCGCTTCCTTGAGCACCCCGTCCAGCTCACCGACTTGAGTGGCCCGCAGCCCGACGGCCCCATAGGCATCGGCCAACTTCACAAAATCTGGCGTGGTGTCCAGATAGCTGGACGCATACCGGCCTTCATAAAAGAGATCCTGCCACTGCCGCACCATGCCGTGGAACCGGTTGTTCAGAATGATGATCTTGACCGGCAGCTTGCTGACCACCGCGGTCGCCATTTCCTGCATGTTCATCTGGATGCTGCCATCTCCTGCGATGCACAACACCAGACGACCCGGGAATGCCGCTTGCGCCCCCATCGCGGCCGGAAATCCAAAACCCATCGTGCCCAGCCCGCCCGAGGTCAACCACCGGTTGGGCTTGGCCAACTTGAAGTATTGCGCCGCCCACATTTGATGCTGCCCGACGTCGGTCGACACGATCGGGTCCCGGTCTTTCGTCAACTCATATAGCCGCTTGACGACGTGCTGGGGCTTGATGGCTCCGTCGGGATCCTGATGATAGGTCAGCGGATGCGCGCGTTCCCATTCGCGGATCTGATCCCACCAGGGCTTGCGCAGGTCCTTTTGTTCCCCGTTCACCGTGGCGCGCAGAATCTGGTTCAGCTCCCGGAGCACCGTCTTGCAATCGCCGACAATCGGGATATCCACGTGAATGTTCTTGCGAATGGACGTGGGGTCGATGTCCACATGGATGATCTTCGCGTACGGGCAGAACTCGGACACCTTGCCGGTCACCCGATCATCGAAGCGCGCGCCGATGGCAATCACGAGATCCGAGTAATGCATCGCCATGTTGGCTTGATACGTCCCGTGCATGCCCAGCATGCCGAGCGACAGCGGATGCTCGCCCGGAAATGCCCCTAGGCCCATCAACGTCATGTCGACGGGAATTTGGGTCATTTCGGCCAACTCCAGCAATTCCTGCGAGGCGCCCGAAAAGACGACCCCTCCTCCCACGTAGAGGATGGGCTTCTTGGCCTTCATGATCGCCTCGGCGGCCTGCTTGATCTGCCACTTGTTGCCTTCGTAGGTCGGATTGTAGCCGCGGATGGAAACCGAGCTGGGATAGACGAACTCGGCCTTGTTCATCGACACGTCCTTGGGAATGTCGACCAGCACGGGACCCGGCCGGCCCGTGGTGGCGATGTAGAACGCTTCCTTGATGGTCCTGGCGAGGTCGTTCACATCCTTGACGAGGAAATTGTATTTCGTACAGGGCCGGCTCAACCCGACATTGTCCGCCTCCTGAAAGGCATCGTTGCCGATGAGGCTGGTGGGCACCTGGCCGCTGATGCAGACGAGCGGCACCGAATCCATGTAGGCATCGGCCAAGGCCGTGATCACGTTGGTCATCCCAGGCCCGGACGTCACGAGCGCAACGCCCGCCTTGCCGGTCGCCTTCGCATAGCCTTCCGCCATGTGCCCGGCACCCTGCTCATGCCGGGTCAAAATGACCTGCAAATCCTTCTGCTGATGAAGCATGTCGAAGATCTTCAACACTACGCCGCCCGGCAAGGCGAAAATGGTCTTCACGCCCTCCCGTTTCAGACTCTCGATGAGGATTTCCGACCCATTCAGCTTCATATCGAGACCTCCCTCGCGGGCTACCGGCATTCTCCAACAGAGGGGAACGATGCTTAATTACAAGGGGGCACGAACCGCACGCGGTTCACAACGTTCTGAAATATCAAGGGGAAAGGACGGCAGATCCTACCATCCCGACCGCGAAGCGTCAATAGGACTGGCCGGGGCGAGGGAACGCAGCCGACTAGAGCTGAGCCAAGCGTAAATGCGCGGGATGAAGACCTGTAAGCCGGATTCTGTTGGATGAAGCGTTCTTCATCCCGGTGATCATTTCTCTGGGATTCGAGTTGCCTCGAACCTCAAGCGACCTACCCGAAGACTTCGGCCGGGCCGGCCGTTCTGTCGGCTCGTGATAGCCGCAGGCGTCTTCCTATTTGGTCTTGCACCGGGCGACGCTTACCGTGCCGACGATGTCACCATCGTCGCGGTGGGCTCTTACCCCACCGTTTCACCCTTACCTGAGCCGCGGCGACCAGTTGGGATCCCGTCGCGTTGGCCATCGGCGGTTTGTTTTCTGTGGTGCCGGTGTCGGATTGCTCCGCCTGGGAGTTACCCAGCGCCCTGCCCTTGGAGTCCGGACTTTCCTCTCGAGAAACCTCGAGCGATCACCCGGTCTTCACACCCACGCACTCATCAGTATAAGGACCGCCGGTAGAGTTGACAAGGGTCGATCAGCGTCCGCCGATCGGCGGCAACTCGGCAGGCGGCACCTTAGCCGCCCGCTGGTACAACGCCATGGCTTCGGGCATCCATTTCTTCAGTTGCTCGATGCGGGTCTCGTGACCTGGGTGGGTCGAGAGAAATTCCGCTGGCGAGTTGCCCCCCGAGGCCTGCGCCATGCGCTCCCACAACCGCACGGATTCTTGCGGGTCATAGCCGGCATCCGCTGCCAATAAGATGCCGATATAGTCGGCCTCCGACTCATGAGCCCGGCTATAGGGCAGCAGCAGGCCCACTTGGGCTCCCGCCCCCAGTGCCGCCATCGCCGCCTGGCCCAGCAAGGGGTTCGTACCGCTCACACCCAGGCCGATTTGCGCGCCTTGCAACGCGATATTCGTCGCCTGTGTTTGACTCATCCGTTCGGCCCCGTGGCGGGCCAACGCATGCACCACCTCGTGCCCCATGACGGCAGCCAATCCCGCTTCGGTCTTGGCCACCGGAAAGATCCCGGTATAGACCGCGATTTTTCCCCCGGGAAGGGCGAAGGCGTTCATGGTCTTGTCGTCCTTGATGACGCTGACTTCCCACTGAAACTCCTTCGCCATGTCGGCATATTTCGATCGCTTAGCCGCCTCGATGATGCGGTCCGCCACCCGCTTCACCGGCTCCACCTCGCGCGGATCCTGCGAAAGCCGCACCTTGGGATCGCTCTTCACCTGACTGTACGCCTGACTGCCCAAGGCCATCTCATCGGCCACCGAGGTCATCAAAAACTGGCGGCGCCCCGTGTATGGATTGGTTTCACAGGACAGACTCGTCGATGCCACGACCGCGAGCAGGACTATCGCAATCCACCGCCCCTGCCTCGTCCCTTGCATGCTCATCCTCCATGTTTCCTGAAGACGTTCGTTGACCGGTCTCGGCCCGGTTGGTAGATTACCGCGCCCGTTCTTCATTTTCCATCGAGGAGCACCCGCCGTGTCCACACACCCATTAGCCGCGAGCCCTGAGCGCATCGGCATCGACGAATCAGGCAAAGGCGATTATTTCGGCCCGCTCGTCATCGCGGCGGTATTTGTTGACGCCACGACCCAGCAAGAGCTTGCGCTGATGCAGGTCCGGGACAGCAAGAAAATCGCCGACGGCCGCATCCTGGAATTGGCGCCGGATATCAAGACGATTTGCCCACACAGTGTGATCGCCATCGGTCCCCAGAAGTACAACGAGCTCTACGCCAAGATTCGAAACTTGAACCGGCTGCTGGCCTGGGGCCATGCCAAAGCGCTCGAGAACCTGCTGGAGCGTGTGCCATGCCAGCGAGCCATTTCCGATCAATTTGGAGATGAGCGTTGGGTACGGCAGGCCCTGCAGGAAAAAGGCCGCACAATTACGCTGGAACAACGGACGAAGGCTGAATCCGATCTTGCCGTGGCGGCGGCGTCCATCCTGGCCCGCGCCGAGTTCCTCATCCGGCTGAGGCGTCTGTCCGACGAAGTGGGCACGACCTTACCGAAGGGCGCGTCGCCGGCCGTCGAGTTGGCCGCCCGCATGGTCGTCAAGAAGCATGGCCGGGAACGGCTCGCCTCGGTGGCAAAACTGCACTTCAAGACAACCCGCGCCGTGCTGGACGCGGCCGGGACATAAGCGGTGGCCGGCGGGGAAGCCCTACTTTGGCAGCTTGGGCACCCCGACCTTGAGCGGTTCGCCCGTGAGCGCCTTCAAGAAGGCGACAAGATCCGCCTGTTCCTCCGGGGTCAGATTGAGCGGCTTCATCAGCGGGCTTAGATTGGGATTCGCTCCCCCGCCCGCATTCTTGAACTGGATGACTTCTTCCAACGTCTTGAAGACGCCGTCATGCATGTACGGCGCGGTCTCCACGATGCTGCGGAGTGTCGGCGTCTTGAAGGCGCCCTTGTCACGCTCCTGCCTCGACACCATGAATCGGCCGAGGTCCTCCTTGAGCGGTCCCACCTGGGGGACGCCTAGGTTATGGAACTGGTTGTCCGTAAAATTCGGGCCGTTGTGGCACAGCACGCAGCGCGCCTTGCCCTTGAAGAGCGCCATGCCCCGTACGGCGGCCTCGTCCATCGCTTGATGGTCTCCCAGCATATATTTGTCGAACGCGCTGTTCTGCGAGACGATCGTCCGTTCAAACGCCGCGATCGCTTCGGCAATATGCTGCAGACTCGCACCGCCGCCGAAGATCAGCTGAAATTGCTTCTGGTAGCCGGGGATCTTGGAAATTTTCGGCACGACTGTTTCATGCGTCTCCGCCATTTCGATCGGATTGTGAATGGGGCCGATTGCCTGCTCTTCCAACGAACCGGCGCGCCCGTCCCAGAACTGGAGGGGAAGGAATCCCGTATTATACACCGTGGGCGCCTGACGACCGCCCGCCGTCCCAAATGCCCCGATGGAGAACTGCCGGGCATCGGCGAAGCCGGTCCCCGGATTGTGACAGAACGCACACGACACCGAGTTGTTCTTCGACAATCGGGTGTCGAAGTAGAGTTGCCGCCCCAGCTCTACTTTTTGCGCATAGCCCAAATTGGTTGGAGGCGTCGGCACATATGCTGGCAACGGTCCGATGTCGGGGACCGTCATCCCATCCACGACGATAGTCGGACCTTCGTCGGCCAACAGGCCGGCGGGGATCGCGGTGAAGATCAAGCCGAAGCACAACCATGCGGCGATGCCTCTCTGCATAGGGATTGCCCTCCTTACGGCGGATGACCACTGCTACGTATGATGGCCGCGGCTGCATGCCGGAAGCGCTGCCTGCCGCTCCTAAGCACGCCGCAGGACCACGCTCTCGGCCTCTACACCGATTCTCCGGTCTCCAAATCCCCCGGATTGGGCCCGGACGCCGGCGCGCTTTCCGCGATCGGTTCACCCTCCCAATACAGCATCCGGCGGCAATACGGACACATATGGAGATCTTCCGACCGCTTGACCTGCGCGATGAGTTGCGGCGGAATCTGGAGTCGGCATCCGGCGCAGATGCCCCCGCGTACCGCCGCCAGCGCCTGATCTTTTCGCGCGGCCTTGATTTGATTGTACCGGTCGAGCAGCGCACGATCGACCCCCGCTGCAGCCTCGCCCCGCTCGGCTTCCAACTGCGCCAACTCGGCGACCAGGGCCCGGTCTTGCTCCTCCAGCGCGGTCTTCTCCCGAGCGAAGGCGGCTTCCCGTGCGGCGACTTGGGCCTGGAGCTCTTTCACGCGCCGCTGTAGCTCATCGATGTGCTCCATGCACAGCAGTATTTTCTCTTCGAAGTCTCCCCGCTTCTTATTGGCGAGTTCGATCTCGAACAAATGGGCCTGATATTCCTTGTTGGTCTTGATCTCGGACAGGCGGGCCTTCAGCTTTTCGGTCTGGGCTTCGTGTGCGTCCAGGTCCTTCTCATGGCTGCGGCGCTCCTTGACCAGGTTTTCCATCTGGGCCGTCGCCTGCTGCAGCGCCTGTACCGCTTCCCGTAAGGGCACTTCGGCGGCCTGGAGACGGTCGGGAATTTTTTTCCGGCTGTCGGTGACCTCCATGATCCGGAGGTCGATTTTCTGCAAGGCGACGAGGGGAGTGAGTTTCTGGTTCAAGAGAGCCTTTCTGCGAACCACCCACGAACGGCCGCCGGCTGGTGGGCCCACTAGGACTCGAACCTAGGACCAGCTGATTATGAGTCAGCCGCTCTAACCACCTGAGCTATGGGCCCGCTCCGCGTGACGGCGTCCCGGCATCCGCATCGGTGCCGATTCTAGGGCCGCCCTCCAGGCGAGTCAATTCGCCGCTCAACGCTGTCCCGGTCTAGAGACTCTCCACGAAACTGCGCAGCTTCTTGCTTCGGCTGGGATGCCGGAGTTTTCGGAGTGCCTTGGCCTCGATCTGGCGAATTCGCTCGCGCGTGACTTCGAAATCCTGCCCCACTTCTTCCAGCGTATGGTCCGTCGCTTCTCCGATGCCGAACCGCTTCCGGAGCACTTTTTCTTCGCGGGGCGTCAGCGTCTCGAGCGCGCTGTTGATCTGCCGCTGGAGATCGTACCGAATGGCGGCCTCCAGGGGCGAGATGGCCTTCTTATCTTCGATGAAGTCTCCCAGGTGGCTGTCCTCCTCTTCGCCGATCGGGGTTTCCAGCGAGATCGGCTCCCGGGCGATCTTCAGAATTTTGCGGACTTTATCAAGAGGAAGGTCCATGCGCTCCGCAATCTCCTCGGGCAGGGGCTCGCGCCCGAGTTTCTGCACAAGATGGCGCGACGTGCGGATCAGCTTGTTGATGGTCTCGATCATATGGACGGGGATGCGAATCGTTCTCGCCTGGTCGGCGATGGCCCGCGTGATGGCCTGCCGGATCCACCAGGTCGCATACGTGCTGAACTTGTAGCCGCGCTTATACTCGAACTTGTCCACGGCTTTCATCAACCCGATGTTGCCCTCCTGGATGAGGTCCAGGAACTGCAGCCCTCGGTTCGTATATTTCTTCGCAATGCTCACGACGAGTCGTAGGTTGGCCTCGACCAGCTCCGCCTTGCCCCGCTTGACCTTTTCCTCCGCCACATCGAGATGCTTGACCGCATCCTTGATCTCTTCGGCCGGAACGAGCGCCTCGTCCGTCTCCAGCTGCCGGATCTTCGCCTTGGCCGCCAAATACACCTTCTTGATTTCCTGGAGCGCTTCTTCCGAAATGCCGACTTTCCGCCTGACGGCGAGGAAGTCCTGCCGCGTGCGGCACATCTTCTTGAGGAGTTCGGCGCCCGCCTCGCCCGGGACCCCGATTTTCCGCTGACAACTCGCAATTTCGCGCTCACACGCGCGGATCTGCACGTTGAGATCGCGAACCCGCTGGACCATGCGGTCCTTGAGGACGCCATGCAGGTTCACCGACTCGATCTTGTCGACCACCTGCTGTCGGACCAGGTCGAATTGCTTTTTGAATTTCTTCTGCTTGACCGGATCGTTGCCGACGTGCTTCCCCTTGTCGGCCAGGGCTTTCAAGGCAAGCGACACCTTCCGGACCGCGTTCAGGGCATCGAGCGTCTTGACGCGCAACTCTTCATAATCGCGCTCGACCGGCTGCTGGTCCTCTTCAAAGTCTTCCTCGGTTTCCTGGACGGGGACGATTTCCCGGACGTCGATCTTCCCGTTCTTGAGCTGATCGCGAAGCGCCAAGACGAACTCGATCGTCATCGGCATGCCGTAAATCACCGACGCGATGTCCTTCTTGCCCTCCTCGATCCGCTTGGCAATCTCGATCTCACCTTCACGGCTGAGCAACGCGACGCTGCCCATCTCCTTCAGGTACAAGCGGACGGGATCGTCGGTCCGGCTCAGAGCTCCCGGGGTCAGGTCGATCGCCTTCTCGCCTTCCTCGTCCGCATCCACCTCCCCATCTTCACCGTCCTCCCCGCCGTCGCCGTTCTCGGATCGTTTGGAGGATCGCTCACCGTCTGGCGCATCGACGATTTCAATGTCCATTTCGCCGAACATCGTCATGATGCTGCCGAACTGGTCCGAGGACACCACTTCAGCCGGCAAGGTGTTGTTCAACTCGTCGTAGGTCAGAAATCCCTTTTCCTTTCCGATCGAGATCAGTTTCTTCACCTCGCCAAGCAACTCTTGTTTCGGCATAGCTACTCCTTCACCAATGAAACGATGCCGGCGGCTGGCGTGCCGGCTTTCCGCATTCGCATTTCGTTCACCTGCACATTGAGCGCCCGGGCGTCCTCCCAGCGGCCTTCTTTTTCGGCCGTTTTCAACCGGGCAATCAGGTCACGCAGGACCTGCTCGGTGCCCTTGCGTTCCAGACGATCGAAACAGGCCGTGATGTGAGCCGCCACGTCGTCGAAGTGCGCCTCGGCCAGAGAGAGTTCCGTGGCGAGTGCGCCGCAGTCGGCATCGTCCACCGCCGCGTCGAGCAGCGCCCGGACGCCGATGCGTCCGTCACGGTCGACGTGCGCAAGCGCGAGTTCGGCCAGCCGGCGGCAGGCGGCGACGGTAAACGCGGCCGGCCGGAGGCGCCGCACGTCGGCGGCCGAAAACTTGCCCTGGAGCAGGCACAGCATCAAATCGCGCTCCTCGGGCGCGCCCTTGAACAACGGCGGAGCGCCAGACGGAGGAGCAGGCGTGCGTTGCAGGGGAACCGGTTTGCGCGGACCCAGCAAGGCAGGGTAGCGCTCGATCAGCCGCTGCTGGCTGATGCCGAGCCGCTCGGCGACCACCCGAATCCGCTCTTCCCGCTCGATCGGATGTTCACTTTTTTGGAGAATGCGGAGCACCTCGTCGACGCTACGGATGCGGCCTTCCAAGGACGCGGAGGCCGCTTCGGTCAGGGTATGATCGAGCGCGTAATCCAGCAGGCTTGGCGCCGAGGCTTCGAGGCGCGCAAACGCCTCCGCGCCCGCTTTGCGGATGTACGTGTCCGGGTCGTCCCCGGCCGGGAGCGTCATCACCTTGACGCCAAGGCCGCTGTTCACGAACAGATCCAACCCTCGAAGCGCGGCCCGCACGCCCGCCGCATCCGGATCGAAGAGCAGGACAATGTTGCTCGCGAAGCGGCGCAGCACCTGGACATGTTCGGGAGTCAGCGCGGTACCCAACGTCGCGACCGTATTGGCCACACCCGCCTGATGCAGCGCGATGGCATCAAAATAGCCTTCGACGACAATGGCGGTCTTCGTGCGGCCGATGGCGTCCCGGGCCTGGTCAAAGGCAAACAACGTTTGCCCCTTTTTAAACAGCGGCGTATCGGGGGAGTTGAGATACTTTGGGTGTCCGTCCCCCAGGACCCGCCCGCCGAAGCCGACCACGCGCTTGCGCAGGTCGGTGATGGGAAAGATGACGCGCCCGCGAAACTTGTCGAAATACCCTGATCCATGCTCCCGCGCGGTGACCACCCCCGCAGCCAGCAATTCCTGCCACGTGAACCCTTGCGCCGCCAAGGTTTTTGTCAAGGTGTCCCATTCAGGGGGCGCTAGTCCGATGCCGAATTGCGCAATGGTCTCCCCGGCGATTCCACGGCCCTGTAGGTACGCACGGGCGACTTCCCCTACGCGAGGATCCTCAAGATTTCGCCGAAAGCAGACGGCGGCAGCCTGGTTGACCTGCTCAAGACGGCGAGCCTGGGCCGACTGCCGATGGTCTGATGGGGATTCCGCGATTTCGACGCCCACCTTGCGTCCCAAATCCCGGACTACCTCCGGGAAGCTGGCGCCGGTGATACGAGTCAGGAAGGTGAACACATTGCCGCCCGCCCCGCATCCGAAGCAGTGGAAGATTTGCCGCGAAGGGCTGACGGTGAAGGAAGGGCTTTTCTCGTGATGGAAGGGGCACAGGCCCTTGAGATTTTGGCCCGCCTTCGTGAGGGACACGTGGTGGCTTACGATGTCGGCGATATCAACCCGGTCCTTGATTTGGTTGATAATGTCGTCCGCAATCAAGCCTCGGCCCACGAGAGTCGTAGCTCCTGTTTACCCGCCAACCACGACCGGGCGAGTCGGTTGCAAAGTATTGGGAAAATTGACCGTTCAAGGTAACAAACCTTTTTGCGGCCTGTCAAACAGGAGGGAATCCCTTAACACCTTCTCATTTTGCCACCGGCGCGGAACGCCCGCACAGCGGGGCCTGCTCACCCCGGGGGCCACCCCAAGTGCCGGCCTCCAAGCACATGCACATGGAGGTGAGACACCGTCTGTCCCCCATCACGACCCGTATTGGCCACCAGGCGGAACCCGCTGTCGGACAAGCCCTTCTCGCGAGCAATCCGGTTGCAGGTCAGTAGCAACCGGCCCAGCAGCGCCTGGTCCGCCTCGCCGAGCGCTTGGACTGATTCGACATGCCGCTTGGGGATGACCAGGGAATGGACCGGCGCTTGGGGATTGATATCGTCGAACGCCAGCGTGTGCTCGTCCTGGAAGATGACCTTGGCCGGGAGACTGCCCTGGACAATACGGCAGAATAGACACTCGCTCACAGGCCCCTCCTTCAGCTAGAGCCGTCCCTCAAACCCGATTTGCCGAACCGTCTTCCTAATTCCTCATAGATCTCACGCAGCCGCACCTCGTGATAACCCAGCACCATGAGCGTGTGAAAGAGAAGGTCGGCCACTTCATAGACGATGTCCTCTTTTTTTCCGCCCTTGGAGGCGAGCAAGACCTCCCCGGCTTCTTCCGCCACCTTTTTCAGAATCTTGTCATGCCCGCCGGCGAACAGCTTGCTCGTGTACGAGCCGGGCTGCGGGTGTTCCCGTCTATCGACAATGGTCCGGAGCACCGCCTCAAGGATGCCGCCTGATGATTCGTCGGCTTGGACGCCATCCGCGGCCGAAGCACCCTCCACACGGGAGAAAAAGCAGGACCGCGCGCCCGTATGGCAGGTCGGGCCGAGCGGTTCGGCCTTGACCAGGACGGTGTCCCGGTCACAGTCGATGTACAGCTCTTTCACCTGGAGTCGATGGCCCGACGTCTCGCCCTTCTGCCACAATCGCTGGCGGGAGCGGCTCCAGAAATAGACGGTGCGGGTGGCCAGCGTCTTGTCGATCGCCTCCCGGTTCATGTAGCCCACCATGAGGACGGTCCCATCGAGCCAGTCCTGCACCACGGCGGGGAGCAGACCTTGCGCATCGAATTTGTATGCCTCGCCGCCGCTCATCGTCCTATCCCGCCGTCAGTATGGTATCCGTCCGCACGGGAATCCCCCGCTCTCTGAGGTACGCCTTGGCTTCCGCAATCGTATGCGTCCGAAAATGAAAAATGGAAGCCGCCAGGACCGCGTCGGCCTTGCCCACGGTGAACCCCTCGTACAGATGCTCCAGGGATCCGACGCCGCCGCTCGCAATGACGGGCACCGAGACGGTGCCGGAAACGGCAGCCGTCAAGCGCAAGTCATACCCGCTCCGTCGACCGTCTTCATCCATGCTGGTCAAGAGAATTTCTCCCGCCCCATACTCCTCCATGCGGGTGGCCCACGCGAGCACGTCCAGCCCGGTCGCCTTGCGCCCGCCATGGGTGAAGACCTCCCAGCGGTCTGGCGCGCCCGCGCGTTTGGCATCGATGGCGACCACGATGCATTGCGTGCCAAAGCGCTGCGCGGCTTCCTTGACGAACTCCGGCCGCTGCACCGCCGCCGTATTGATGCTCACCTTGTCGGCGCCGGCATTGAGCAGCGCGCGGATGTCGTCGAGCGTGCGCACGCCCCCGCCGACCGTCAGCGGCATGAAGACTCGCGCCGCGGTCCGTTCCACCACGTCGATGATGGTCTTGCGCTCTTCATGGGAGGCCGTGATGTCCAGGAAGCACAATTCATCCGCCCCTTCACGATCATAAACTGCGGCGGCTTCGACCGGATCACCCGCATCGCGCAACTCGACGAAGCGGACCCCTTTCACCACACGGCCGTCCTTCACATCCAGGCACGGGATGATCCGTTTCGTCAGCATGCAGCGAGGGCCTCCAGGGCGGCCCGATAATCCAATTTCCCGTCGTACAATGCCTTGCCCACGATCGCGCCCTCAATGCCGGGCCCCAACGAACGCACCGCGTGCAGATCTTCGATCCGGCTGATACCACCGGACGCAATGACAGGAACGGACGAACATGCGACGACCTGTTTCAGCGCCGGGATATTCGGTCCGGACAGCATCCCGTCGCGGGCGATGTCGGTATACACGACCGCCCCGAGCGGCAAACCCGAGAAGGACTTCAGCAAATCGATGGCGGCGGTTTCCGAAACTGAGGTCCATCCCTTGACCGCCACTTTCCCGTCACGGGCATCCAATCCCAAGACAATGCGGCGAGGAAACTCCGCACAGGCCTGCTCGAGGAACGCCGGATCGGTCAATGCCGCCGTCCCGAGCACGACGCGCGCCACGCCCGCGTTGAGATACCGACGCACGGTCTCTATGGTCCTGATACCCCCTCCCACCTGAACTCGGACGCCGACCACCTTTAACACCGCCTCGATGTGCGGCAGGTTCTTCGGCTCTCCGTCCACCGCTCCATTCAAGTCCACGACATGAATGAGGCTGGCACCGTGCTCCTGCCATTGCCGAGCCACCGCGTGCGGGTCATCGGAATAGACGGTTTCGGCCGCCATGTCGCCCTGCCGGAGGCGGACGCACCGGCCGTCCTTCAAGTCAATCGCGGGAATAACGAGCATCTAAGTGCTCCCGCCCGTGCCGAAAGGAAATTTTTCCAGCACCTCTTCCACTCCGTACGTGGCCAGTTCTTCAGCCGTGACAAAGGCGCCTTTGCGCTGGATGAATCCCAGCAGATCTTCCCCCATGGGTCGCTGCTGCTCATAGTAATTCCCGACCCACAACAGTTGTCCGTCCGAGGCCACCAGCTTCACCTCGAAGCCGACGGAGGCTGGGGGGTTCGCTCCCAGCCGGCTCCCCACACGTTCCTGCCAGACGCGAACCTGCCCGACGAGGGCGGCGTCGGCGTTGAGCTTCTTGGCCACCGCGGCTCCGATGGCCTGCAAGTTGGCATCGGGACCCAATCCGAGGGCTTTCGCGGCCTCCGCGCCGGCGATGACCTCCAGCCCTTCCCTCTTTTGAAGCCGATTCCAGAACAGTTCGGTCACTTTCTCTGCGGCGAAGGTCGGCACGGTGACAGTCTGACGCGGCAGCGGTTCGGCATTCGACGGCACGGATACCGATATATCGGACCGGCTGACGCTTTGCGGCGTCGAGAGGTAGGGCTGGCCGGGTTCCAGAGCCTGCGGAGTGGCGATAGCGGTAAACGGAACCAACGCGAGCCGGTTGACGGTGTAACGGGGCAATTCGTCGGACGCCTTTGTCGTGACTTTCGCCCCGCTGCATCCCGCTCCGGCCAACGCAAGCGCCATCATGCAAGCCATCCACTGCAGCGCCCGCGGCTCCTGCATCCGCGCGAGGCCGATCACTTCCAGGCCCCGAAATTCTTCATCAGCCGCAACCCCACCCCCTGGCTTTTTTCCGGATGGAATTGACAGGCCACGACGTTGTCCCGCCAGACGACGGACGCGAATGTTCTTCCATAGCCCGTCCTGGCCGCAATCACGGCCTGCTCGGTCGGGTCGACGAAATATGAATGGACGAAATACCAGTGTGCGCCGTCCGGAATGCCGTTGAATAACGGGCAAGCGCGCTCGTAGCGCACTTCGTTCCATCCCATGTGGGGCACTTTGAGGTCGGGATCGAGTCGGAATCGCCGGACGGATCCTGCAATCAGATCCAACCCCCGGTGAAGGCCGAATTCTTCGCTCTCGGTAAACAAGACTTGGAGGCCCAAACATATGCCTAGGAAGGGTTTCCCGGACTGGACCGCGTTGCCGATGGAATCGATCAACCCGTAGCGCTCGATATTCGCCATGCAATCGCCGAAGGCGCCGACTCCCGGAAGCACGACATGGCTCGCATTGCCGATCACGCGGGTGTCGCGCGTGACCACCGCCTGGTGCCCCACCGCCTCGAAGGCCTTGGAGACACTGCGCAAATTACCCATGCCGTAGTCAATGATCGCAATCATGAACCAACCCGGGCAGCGGGAAGATGTAACAATACCCCAACTGCCGTCGGAGTCGCCACTGCGAATCATGCCGTCCATCGTGCTCCGTCACGGCGAGGGCAATAAAAAAGGGCAGGCTCCGGAAAGCCTGCCCTCACGGATCCCGGACGCTCGACGCTCCTAGAGTACTCCTTTGGTGGACAGCACCTTCCCCGCCAACCGCTCCTCCGGCATCGTCGCCTGATCCAGCGCTTTGGCCAGCGCCTTGAAGATGGCTTCCATAATATGGTGCGGGTTGCGGCCGTACATCAGATTCACGTGCAAATTCAGGCCGCCATGCGTGACGAAGGCTTGGAAGAAGTCTTCGAACAGCCCCAGATCGAATGACTTGATTTTCCGATCGGGCAGGCTGACGTTGTAGACGAGGAAGGGCCGGCCGCTGAGGTCGACCGTGACCTGCGCCAGCGTTTCATCGAGCGGGGCCGAAGCGAACCCGAATCGCTTGATGCCCGCCTTGTCGCCCAGGGCTTGGTGCAGCGCCTTTCCCATCACGATGCCGACATCTTCGACGGTGTGATGCTCGTCGATATCGATGTCTCCCTTGGCCAGCACGGTGAGATCGAAGAACCCGTGTTTGGCCAACAGTTCGAGCATGTGGTCGAAGAACCGGATCGAAGTCTCGATCTTCCCCTGGCCGCTGCCATCAAGGTTCCACTCGACCTGGATATCGGTCTCTTTGGTGGCGCGATGGAGGGAGGCGCACCGCGGAGCGCCGTTCTTCTTCATGAGAACCTGCTCTGCGCCGACTTCGCGTGGGCATCGAAGCCTTCGATGGTGGCCAAGCGAATCAACGGATCCTTGACTTTCGCCAGTTCGGGCTTCGTGTAATGGACGATATTGCTGACTTTGACGTAGTCGTTCACCGACAAGGGCGAGAAGAAGCGCGCCGTGCCCCCCGTCGGCAGCACATGGTTGGGGCCGGCGATGTAATCGGCGACGGAGGGCGGCGTATACCGACCTAAGAACAGCGCCCCCGCATGGCGGATCTTTTCCAGGTAATCGAAGGGATTGTCCACCGAGAGCGTCACATGCTCGGCAGCAATCTCGTTCGCCACGTCGATCGCTTCGTCCATCGTCGTGACGACGAACGCGACCGCGTGGCGCCCAATGGATTTGGAGGCGATCTTTTCGCGCTGCAGACCCTTCAGCTGGACTTCCATCGCTTTCGCCACGTCCTTGGCCAGCCGCTCCGATGTCGTCACGAGAAAGACTTGGGCGTCCTCATCGTGCTCCGCCTCGCAGAGCAAGTCCGCCGCGACGTGAGCCGGCTTGGCGTCGTCGTCGGCCACCACCAGCAGCTCGCTCGGACCGGCCACCATGTCGATGCCCGCGGTGCCGTACAAGAGTCGCTTCGCCGTGGCCACGTAAATGTTCCCGGGTCCGACGATCTTGTCTACCCGCGCGATGGTCTTGGTGCCGTATGCCAGCGCCCCCACGGCCTGCACGCCGCCGACACGGTAAATCTCCGTGACCCCGGCGATGTCGGCCGCGACGAGCAGATAGGGATTGATCCCTCCCTTTTGGGGCGGGGTCACCATGACGATCCGCTTCACGCCCGCGACTCTGGCCGGGATCGCGCACATGAGCACGGAGGAGGGGTAGACGCCCTTGCCGCCCGGGACATAGATGCCCACCGCGTCGATGGGCGTCACCAATTGTCCGAGCGTGGCATCGCCGTCCTGATACATCCACGTCTTGGTCCGTTGGCGCTCGTGAAAGGCCGTGATGCGCTGGGCGGCAAGCCGCAGGGCATCGCCTTCGTCTTTTCGGATGTGAAAATACGCGTTCTTGATTTCGTCCGGTGTGATCCGCAGATCGTCTGATTTCAGCGAGACCTTGTCGAACTGTTTCGTATAGCGCAGGACCGCCTTGTCGCCGCCCCGCTCCACCGCCTGCAGCACTACACGCACGGTCTTTTCGACCGCAGTGCCGGCCGCTTGGCCGCGGAGTGAGGCCTTCTTCAGGTTAGGAAGGAACGTCCGGTCTGCCTGAGTGACGATTTTCATGCGCGCAGGATCCGCGGTTTGGGTTTGGCCTGAGCCGATCGCCCGTTCCTGGCCGCCGGCTTTCCCGCGGCCGTTGCCGCACGCAGGCGGCGAATCAGTTCCATCAGCGGCTCATGCTTGAGCCGGAGACTCGCTCGATTGACGATCAACCGCGCCGTCGAATGCGCGATCACTTCCACTTCGACGAGATCGTGCGCCTTCAACGTGCCGCCGGTCTCCACCAGGTCTACGATTCGATCCGCCAGTCCGACGACTGGAGCCAGTTCGATCGAACCGTACAGCTTGATAATCTCGACCGGAATCCCGCGCTGATTGAAGAACCGCTCCGTAATCTTGGGATACTTGGTGGCCACGCGGATCTTGGACGAGAGCCGATCGCGCGATACCGCCCCCCGGAGCGCGGCGACGGAGATTCTACACGCTCCAAACCCTAAATCCAATGGCTCATAGACGTCGCTCTCCTGCTCCAAGAGCACGTCTTTGCCGACGATCCCGGCATCGGCGCCCCCATACTCGACGTAGGTGGGCACGTCGCTGGGCCGGACGATGAGGAACGTCGTATCAATTTCAGGGCACCGAAAAATCAGGCGCCGGCTCTCGCTGGACAGCCCCGCCCCTTCAATCCCGGCGCGCCGGAACAGATCCAGGGCCGAATCCATGAGTTTGCCCTTTGACAACGCAATGGTCAGCATCATTCCTTCACCGCATCGCCCGGGACGAAGCCGTCCCTCAGGACTTGGACCGCTCGATCTGCGCCCCCAGCGCGCGGAGCTTCTCCTCGATCCGCTCATAGCCGCGGTCCAGGTGGTAGACCCGCTGCACTTCCGTCACACCTTCCGCCGCCAGGCCGGCCACGATCAGCCCGGCGCTCGCGCGCAGATCCGACGCCATGACCGGCGCACCGGTCAGGCTGCGGCGGCCGGTCACGACCAGACGATTGCCTTCCACCCGAATGTCGGCCCCCATGCGCCACAGCTCCTCCACGTGCATGAAGCGGCTTTCGAACACCGTCTCGGTGATGACACTCGTGCCCTCCGCCATCGTCATCAACGCAACCATCTGCGCCTGCATGTCGGTAGGGAATCCCGGGAAGGGCAAGGTCCTGGCATCCGTGCCTTTGAGGGTGCCCGTCACGCGCAGCCTCAAGCGTTCCTTGCTCTCTTCGACCTCGGCCCCCGCCTCCCGCAATTTCATGATCACGGCTTCCATATGCGCTGGTCGGCAATGCGTGATGGTGACGTCGCCTCGCGTCATCGCGGCGGCGGCTAAATACGTCCCGGCTTCGATGCGGTCGGGAATCACTTCATGGTCCGCGCCGTTCAGCTCCCGAACGCCGTCCACCGTAATGACGTCGGTGCCGGCACCCGAGATGCGGGCGCCGCGCTTCGTCAGGAAGTCGGCCAGGTCCGCGATCTCCGGCTCCTTCGCGGCATTTTCGAGGACCGTCGTCCCCTCTGCCAGGCAGGCGGCCATCATGAGATTTTCCGTTCCGGTGACGGTCGGCGTGTCACAATAAATTCGAGCCCCCTTCAGCCGTCTGGCTTTGGCGGTGATATACCCATGCTCGATGGAAATGTCAGCTCCTAATTTGGCCAACCCCGCCAAATGCAGGTTCACCGGACGGGAGCCGATCGCGCATCCGCCGGGCAACGACACCTTGGCCTCCCCCCACCGGGCGACCAACGGGCCCAAGACGAGGACCGAGGCGCGCATGGTCTTTACCAGATCGTAAGGTGCCTCCGTCGAGTGGATGACTTCGGCGCGGATGACGGCCCGGTTACCCTCGTGCGTGACCGATGCGCCCAAGATGCCCAGGAGCTTCCCCATGGTGAGGACGTCCACGACGCGCGGCACGTTGCTGATGACACATTCGCCGCCGCCCAGGATCGTGGAGGCGAGGATCGGCAGCGCCGAGTTTTTCGCCCCGCTGATTCGAACCTCGCCCGTCAGCCGCCGCCCGCCCGTGATGATGATCCGATCCATTGAACTCTATCCTGCCCGCTCCGCGATCACGACGCGCTCGATACCGGCTTCGTCCGGCACCACGCGCAGGGGCGCGTAGCCTCCAGTTCGTTCGGCGATACCCCGGAGGGCCGGCGCTTGTCCTTGTCCGATTTCCATGATGAGCAGCCCGCCTTCCTTCAGGCACGGCCGGGCGTCGCGCAGCAACCGCGCGTGGCATTCCGTGCCGTCCGCCCCGCCGACGAGCGCCAGACGAGGTTCAAAGAGCCGCACCTCAGGCTGCAAGCCGCCCCACTCGTGCTCGGCGATGTAGGGAGGATTGGAGACAATCACGTCCCAAGTGGAAAGGCCCCCCTCCGCGCGAAGCGGATCGAGCCAATCTCCTTCCACCCATTCAATGCGATGTGCCACCCCGTGCTTGGCGGCATTCGACTTGGCCACCGCCAAGGCGGCGGACGACCGGTCGATCGCGGTGATCGCCGCGTCCGAGAGCGCGGCCGCCAGCGCGACTGCGATGCAGCCTGACCCGGTCCCCACATCGACCACCCGGACACCGGACCGGCCCGCGTGGCGGACGACTTTCTGCACCAGCAACTCGGTTTCCGGGCGGGGGATCAACACGGCGGGAGTCACGTCGAACTCCAGCCCGCAGAATTCCTGGGTGCCGAGCACATACTGCAGCGGCTCACGGGCGGCCCGTCTGGTGACCAACGATTCGGCGGTGCGTCGCTCGCCGGAGGTGAGGGCGCGGCTGGAGTCCGCCGCCAAGTGATGGGTGTTCACGCCCAACGCGTGCGCGATCAGCCACACCGCCTCCTGGTCCGCGTGCTCCACACCGGCCTGCTGCAAGGCGCGCCGCGCCCACCGCAGCAGTGATCCGATGGTGATCGCGCTCGCTGCGGCGGCCGGGGGCATCGTCATGTCATACCTTGGCCGTTTCGGCCTGCTGCTGTTGAGCCTTGAGCGCTCCGACGATCTCGTCCAAGTCGCCTTCCAGAACCAGTTCGAGCTTGTGCAGCGTCAGGCCGACCCGGTGATCGGTGACGCGATTCTGAGGAAAGTTGTAGGTGCGGATCTTCTCGCTGCGCTCTCCGGTTCCGACCTGCGCCTTGCGGTGCTGCGCGATTTCCGCCTCCTGCTTTTCGCGCTCGGCTTCGACGATGCGGGCACGCAGCGTCCGCATGGCCTTGTTCCGGTTCTTCAATTGAGAGCGTTCGTCCTGGCAGCTGACGACCAGGCCGGTCGGGAGGTGGGTGATTCGAACGGCAGAGTACGTGGTGTTGACGCTCTGCCCCCCCGCTCCTGAGGAACAGAATGTGTCGATGCGCAGATCTTTGGGGTCGATGTGCACGTCCACTTCGTCGACCTCGGGCATGACGGCCACCGTCACGGTGGACGTATGGATCCGGCCGCTGGCTTCGGTCACCGGAACCCGCTGCACCCGATGCACGCCGGCTTCATATTTCAGATAGCCGAATGCCCCCTTACCTTCCACGAGCGCCACGATGTTTTTATACCCGCCGATGCCGGTCTCGCTCGCCTCCACCGTGTCGACTTTGAGCCCCTTTTTCTCCGCATACTTCAGATACATACGAAACAGCTCCCCAGCGAAGAGAGCGGCCTCGTCGCCGCCGGTGCCCGCGCGGATTTCCAGCACCACGTTCTTGTCGTCTCGCGGATCCTTGGGAATGAGGAGCGGCTTCGCCTGCTCTTCCAATTCAACGCGCTGCCGTTCCAGCGCGGCCGTCTCGTCGGCGGCCATTTGATGCAGCTCCGGGCCGGCGGACGAGTCGGACAGGATTTGAGCGGCCTCCTCGAGCTGTTTGCCGGTCGCTTGATACGCCTCGAACAGCGCCGCGAGACTCTCCAGGTCAGTGCGCTCTTTGCTCAGTTTTCGCAGCTGATCCGGCTGGCTCGCGACGGACGGATCCATCAACTGATCTGTCAGTTCGTGAAATCGCGACGCGAGCGTCTCCCATTTCTTGAGCAGAGCCGATTCCATGCTCGCACACACCCTTGACAGCGGCAGACTGGTCCGCAAAAACGAAGAGACCCTGCTCCGTACGCGAAGCAGGGTCTCTTCTTCTTAACGACCGCGGGCGCTACTTGCCCTTCTTCGCGTACTTTTTCTTGAATCGTTCGACACGCCCCTCGGTATCCACGATCTTCTGCGTGCCGGTGAAGAACGGATGGCAGTTCGAGCAGATATCGACGCTGATGTCCCCGATGGTGGTGCGGGTCTTGAACGAATTGCCGCAGGCACAATGGACCGTGGCTTCCCGATACACGGGATGGATGCCCTTCTGCATGACTTCCGACTCCTTGCTGGCTCAGTGCGTTTGGCCCCACGCCAAGCGCGGCACACTTTACCGGACCCCGGGCTAAGAAACAAGCGGCCTACCGGTTCATCGACTGCAGGAACTCCTGATTCGTCTTGGTCCCCTGGATCTTGTCCATCAGAAATTCCATGGCTTCCATGGTGCCAAGCGGGCTCAAGACCTTTCTGAGGATCCACATCTTGTTCAACCGGTCCTTGTCGACCAGCAACTCTTCCTTCCGGGTGCCGGACTGGCTGATATCGATCGCCGGGAAGATGCGCTTGTCGGCGAGACGGCGGTCCAGATGCACTTCCATGTTGCCGGTGCCTTTGAACTCTTCGAAGATCACGTCATCCATGCGGCTGCCAGTATCGACCAAGGCCGTTGCCATGATCGTCAGGCTGCCACCGTGCTCGATGTTGCGGGCGGCGCCGAAAAACCGCTTGGGCCGCTGGAGGGCGTTGGAGTCCAACCCGCCCGACAGCACCTTGCCGCTGGGCGGCGCGATCGTGTTGTACGCCCGGGCCAGACGGGTGATGCTGTCCAGCAGGATGACCACGTCCTTCTTGTGCTCGACCAGGCGTTTGGCCTTTTCCAACACCATTTCGGCCACCTGAGCATGGCGCTGGGCGGGCTCGTCGAACGTGGAGCTGATCACCTCGGCCTTGACCTGCCGTTGCCAGTCGGTGACTTCCTCGGGCCGCTCGTCGATTAGCAGCACGATCAGCGTCACTTCCTTATGATTCTTCAAGATCGCCCGGGCGATGGCCTGCAAGAGCATCGTTTTCCCGGTCCTGGGAGCCGCGACGATGAGTCCGCGCTGCCCTTTCCCGATCGGGGTGATCAGGTCCATGACCCTAGTGCAGTATTCCTCCCGGTCGAACTCCAGATTGAGGCGCTCTTCCGGATAGAGCGGAGTCAGGTTGTCGAAGAGTATCTTGTCCCGCGCTACCTCCGGATCTTCGTAGTTGACCTTCTCGACCTTCAGGAGGGCGAAGTACCGCTCGCTTTCCTTGGGGGGACGAATCTGGCCCGACACAATGTCCCCAGTTCGGAGATTGAACCGGCGGATTTGCGAAGGGGAGATATAGATGTCGTCGGGCCCGGGGAGATAGTTGGAGTCGGGCGCGCGGAGGAAGCCGAATCCATCCGGCAACGTCTCAAGAACCCCTTCGCCGAACACCACGCCGTTCTTCTCGGTCTGAGCCTGCAGAATCGCGAAAATCAGCTCCTGCTTTCTCAGGTTGGCCGCGCCTTCGATCTTGAGATCGCGGGCCACGTCGTTCAAATCGGCGATTGACTTCTGCTTGAGTTCCGCAAGATGCATGACTTCCCCTTTAGCAACTGACATACGACTCCTCTCGAGCCCATCCGGCTCCTGTTTTGAATGTCAAACACCACCCTCGAACTGACTGGTCCATACGGATGCGGTTTGTCTATCAGCGACGCTGTGACGCCGGTCTATGACGTTCTATATGGATAGAACCCTGTGCAGCGTCCGGCCCCGCGCCGTAACGCGAGCCGAGACGGGATTGACGTGATGACACGAGAATAGAACGAAAACGAAACCTCCTGCCGGCCTGTCGCTCCTACTGTCACACGCTTGCTTGGTTTTGGTCCGAGAAAGGTTCCGGAATTGAGCTCTCGGGAGAGTGTTTCAGCCGGAATGCTACGGTGGATAATACTCATCGAGTCGCGTGGTTGTCAACTTATCTCTGTCCTTCACCGCCAATTTCACTCTCGACAATGACGAACGATCCTCAGAGGGGCCGGTTGAACCATCGCAATTGACTATGCTACACCACCGTTCATGGCTGGCGACGACGATGAAAACGGCCCCGAACGGGTTTTCTCCCTCTTCGAGGCGAACCAGCTCATCCCCCAGCTCCAAACGCATCTGTCGCGCGTGCAACGCGGGAAGTCCGTGCTGCTGCAGACCCGAGAGGAAGTGCGGAAGGCCTCGGCGCAGTCCACGATGGGAGGCGGCACTCCGGTCGGCGCCGAATACGTCAAGAGCCTTCAGAGCATCAGCGCCAACCTGCAGGCCATTCAAGAACTCGGCGTCCTGGTCAAGGACATCGACATGGGGCTCTGCGATTTCCCCCATATGCGCGATGGCCGGGTCGTGTATCTCTGCTGGAAAATCGGCGAAAAGGAAATTGGTTGGTGGCACGAAGTGACCACCGGCTACAAGGACCGCTGCCCCCTATAAGCACGGCAAGCACGGCTCTCCAGCACCCCGGCAGGCACGGCCCTCCGCTGTTATGAAATTCGTCATCATCGGTTACGACGGCCCTGACGGGGAAGCGAAACGCCGGGTTCACCGGGCGGCCCATCTCGCCAATCTCGAACCCTTAGACAAAGCCGGGCGCGTCATCCTGGCCGGCCCGCTCACCGATAAGGTAGGCAGTCTTCTGGTCCTGGATTTCGAATCGCAGGACGAAGCCGAAGCTTTTGTCCGCCAAGACCCCTATACGGTCCACGGCGTCTTCGCGCGCGTGGAAATCCACCCCTTTCTTCAAGTTTTCCCGCGGGAACGCTAGCCGCGCCCCCGCTTGCACTCCGCTCGTTTTGCCGGAGCCTTCTCTGACCGACGGCGGTGGCAGTCATAAGGAATAGCGGTATAGTTGAGCTATGGTGTTGCGCCTCATCACCGCCATCGTGCTCGTGCTCGTCCCAGCCGCTAACGGCTCCGCAGAGACGACCATCGTCGCGGAAGCGGAGTACACGATGGGCGACGGAGATACCCTCGCCGTCGCCGAGGAACGCGTGCTTCAACGCGCCAAGCGCAGAGCGGTGGAGGAAGCGGGCGTCTACCTGGAATCGACCTTTCACGATACCGAGCGTATCCAAGGCGGCGTCAACACCCGATCGACCGCGTTGGAGATCCGCACGATCGCAGCAGCGATCACCAAGACCGAGGTGCTCGAATCCCGCCGCTCCTTCGATAACGGCCGCCCGACCTTTTTCGTCAGGATCCGCGCGGTCGTCGATCTTGAGAGCCTGAAGAGCGCGGTGTCCCGCTGGAAGTCCGAACAACAGCTGGCCGACCACTTCCGGAGCCTCCAAAAGGAGAACGCTGATCTCAAGGCGCAGCTGAAGGAACTTCGCAAGCACGCCTCGGGCGTTCGCACCTTGGTGATCGAACCGGGCCCTCATGCCCCTCATGAACGGGCGCAAGCCCTGCTGGACCAGGCCGTGGTCACGAAGGATGTCGCTCGTAAGCTGGACCTGTCATCGCAAGCCGCGATGCTCGCACCCACATCCCCGGACCCACTCATTATTCGGGGCCAGACCTATTTGCGGCTGGTGACAGCGGCGTATTCGACCCGCTCCAGACCGAGCGACTATTCCCGGTACATCGATGAGGCCCGCATGGATTTTGACCGGGCGCTGCGGCTCGATGCCAAGAACACATGGGCTTGGCTGGGGCAAGGGGACGTGCAAACATGGCTGAATCGCCCGGAAGACGCCGCTGCATCGTACGAGCAGGCCCTGCTGCTCGATCCGTTGTTCGACATCGCACGCCAGCGCCTCATCGCAGTCCGTACCAGCCAAGCGCGGCGCTTGGTCAAGAAGAACGACCTCTCGTCCGCCCTGGAACTGCTCAACCGCTTGCTTGAGCAGGCACCCAATGAGACATGGCTGCCGTATCAGAAGGAAGCCTATCTGCTGCGCAGTCGAATTTACCGCCAACTGAACCGGCGTACCGAAGCCATCGAGGATTTGTCTCGGGTGCTGCAAGCCGATCCAACCAACGCCGCAGCCCTGCTCGCGCGCGGCACGTTATACCGCCAGCAACTGCAGGGGCAAGGCGCCAAGGAGGATTTCGAGCACGCCTGCCTTCTGGGGTCCAGGGCGGCATGCGACCAATTACCCTGACGCCGATCTCCCGGTAACTCTTGACAAAACGCCGCCTTTCCCAGGGACAAGCTGTCCCGGCGTGGTTTGACAACCCAAAACCGCCGCTCCTATAATCCCCCCTCTGCGGCGGTCGTCTCCATACGCCATCGTCGTCGTTGCACGTTAGTCCCAAAGGCCTAAACCCATTGCGCCCGGTAGCCCAAAAGCTCCCTAAGGTGGGCCTTCTGCGAGGTTGCGGAAACGACAGGAAAAAGCTTACAGTGTAAGGGAACCAAGCCTGTGAAAAACCGCCGATCTTGGGCCATACCAACCTTTTGCTCGGAGTAACGCCGTGATGACTGATTATCGTGTGCTCCCCGGACCTGAACATTTTCTGCCTCCTGCTGCGGCCACCATGGGTATCCGGTTGCCCAATCCGGGAGAAGCGCATATCAACGGCGTGATCGTCCCTGAAGAAAAAGCCTATGAGGAGGCGGCCAAACAGTTTCTGATGGCCGCCGTCCCGACGATTTTCCCTGGGCCGCTCGTGCTCTGGGCGTGGAACGAAAAGGCGGCCAAGAAAGCGACCGCCGTCCGGCACCTCTACAACACGCTCAAGGAATGCGTGCAACCGGGCCAAAAGCCCATGCTGATTCCGATGCCGGACTATCGCCCCAAATACCCCAAGATCAACCCCGAAATTGAAATCAATCCCAACCATCCGAATCTCACGATCTGGCACAACAAGATCGATTGCTGCATGTTCATCGGAGTACACTGCCACCAGGCCAATTTGTCGCTGAAGATCATCCGCGGCGGTACATCCTGCTATACGATCGCCATGTGTGCGCAGGCTGGGCACGAGGACGCCATGCTATCGTTCCGCGACGCGTCCGTCGAGAAAATCATGACGCTGGCCGACTGGGTCAAGAAGCTGAAGGGGACGGTTCAACCGAGACTGACTAAAGCCAAGAGCGGCGCCGCGAACTGACGGCGGGCGCAGCCTGTTTGAAAGGAGGCTGAATCCATGGCAGACGCAAAATCCCTCATCGGGACACAGAATAAAAAGGGCCAAACCTATACGGATCCCTGGAAGATGCTCCATGAGGCGCCGCGTACTCCGTCCTTCTACACCGGCAGCGAAGTCATTAAGGAAGCGATCCGGCGGGCCAGCTGCGACGTCATGATCGCCTATCCGATCACCCCGCAGAGCGAAGCCGCGGCGCTGATCGGAGAATTGTTCGCCGAAGGGTATGTCGGCGATTACTTCCGCGGGGAGAGCGAGTTCGCGGTGATGTCCCAATGCGCCGGGGCGGCATTCGGCGGAGCGCGCGTTTTCACCACGACCGCAGGCCCGGGCACCATGCGCGCCATGGAGAATTTTCCGATGTGGGCCGGCGCACGGCTCCCAATTCAAATGATTGTCACGTGCCGCGGCATCAACTCGCCGTTGTCGATCCAGCCGGATACGCTCGAAATCTCCTACCTGCTGAACACCGGCATGCTGGTCTGGCACGCGGAGACCGCGCAAGACTTCTTCGACTGGATCTTGAAGGGCTATATGGTTTCCGAGGAACCCGACGTGCACTTGCCCCTTGCCCTGTGCTGCGACGGCTTCTTCGTGACCCACACCAAGGACGTCGTGAATCTGACGCCGGTGGACATGTGCCTCCCGCCGTACGACCCCTATCGGTCGCCGGTGCCCTGCATGGACATGGAATGCCCGCCGGTCCGCATGATGCGCGACCCCTTCATCATGAAGAGCAATTACATCAGCTATGCCACACACGCCAGCTGGCAGCAGGAAATCTGGGCTGCAGTCGAGCGATCGCGCAAGCACACGATTCACTGGCTTGACGGCCTAATCGACACCGAGAATACCGATGCCGACATCGTCATCGTGGCGTCCGGCACGGCCGTGTCACAGGGCCGGGAAGCCATCCGTATGCTGGAAGACGAAGGCGTGCGCTGCGGCCTCGTCAAGGTGAAGACGCTGCGCCCGTGGCCCGAGGAAGAAATCCGCGAAGCCACGAAGAACGCCAAGCATATCTTCGTTCCGGAATTTAACGTGACCGGCTGGCTGGCGAAAGAAATTCGCGCCACCATCCCGAATCACCAGCGCGTCCACGCCGGCCCGCACGTGTGCGGCGGCATGACGATGCCCCCGGAGATCATTGTGTCCGAGATCAAGACAGCCCTCGGGATGAAGACCTTCTCCCTGGCTGGTCGCGGGAGCTGAGCAGTCAACATCCAGAACCAGGTCGCCCGTTGCGGGCGACTCTGAGGAGGCATACATGAGCAAAGAACGCATTCAGATCTCCGAGGCGCTGTATGACATCATGCCATCGGACTACCAGGACCTCATCAAGAGCGCGACCTACGGCAAAGAAGACCGCGGGTGGAAAGACATCGGAAACGCCAAGGAACTCATCGAGCAACATTCGTTGTGCGCCGGCTGCCCGGAATCCATGGCGTTCCGGTACATCCTGGCGTCACTCCCCAATCCTGAAGATACGGTGATGGTCGGCTCCACCGGCTGCACCAGCCTCGTGTTCCCGATGGTCGCGGTGCACAACATCCACTCTCTGTTCGGCAATCAAAACGCCGTTGCGTCCGGGCTCAAGCGTGCCCTGAGCGTGCGGTTCCCCGGCCGCGTCAAAGACGTGGTGGTGCTTGCCGGCGACGGGGCCACGGTGGACATCGGCCTCGACATGACGCTGCAAGCATGGTTCCGCCAGGAGAAATTCACCACCATCTGCTTTGACAACGAGCTCTACGCCAACACCGGGGGTCAGGAGAGCGGCCTCATGCAGAAGGGCTTCGTGGCCAAGATGGCGCCCGTCGGCAAGCTGTTCGACAAGGTTCGCCTTCCGGAGATTGCCCGTGAATCCGGCTGCCACTACGTGGTGAACTGCACGGTGAGCAAGCCGTCGCTGGTTGAGAAAGTGGTCCGCAACGCGGTGTTCATCGCCCGGGAAATCGGCCCGACCTATCTCCAGCTGTACACACCCTGCATCCTGGAAATCGGCAAGAACAGTATGGAAGGACTTCAGGAAATGCGGGATTCGGAAAAACCGACCGAACGCTTTGCGTACAAGGAGTACATCAGCGAACCCGCCAAGCAACTGCTGGCCGAATTGGCGGCGAAGGACAAGGAGCGGAAAGCCGCGGCCAAGCAGCTGGCCGGCCAAGCCTAGCACACAACGAGGTACCGACCTGGCAGGATGCTCAAGAGCCGTCCAGCAAGGTTCAGAGACCGACGAGGCAAGGATTCGAGACCGATTGCCGGCGGACCACTTCAGCATCCTGTAACCGGAGGACATCATGATCAAGAAGCGACTCAACATCCGGATGTCGGGCTTGGGCGGACAGGGCGCCGTCACGGCAGCCCACGTCATGGCGATGGCCGCGAACCGGGACGGCAAGTTTTCCATCAGCAATCCCTTCTTCGGCGCCGAGAAGCGCATGGCGCCCGCCGAGAGCTACTGCCGCATCGGCATTGAGCGGATCTACGATCGTGGAGAGCTGGTGTTCCCCGACGTCATCGAAGTGTTCCACCCGCAGGTCATCACGATGGGCAAGAGCTACACGATGCCCTTTTACTCCGGGATCAAAGAAGGCGGCGTGGTGGTGATCAATTCCGCACAACCGCTCCTGTCGGATGAAGACGTCCAGCGGCTGAAGGATTTGAACGTGGCGGTGTTCTATATCGCCGGCACCGAGCTGGCGATCGAAATCGCCGGTACCGAGCTGTCCACCAACATGACGATGATCGGCTCCGTGGCGGGCATCACGAAGTGCGTGTCCATGGAAGCCTTGGACGGCGCATTGCAGGAGCGATTCGGCAAGAAGTTCGTGGCCTCGGGCGGTACCGCATCGCTGGACGAAGCCATCAAGAAGAAGTTTGCCAAGAAAGAAATGCTGCTGCAGAAGAACCTGGCGACCGTGAAGCGAGCGTATGAAATCGCCAGCGAGTGGGCGGACAAGAACAAGGTTGAGCTGCGGGTCGGCAATCCGGCCGTTGCCGCATAAGCACGGAAGAATAGGAAACACCCTGCATGTATAACGTAGCGCAAGTCATCGACGAAAAGTGCACGGCGAAGAAGGGTTGTCGGCTGTGCATCATGTATTGCCCCGAAGCCAACTGCTTGGACTTGAACGCCGAGAAGATGGTGGCGCAGGTCAACATCGACCGTTGCAAGGGCTGTGAGCTCTGTGTCGTGGTCTGCAACGCGGCGAAGCACCAAGCCATCGTCATGCAGGCGGTGAGCGCCACCGGCCAGCTATTGAGCCGGAAGGGAGAGTCGGCGGCTCTAGGACAGGCCTACCAAGGCTGACAGCAGGCGGGCCGCATTCAACGAGCCCCATGGCGCAGCCGCTATGGGGCTTTTTGTTGGGCGCAGGGGGTTCTACATGAAAAGCGAAGACAACGTCCTTGATGAGCTGCTGCGCGAGATCGCGGGGTTGCTGAATGAGTACCCCAGGGCCCTCGAGCGGCGCGCAGCGATGGTTCAAGCCACCGGCAAGGACCCTGAGTTGGTCGAGAAGCTGGTGAAGGCGGCGGGCACCATGCGCGACAGCGGCAACCTCTATTTGACCTGGGCGAAACACTTTGCAGACCTGGCCCAAGGGAACAGCGACGCCTCGACCGACGAGGATGAGACCGAGGACTTCGACGTCTAAAAATTCCTCCCCCTTCATTCTCGACTTTTGCTAGAATACGCGTCTCCCAATCGTTGCTATCGTTCCCCGGTAGCTCAGTTGGTAGAGCAGCCGGCTGTTAACCGGCTGGTCGCAGGTTCGAGTCCTGCCCGGGGAGCCACCGCCTTTGCACAGCCGAGAACCCGCCACTCCTGCTCGCCGGATGGGGTAGAATGCGGTGTCGTGAACGCCACGTTTACACCGCGCTTCTGGCTCAAGAATCCTCACCTCATGACGATCACCCCGCGGTATTGGCCGCGGAAACCCCTGCTCGACGGGATTCCCCTCGAAGCCCGGCTCTTTCAAGTCACGTCTGACACGCAGCTGTTGGGGTACTGCCATTGGCAGTTCCATCCCACGGCACGCCCCACGGTCGTCCTGGTGCACGGCTTAGAAGGCTCCAGCCAGTCGCCGTATATGCTCGGCATTGCTGAGAAAGCATACCGGGCCGGCATGAACGTCGTGCGGCTCAACCAGCGGACCTGCGGCGGCACCGAGCACCTGACGCCGACGCTGTATAACAGCGGATTGAGTGGCGACTATCGCGCCCTATTGCGAGAGTTGACCGAGCAGGACGGCCTCGAGTGCATCTGGCTCGTCGGGTATTCGATGGGCGGGAACCTCGTGCTGAAGACCGCCGGGGAAGCAGCCGCTTCGGAGCCGTCGCTTGCCGGCGTGGCGGCCGTCTGTCCGAACATTGATCCCACGCAGTGCGTCCGAGCGCTGGAAGAGCGGCGCAACTGGATCTATCACCGGCATTTTCTCGAGAGTCTCAAAAAGCGGCTGCGTCGCAAGGCCGCGCTGCTTCCCGGCAAGTGGGATATCGGCGGCCTGCAGAAAATCCGCCGAATCAGCGAGTTTGACGACCGCTACACGGCCCCGGATGGCGGCTATCGAAACGCCGCGGATTACTACGATCGGGCAGGAGCGCGCCACGTGCTCGGCTCCATCGCCGTCCCGACGCTGATCATCACCGCGCAAGACGATCCGTTCATTCCGTTCGAGATGTTCGACGTTCCTTCCCTGCGGAACCACGAGGCCATTACGCTGCTCGCCCCGCGCCACGGGGGCCATTGCGGATTTTTTCATCGAGGCGGGGCCGGAGAAGATCGGTACTGGGCGGAAAATCGTGTCGTGGAGTTTATTGAAGCGCACACGGAGAAAGAACGGCTGCGCCCGGAGGCGCAGCCGGATGAGACGCGCTAGGCGGCCTTGCGGATCTTCCGCTCCTGCCCACCCGCCAGCGCAGGAGCGCACCGGCGAATCCATGAGACGATGAGCCATGCAGCCGACCCGACGATCCCGAGGATGAAAAGCCAGTTGTAGGCTGCGTTGGCCCCCTTGCCCAAGAACGGACCGCAGACCAGCCACACCACGCTGTAGGACAACGCGACGGCAATGAGCGTCGCGATTGGCACCACCACCGGCCGAAACGCCGAGAGCCATTTCCACTCTTCGGGAGGATCAGTTGCGATCTGACGTGCGCCCAGCCAGCCGATCGCCAGCGCACCTCCATAGCCAAGGAATTGGACCAGGTCGGAGGCCCTCAGCTTGCCGAGGGCCGTGTCACGGAACAGTGGAATCTGTCCCAAAATTGCCGCAAGCAGCACCGTAAGGCCGAGCGCCACACCATATTCCATCATCCATTTACGTGCATTCATGTTCCCTCCTGGACGGCCTTCCTGCGGCCGTGTTCCAGTAGAGAAGCATAGCATCGGAGCGATTTATGGAAGAACAACAAGGACTTACCGCTCTGCCGGTCACACCGTGTGGAGGTGGGTCCTGACGTCCTCAGCATACGTCTTAAAGGGATCGGGCATGGGAAAGGGCGGGCGGCCGCGCAGCTGAAAGATCGACCAGTTGATGACGTAGGGCGGAAACAGGCGCTCATCCCCCTGCCGGGGCTCGCCGGTCAGGGCCGTCATGCGGCCGGCCACCAGGTGCTTGACGAGCTCGCTTCGACCGTAGGCCCTGGTGTTCTTCGGTGCCTGATCCATGGCCAGGGCGATCGCCGAATCCGTCGTCAGCCGCGGTACACGGCCCTCCATCAACAGGCCGTGATACAGGCTCTTCTCGGGGTGAAGATTGTGATATTCCAAGTCCAGGCTTTTCAAGATTGAGTCGTGCCAATCGACCTGCTCGGCGTCGCGATACGTCTCCAGCAGCCACAACTTGGAGGCCCAGTCCACGCGACCGACGAGGCCGACATAGTCCCCGCGTAAGTCCCGCAGGACGGCCTCCCACTCGCGTAAGACCCAGTCCGTCTCCTCGTCCTGCCCCGCGCAGTGTGCCTGCGCCGCAGCCAGAAACTGCTCCTGAATGTCGATGGCCGAGATCGTCTTGCCGGACTGGAGACGGACGATCCACGTGCGGTCCTGATCCTGGGAAATCTCCTGCAGCGTCTCCACCGGCTCGTCGAGGTCCAACTCGGCGGGCGCATGGCCCTCCTCGATGAGCTGCAACACCAACCCTGTGGTGCCGAGTTTCAGAGCCGTCGCGAACTCCGCCATGTTGGAGTCGCCCAGCAGAAGGTGGATCCGGCGATACTGGTTCGGATCGGCGAGCGGCTCATCGCGCGTATTGACGATGGCACGATTCTGCTGCACCCATTCAAAAAAGTCGTTCACGATATGATCGGCACGTTGCGAGATTTGAAACGGCAGTTGGCGGACGTCGTGGGCGTGACTCATGCTGGCGCGGGGAACGATGAGCCGGTCCATTTGGATCCACGCATCTTGAGGGCTTGCCGCCCCCACCCGCCCTGATCCGGTAAAGATCTGCCGTGTCACCAAAAAGGTAACCAGGGGGGCCAGGCCCCGCCGGCTGAATGGGAAACGACGCGTCACCAGGTAGTTCTCATGCGACCCAAACGTCGCGTCAGTCTCATGATCAATGTTGTTCTTGATCAGCGACAGGGTGTCGGTCCAGCCCAGTTCATCAACGGCGCTCTGGAGAATCTGATCTCCGGCTCGGTCCGAAGCCACGACGTCAACGAGGCTTTCGCACTCGGGGGAGGCGTACTCCAAATGTCCCATGTCGAGATACATCCGGCCTGCGTTGGTCAGGAATCCGCCGTTGCCCGGCGGCTCGTCGTGTCCGCGGTGATGCAGATCCAAGACGCCGCGCCGTTGGACATGGAAGATATGGTCGCGCAGTTTGTTGGCGTACCAGGCGGGACTATGGTCGGGGCGGTCTTGCTGGACGAGCAGCCCGTACTCCGTCTCCAGCCCGAAGATTCGATTGAGCATGTCAATGGGGCAGCGCGGCGTTGAGTTCCGGCGGGAGCAGGCGCTCCAATTCAGTGCCTCGCAGCGCCCGATACTTCGAAGAGCCGGCCTGATGACGATCCAGCACTGCACACTCGATCGTCTTGTCTTGGAGGCTCTCCCTCACATGCGTCCACAGCACTCCATCCGCCGGGTCGTAAGAATCGGCCTTGGTTTCTCCTGCTTCATCTGCTGAACGTCTCTGCGCAGCGTCTCCGAACGCCCATGTCTTGAGGGCAAGGCCCACGGCATCAGCCAGGGTCGGACTTGCCGGGAGGTGCCGGCGCAGATAGGCGGCCATGTCTTCCTGAATGGCTGGTGTGGCAGCCAAGACGGCGCATCCGGGCGACTCCTCGAACGTCCCGTCATAATTGACCGTGAGCAGGACGTCCTTCGACGGCTTGTGGCCCAGCTCGGCCAAGAGGAGCTTGAGAATGAACGGCGCCTTGAAGACTTCCTCGAACGCCTGCTTGATGACCGGCGCAACCCCATACTTGACCAGGCGCCCGCCTGTGACATCGGAAGGGGAACGGTTGAATCCCTCCATATGCGCCATGTCGAGCAGACTGAAGCGCAGCTTCTCCAAGTCGGCCGGATGGCCCATCCCGCCGAGCGCGATCCGATCGTAGATCTCATACAACTTGGGCGTCCCCTTGCCCAGGGTCACGAGCACCAGGCCTCCGTCGTAGGCCAGTCCGACCACGGGGCTCCCTTGCTTGAACTGCTCGTCGAGGTAGGTTCGCCGGTTGCCGACGGCCTCCACCCAGCGATACGGCTCTTCATACATGGCGCACCACCCGCCTCTCGTAGAGGGGCTTGAGCGTGGAATCCGGCACGGTCTGCACGCCGGCTTCACGGATGAGCTTGACCACGGGATACAGGCTGGCCTCGCGATTGACCCCACCCGTTGCGGAATCGAATTCGGCGGCGCTGCTCAGCAAGCGGAGGGCTTGAACCGTCGCCTCTTCCTCCGAGTACGCCGCCAGCGGTCGTTCGCCCCACGTGTTGAGATAGTGCAAAATGCCGCGAATGGTCGGCGATCCCGACCCGGACACCGCGTACTCCACGCCTTCGAATTCGGCTCCGAGAATATCGTAAAAGTAAATCTTCGCCGCCCCTTGCTCCATGTCGTAGCCCGCGAATATCGGGGCCACCGCCCCGGTGCCGGCCAGCGCCGCGGCCACATTCTCCTTGAGCAGCTTGGACACCGCCCGCAGCTTCCCCTCGAAGCTCAATTCCTGGAGCTGCGTCCGGCGGTAGTATTTGAACGAATGTTCAAGCACGCGCACCATCTCATACGCGGTGGCCGGCACCCCGGCGATGGCCATGACACTGTGGCGGTCGATCTCCAGCACCTTGTCGGTCCGGTCGTACATCACCATATTCCCCGCCGTGGCCCGACGGTCTCCCGCCACCAGCACGCCATCCTGGTACTTGAAGGCCAAAATAGTGGTGGCCGTAGTCACTTCGTGTCCATAGCCCGCCTGAGCGGGGACGCCAAGCTTATATCCCTGCTCGGTCAGCAGTTGATAAAAATCGCCGTGCATGCCCATCGTGTGCTCCGTTATTCCCCCTGGCCTCTACCTACTCCGTTATTGCCCCGTCCTCTGCCGATAGCGTTCGGCTTGCTTCGGATCCACTTTTCGCATCCGTTTCAAAAGGTTGTCTTTGTCCGGAGAGCCGGTATCCGGCCGCCGTGGTCCGCCGCTTTCTTCCCGAGGCGACGGTGCCTTCGGCATCGGATCGATGGGTCCTTCTCGGCGCTCCGGCATGTTGCTGTGAATCATGATCGTCTATCCTTTCTCGCCCCCCACGCAGCGAGCGCCTCCGATGCGGTCGGCGCCGACTCGAGAATCGCCGCACAGAGCTTGACGTCTTCGGGGTGAAACAGATTTGCCATGTCCAAGGTTCGTCCCGTGACACCGCCGGAGAATGTAATCCATTCCCATTGCATGGATCGAATCTCGTTCGAGAAGCGGCGCACGCAGAGGCCGCGCAGTCCGCCCCGGGTATCATCGGGGCCTGCGGACAACGCGTGCTCGACCGTCGCGTCGTCCGTCATGCGCCACACCTTGCCCTCCGCTTCCAGACCGAGGTACAGCCCCCGCTCGGCGCTCACGTTGTGATACTCGAGATCCAAGCTTGCGACCCACGGGTCGTCCCAGCCGATCCGCTCTTCGCGCATGAACGTCTCGAGCAGCCACAGTTTGGTCACCCAGTCCAGTTTGCCGACGAGCTGCGACCGGTCATCGACCAAGAGCCGAAGCGTCTCTCCCCACTCATGGAGCACCCAATCGGAGTCGGCATCCCGGCCCGCGAAGGCTCGGCTCGCCGCTCCGTGATACGCGGCTTGGATGTCAAGCCCGGACAGCCAGCGGCCGCCGGCGCGCACGGAACCCTTCAGATCCGGATCACGGGACAGCTGCTTGACGGCGTCGACCGGGTGGTCGAGCGTGATCCGCGGCGCGGCATCTTGCTCGATCAGGTCGAGCACCAGCTGCGTGGTGCCGACTTTGAGCGCCGTCGCGTACTCGCACATATTGGCATCGCCGACGATCAGGTGCAGCCGCCGGTACCGGCGCCGGTCGGCGTGCGGCTCATCGCGCGTGTTCACGAGCGGGCGGTTGTGCATCGTATCGACGCTCAACTCGGTTTCCATGAAGTCCGCCCGTTGGGACAGTTGATACGCCCCCGGCACGAGGCCGTGCTCTTGGCTCTCGATGCCTGCCTTTCCCGCCCCCGCGATGAGTTGGCGGGTGACCAGAAAGGGCAGCAGCCCCGCCACCAGCCGGTCAAAGGGAACCGACCGCGACACCAGATAGTTGTCATGGCAGCCGTAGCTGTGCCCGTGGAAATCGGTGTTGTTCTTATACAACTGCACATGAGGGCCGCCGAGCATCCGGTTGCGGAGCTCGGCCGCCCGTTGAACGATGCGCTCGCCGGCCCGGTCCTGAGCGAGGAGATCCTTGAGGCTGCGGCATTCGGGTGTCGAGTACTCCGGATGCGTGTGGTCGTTGTAGAATCGGGCCCCGTTCGGCAGGACGAGGTCGCTCTTCATCTCATGGAACGAAAACGGCCGGTGCGCGTCCGCCTTGGCAAACTCATCCTCCTCGCGATCCTGCGCCAACCCCGAGACGCGAAAGCCGCGGGCGTCTTCGTGAGGATCCTCCCCGGTATAGTCCCAGCGCCGCTTGAAGGAGGCGGTCAAATGCGCCCGCACAAGTTCCATCGACTCGACGACCGGATCGACCGTCTCCAGATCGTCGCGCGTGATGCCATACTCCGTTTCGAGGCCAAAGAGACGCATGCTAGATGATCTGGCTCACCAGACGTTCTTCCGCCTGCCTGCCGCGGCGAAACGACGAGATGCCGACCACCTGCTCCGGGTGATGGTCGAGCAGCTTGAGCCACTCCTCGGCCGCATCGTCCGGAGGCAGCATTTCTCCTTCGCGAAACTCTTCGGTCACGGCGTCCAGGAGGTCCAGCACGCGCAGTCCCGCCGGGGTGCCGGATTCGATGGTCCGGTCGATCGCCTTTTCTTTGGCCCGCTGCACGATGGATGACAGAATGGCGCCGCTGACCAAATCCCCTCGATACAGGACCTTGCTCTGCCCGCTTCGCAGCCGGATGGACAGCAGCCGGGTGTCGTCGGAACGCGTAAAGACGGCGTTCACCACCTGCTCGACCAAGATCGCAACCGCCGCAGCGTGATCGCCGTCGCATTCCGCCAGGACCGCGGCGTCAAACGGGAGCGATTCAGTCAGATACACGCGGAGGATTTCGGCGGCCGCCGCGCGGTCCGGCCGGCTGACCTTGATCTTCCGATCGATGCGCCCGGGCCGGAGCACGGCCGGATCGATAAGATCGGGGCGGTTGGAGGCGAGGATGATCACGACGTCTCGCAAAGATTCGATGCCGTCCATCTCGCTGCAGAACATCGGCACGAGCGTGTTGGACAGATTGAACGACCGCATCGCCCGACGAGTGCCGAGGATGGATTCCGCCTCGTCGATGAAAATGAACGGCAGCGCCCCTTCCTTTCGGCGAGCGCGCGCCTGCGCGAAGAGATCGCGCACCATGCGCTCGGATTCCCCGAGCCACATATTGAGGATCTCGGGCCCCTTCACGTGCAGGAAAGCGCCGCCGGTGACGGGTGGTCGCCCCTCTCCCCCCGTGTGGGCCTGTTGGGACTGGCTGACCAATTTGGCCAAGCTTCCTGCGGCCGCCTGCCCGATCAAGGTCTTTCCGCAGCCGGGCGGGCCGTACAGCAGGAAGCCCTTGGGCTGGGAAAACTTGAATTGGGCAAACGTGTCGGCGTGCAGCAGCGGGTATTCGATGGCTTTGCGGATCGCCCCGATGGCCCGGCTCTGTCCGCCGATCTGCTCCCACGTCACAGTAGGCACTTCATCGAGGACGTGCTTCGTCGCTTTCCGGTCCGACAGCTTCTCGATCGCGATGCGGTGACTAGGGTCGATCCGGATTTCGTCCCCCGGCTTGAGGTCGGCGCCCAGCAGGTCGCTGGAGCGCTGTAGGATCATCGGCTGGCGCCCTAACTCCTGATCAAAGCGCAGGCGTCCGTCGGGGAGCGCGTCGGACAGCTTGAGAACCGGCCCGTTCAGATCGTATCCCAGCGTCTTGATGACGGCGTACGCTTCGTTGACCAGAATCTGCGTCCCGATCTTGAGCTCATCGTGAGTCACGCGCGGATCCACGTTGGCGTAATACTCGGCTCCGCCCACGAGGATGCGGGCCAGGCCCTCGCCCGGCACGTCGAGCAAGGTGCCGATCCGGTTGGCCGGCGCCGTCAGCTTCGCCACCACGTCGTTCAATTTCTTGAACTCGGCGTCGCGCTGCTGCGACGCGGCGGCGCTCAGGATCACGGCATGCCGAAGCTTATAAAGAATCTTGCGGCGCGGGTCGTCGTCGGTAAACGCGGCCAGACACTGTTCGATGAGTTCCAGCGGGTCGGATCCGGTGTGCGTCTTGGTCTCGGGAGCGCGCTGGGCGCCGTCCTGGGCGGGCGAACTGTCTGCGGGGCGATGATCGCTCATGGCATATCCTTCTCGTCATGCGGCAATCGGGGGCTGGGGCTTCTGGCATCTTAGCACACGGTGTTCGCGCTCTGCCTAGCCCGGCGTTCAGTTGACCGCTTGCAGGACGACGTCGACGGACTGCCGCTTGTTGTTCCGCAACACCTCCACGGTGACGCGGTCTCCGACGCGGTGCCGCTCCAGAACGTCCATCAATTGATCCACGGTGTCGACGGGCTTGCCGTCCACCGCGACGATGATGTCGCCCAACTCGATGCGCCCGCTAGGTGTTTCGCGCGAGCCGCGCAGGCCCGCCCGCTCGGCACTGCCGCCCTTGGCGACGCGCCCGATGATCAGCCCATTGATGCCCCACCGCCGCGCCAGCGCGTCGGGAACCAGCGAGATACCCAGCCCCGGTCTGATCAGTTTTCCATGTTTGATCAACTCGGGCACGATCCGGTTCACCGTGTCCACCGGGACAGCGAACCCAATGCCGGCGTAGGCGCCGCTGGGGCTAATGATTTGCGTATTGACGCCGATCAACCGGCCGACGCTGTCCAAGAGCGGACCGCCGGAGTTGCCCGGGTTGATCGCCGCGTCGGTTTGAATCACGCCCTCGATGGTCCGGTTCGTCATGGACTTAATCGTCCGGCCCAGCGCGCTCACCACGCCGGTTGTCAACGAATGGTCGAGTCCGAACGGATTGCCGATCGCCAACACTTTCTGGCCCACGCGCAGGTCGTGAGACGAGCCGACGGCAAGCGGCTCCAGCTGCCCGTCGGCAACCTGGATCTGCAGGACCGCGATATCGTGATCCGGATCGGCACCGACCACTCTCGCCTGGTGCTCGCTGCGGTCGGCCAGCGTGACTCTGATCGCGTCCGCTCCGTAGATCACGTGAAAATTGGTGACGATGTGCCCGCTCTTATTCCAGATGAAGCCGGAGCCGGAGCCTTGAGGCACCTCCATGACGTTCAGCGACCAAATGTCCCGCTGGATGGCCGTATTGGCAATGAACACGACGGACTTGGTCGCCCGCTCGAACACGGCCATCGTGGCCCGCTCATCGGGACTCAATTCCGCCGGGGCCGGTGTGACCGGACGGGGCTTCCCCTCCGGCCCGTCATACTGGGCGCCGAGCGGCTTGCCCCATTCCAAGGCGAAGGTGGAGGATGCGGCGAGGGCGCCGGCGAGGAGGACGGCGAGAACCGCTGGCACGCGACTATTCACCCATCACCTGTACGATTAACTCACGGGCCCGCGCCCGCGTGTCGAAATCAATCAGCACGATGTGCTGCCACGTGCCCAGCAAGAGCGCGCCCCCGGAGAAGGGAATCGTCACGGACGGTCCCTGCAGTTGACCCCGGAGGTGGCTATGGCCGTTATCCTCGCCGGGGTTCCTCGTGTTGTGCTCCCACCGGGAATCCGGAGGCACGATGCGCTCCCAAAACGTCTTCGTATCGGCGCGGATGCCCGGCTCGTCTTCGATGATCATCACCGAGGCCGTGGTGTGCTTCACGAATACGGTGACGATGCCGGCCTGCAGGGCGGAGGCGGCCACGGCGTCGACCACCGTTTTGGTGATGTTCTCGATCGCCGTTCCCCCGGCCATGCGGACGGTGAACGGCAGCGTCCGGACCGTCATGGTCGCCCCTCACGCGCAAGCGCCCGTAGGTAGCGGCGCTCCGATGGAGCCAGCGCCCCGCCGCGCGCTTCCTCCAAGATCGCATCGAAGGCGCCTTCGGCGGCGAGCGCCCGCAACGCCGCCATCACGTCGGCGCTCACAATGCCTTCGGCCGCCAGCTTGTCGAGATAGGCAAAGGCCTCGGCGAGCGTCTCCTTCTTTCGAACGTAGTAATCCCGCCCGCGCTGCTGGTTGCTGTAGGCCTCGAACTGCTCGCACGCGACTAGAATTTCCGCCAACTGCTTCACCCAGGCGGGCGACCGGGCGAGGCGCTCGGGATAGTAATAGTACAGCATGATGTGCTGCATCCACGGCGACCAACGTACGCCGAGCCGGACCAACATCGGCTTGACCGCCCGCAGTCGCCTGGCAAGCCGGCGGGCATAACCAAGGCGCATTTCGATCTGCTCGATCGCCCAGTCATCCACCGACACGCCGGCCGACACCAAGGCATCCCGATAGCGGGTGACGAAGGCTTCGGTCTCACGGCCATACCTGGTCTCCGGGTGGACGGCCCGCCATTCGCGGGGCCTGGTCGGAATCCCCTGCTGCTTCGCCCAAGACCAAATCGCGCCAAACAACCGGCGGTCCAGACCGGCGCGGCCCAAGTCGTGTAGGAGGCATGCGATTTGGTACGCCCGCACGCGCGACGGCGGGTGGGACAAACGAGCAGCGACGGCGGCGCACATCCGAGCCGTTCGTACGGCGTGGGGGCGATCGTAGCCGCGGATCAGCCGGCCAGGCCGGTTCCGATGGGGATAGTCGTAGAGTTTCATGAGCGCGCTGACCAATGGTCGGGGAAGCAGCAGCGGCGCCGATGGAGGAGCAGCCATAGAGGGGGTCGACTCCGATCCGGCAGAGGTGACCGGCGCGCAGAATATCGTCGCCCGAAAGGACGTGTCAAGGCGAGTTCGCCACGATGGCTCGCTCATTGGTGTCGAGTTTGATATGCTGGCTCCGTCGCGTCAATCGCACCAAACCCAGGTAGATCGCCAGCATGACGCCGCCGAAATACGTTCTATGGCCGGTCGGGCTGCTCGGTGCCCTCGTCGCCGCCGTCGCGACGGCAGGACCGTTGGACCAACTGACGGATCTGACGGGGAAGACACAGGCCGTCGTGACCTTCAAAGGCCGCGACAACTTCACTACGGAATATGTCTACGACGTCGCGGTGAAGAACTATTCACCTGATCGCCTGGCGGGCGACTCCCTCGTCATCGTTCTGGACAAGATCACGAACCTCGCCGGAGAAGAACGGGAACCGCTGAAAGGGGATCGCATCCTGGACATGTTCGAAGTCCTGGGCCAAGACGGCCAGACCGACGACGGCAAACCGTTCTTCCGCATTCCGGCCGACACCGACGTTCCCCCGCAGGGCGACAGCCGCCCAGCCACGGTGCGCCTCAGAAATCGGGAATATCTCGCCGTCTTTACCCCCTCCTTCAAAGTCTACGGAACGGCGCAGCGGCCGCCCCCCGAACCCAAACCGGCGGAGGCGGCGCCCAAGCCTGCCCATCCTCCCACGACGGCGGCGACTCGCAGCACGGTGGACCGCTTGATCCAACTCTTGATCAAAAAGGGCGTGCTGACCGAAGAAGAGTGGCGGAAGGCGAATCAGCCGTGACCGACCCTGCCTGCACAGTCTGTCAGGGAACGTGGCCGCGCGCCGATCATTTCATCGCGGACCTGGGCCTGTCCAAAGTTTACTTCCACGAGGACCAGTTCTTTCCCGGATGGACCGTGGTGGTCTTTCAACGCCACGCGACGGAACTATTTCATCTCGCGCCCACCGAGCGCTTTCAGCTGATCGAAGAAGTGACGCTCGTCGCCAAGACACTGGCGAAGGAATTCCAGGCAGCGAAGGTCAATTACGAACTGCTTGGAAATCAGCTGCCGCACATCCACTGGCACCTCATTCCCCGTCTGCCGGACGATCCGGCGCCGTTGGAACCGGTGTGGCGGGTACCCCATGAACCCCGGGTGCTGTCCGGCGAAGACTTACGGCGGGCCGTGGACCGGTTGGCCCACGCCCTACGGCAAGCGCGCTGACGCCGCTCTCGACCCGCGCGCAGATGGTATAATTTCCGCCAATTTCTCCCCACCGCCTCCAGCACGGAGAGTTGAATGCGCCAGCCAGGCCTCGGCCCTTGTGTCCTACTTGGTGCAATGCTGATTGCGGCGTGCCCATCGTTGGCTCAACAGGCCGAGGAACCCGGAACTCCGGCCGAGGACTCGTCGCCCGAGCATGAAAATTTGGCACCGCCCCCGGTCCCCGCGCTCGAAGAACAGGTCTTGCCGGATCTCCTGCCGGAAGAGCAACCCGACCCGATTCTCTTGCTCGGCGAACTCCGCGGCGCGGTGCGCAGCGCGCCGGATCGCGTGGATGAGCGCTTCAAGCTCGCACAGACGCTCTATCAACTCGGTGACCTCGATGCCGCGCTGGACGAATGTCGCGCCGCTCTGGCGCTGGCTCCCGAGACCGCCAGGGGACACGTTCAGCTCGGCGTCCTTCTCATGGCGAAACAAGACTGGCGCAGCGCGGGGGCCGCGATGAAGGAGGCGGTACGTCTTGATCCCGAGTTGGCCCAGGCTCACTATGCCCTCGGGACGATTCATTATTCGCTTGGCAATTCGAAAGCCGCCATCGAGGCGTATCGCCGTGCGATCGATCTGCACCCGGACTTTCCCGATGCGCGGTATCGGCTTGCCCTGGTCCTGAAGGTGACCAACCAATACCAGGAGGCCGCCCGATTGATGGAGGAGGCGGCCGAGGGAGGAGTGGGGCAGGCGCAGTACTTTATCGGCAACGCCTACCGTCAGGGTCAGGGCGTATCTAAGGATCTCGCGCGGACCATCTATTGGTGGACACGCGCCAGCCAATTCGGGCAAGTCCGGGCGGAGGAAGCCTTGTCCCACCTTCGGCGTCAAGCCTTGACAAGGGACGAGCATGACCGGCGCCGCGGGGAGGCCCGCGATGCGTTCCGGCGCTATCGAGAGGGACTCTGGGAACTGTATCCGGGAACCGGGCGCCCCGATACCGACGCGTCGCTTGGGGTCACCTTGCTCGCAGAGGGCCGCGCCGACGAGGCCGTCCCCATCCTGCTGGCCGAAGCCTATGCGCTGAGCGGGCCGGCACATGAGGCGGTGGCCCGCCTCTACGAGCACGGCGAAGACGGCCGCGTACAGCCGTTTGATCCCCGCCTGCGCCGCTACCTGGAAACCATGGCCTCCGACGGATCGGTTCCCGCAAAGAAGGCAGCGGCTCGGATGTATGGCCTCGGCCTGGGCGTGAGCCGCGACCCCCAGAAGGCCAAAGCGTTCCTGAAAGGGCTGCCGAAGCAGGAGGTCACGGCCGTCTTAGATGAAATTTCAGCCTCCTCGCGAAACCCATGACGCGTTCCCACCCGAGCTTGTGGCGCCGGTTCCTTCAATCCATCCCGCTCCAAGCAGCGGCCATCGGGCTCCTGGCCTCGTCGGTTGCCGCACTTTCATGGACGGCGGCTCCCTCCCTGCTCGCCACGTTGGATTGGTCCATCTATGATTTCTGGACCACCTACCGGCCCATGCAGCCGCCGGACCAGTCGATCGTGATCGTGACACGTGATCCGGCCGCTGAGGAGCTGTTCGGATCTGGGACCTGGGACCGCGCCGTACTGGCCGGCTTCGTGATGGCGGCGCACGAAGCCGGAGCAGCGGCCATCGGGCTCGATCATCAGTTGAGCCGAGCCAGCCCCGCGCAGCGGGGAGGCCCCGCGAGCGATGCCTTGTTCGAGGAGGCGATTCGGACTGTTCCCGCCCTGATATTGGCGACCGCCAAGGCGGATGCGCCCCTCCTTTTCGACATGGCGAGAGTCGGTCATCTGGCGGTGCAGGCGGATCCCGATCGCGTCGTGCGGTCACTCCCTGCGAGCGCAGTGACCGAGACGGCAGGACCCTTCGCCATCGTGCTCTATCAGACGTCGCAAGGAGCGACCGCCCCGATCACGACGGGAAGCAACGTCCTCATCCACTACACCGGTGACGGCACGCTGAAAGCCTTGCCGACCCTCGACGCGTCCGCTGTGTGGGGCGCAATTGAACAGCGCGACGCCGAGCGGCTGTCGCAGTGGTTTGGCGGAAAAGCGGTCGTATTCGCCGTGGATCCGGCCGGTCCGGACGTGGCGCTCTTGCCGACGGGCCAGAGTGCGCCGCCTTTGGTAGTGCATCTCCACGCGCTCGCCATGTTGCTCTCGGCCGGCTCCTTGACTGCCTCGTCCACAGCCGTCCGCGTGGTGCTGACGCTCGCTTTGACAGGAAGCATGGCGGCCTTGCTGCTCAGCCGGAAGCGGGCCGCTGGTTTGATCTCGGCAACGGGCGTCCTGCTGTTGTACCTCCCCTCAGCGGTCGGCGCATTGGCGTGGTTCCATCTGGTCGTCCCGATCGCCACACCGGTGTTCGGCGGACTTCTGGTGTTGATTGGCACGACCGTCTGGACGCATCTGACCACGCATCAGCGTGTGCGGCTCATGGAGCAGGACATGCTGCGGCTCCAGCAGGAAGCCTCCGCCGTGCGGGAAGCGCTGGTGTTGCACGAGACCCGCACCGAGACACTTCAGGACGATCTGGCTGCGGCTCGGGGCGCCGCAGCCGAGTCCGCCGGTCAGCAGGAAGCCCTTGTCCGGACGGCCGAGCAGCTCCGCCTGCAACTCGCCGGCGTCCAGAGCGAGGAAGAGGAAGCGCGGAGCCGCTTGGCGGAGCTCGAACGGCAGCTGCACAGCCTGCGGGCGGCGGCCATGGAACCGGTCGTCCTCGGCGACGCCGAGCTGGAGCGCCTACAGGACGAATGCCGCCGGCTTGGCATCATCTCGCAGGATCCGGCGTTGTTGACGCTCTATCGGGATCTCAAGAAGGGCGCGCGGGCGCCCTTGACCGTCTTGCTGCTGGGTGAGCCCGGCACCGGGAAGGAACTGTTCGCCCGTGCCGTGCATCGCCTAAGTCCCCGAAGCGACAAGACGTTCATCGCGGTCAACATGGCGGCGATTTCGCCCGACCTGTTCGAGAGCGAGCTGTTCGGCCATACCAAAGGCGGTTTCACCGGCGCGACGTCGGACCGGCGAGGGTATTTCGAGCTCGCCGATCACGGCACGATCTTTCTCGACGAGATCGGCGACCTCCGGCTCGATCACCAGAGCAAACTCCTGCGGGTGCTCCAGGAGAAATCGTTTTATCGTGTCGGCGCCACACGCCCGACCACCGTCGACGTCCGGATCGTGGCGGCAACGAACCGCGATCTTCAGCGCGGCGTGTCGGAAGGGTGGTTCCGCGAGGACCTCTATTTCCGGTTGACCGGTCTGGTGTTCCGCCTGCCGCCGCTGCGGGAACGGACCGGTGACATCCCGCTCTTGGCCGCCGCATTCCTTACCGACATTGCGCGCCAGCTGGGAAGACCGATGCCGAGCCTTTCCAATGACGCCGTGCAGGCCCTCACGTCGCACGAGTGGCGGGGCAACGTCCGAGAGCTCCGACACTGTCTGGAGCAAGCCGTCGCCCTCACGGACGGCCTGTTGATCGGAAAGGATTCGCTGCGGCTAGACCGGGGTGCCGCCACGGGTCTCGGCCGTGGCAAGGGCACGCCGCTGCTGCCCGAACCGGCCGGCGACGCGGCCGTCCTCGCCTGCCTGCGCAGGCATGCCTTCGACATGCAAGCGACGGCCAGAGCCTTGTGCTGGGACCGGAGCACGGTGACACAGCGCCTCAAAGGGCTGTGCTTTCAGGCGCTCGTGGAATCCGACGGCGACCACGCCAAGGCGGCGCTCGTCATCGCGGGAGACCCGAGCCACCAGCGCGTGGTCGAGCTGAAACTCATGGACTACCACGGCCATCTCTTGTCCGTCATTGAGCCCTACGCGTCCGCGGACGAGGCACTCGCCGGCTGCAAGCGGCGGTTCAAGAATCTCGCCGATCGGCACTTCGCTCATGTCGAGACCCTTGTTCGGCGGTATTTCGCATCGCGCGCCGAAGGGGGACGCGGCGCTTCCTAGCAGATGCCACATGCCGGTCCTACCCGCCATGCATTAGCGCTGGGCACCGGTCCGCCTACGGATCAATCAGCGAGCGATACATGATCACGGCATCCTGATAATTGCCATCGTCCTTTCGAACGGCAGCGGGCACCGTCCCAATAGGGCTGAATCCCAACTGTTCCCAGAGACGGCGGGCGACCACGTTCTCCGAGAACACCAAATTGAAGATCACGGCCCGGTACCCTAGATCGCTCGCATACTCGAGCATCGTCCTGCCCAAGAGCCGCCCTAACCCGTTATTTCGCCAGGCCGGCCCGACAATGAAGCCGGCGTTTGCGACATGTCCGGCCCGACCCGGCCAATTGGGCTTGAGATAAAACGCGCCGGCTAGGGCGGTCGCCCGCTCTCGGTCCGGCGCGTAGGCCACGACTGTCCGCTTCCCGTGAAACCAATAGTCCATGAATGCGTCGTGATCGGGCAACCGATCGTGCGGATAGGACGTCCCTTCCGCGACGATAAGCCGGTAGAGCGCCTTGAGCGGCTCAATGTCACGCTCATCGGCAAGACTCAATTGAATCGGTGTGTGGTCCCGAAGCGCCCCCTCCCGAAGGAAGATCATCGCCATGCCGCATAGGCTACCGGAATCCCTGATACAGGGCTATCCTTGGATCGCATGAAGGGAACATCGCAACAGGCAGCTAGGAGGCCAAGTCCTTCAGAGTCGGACAATTCGGACAGGCACGTGGTCGGATGATGCAACGGGGAGGCTAGTTCGAATATCGCCGCTTCGTGTTCTTCGCAGCCTTCCATTTCCACGGCGGGACTGGATGAGGATCCGCCCAGAGCCCTTTCCCAGCGGCGCGGGCGAGTTCCTCCATTTCTCGAAGCTCATGGTTGCCCCTTGGGAGAGGTCGGGACCAGGCCAAGCCCTCCTTGACCAGTTCGTGCCCCAGATTCCTTCCGTCCTGCAGCACGATCTCCGCGCGCTTCCGTCCATCACGATCTGTGACGAACCCCCGCACCAAGACCTCCCGGCCTCCGATATAGGCCGCGGTCGCATTCTTCGCATGCTTACCGTACGGCTGCTTCGGATGAGGACAGTCAATATCTTTGAGATAGACGGTGTCGTGCCGGCCGTTGTGGTACACGACGACGCGATCGCCTTCTTCCACGGACACCACCTTGGCGGGAAAATCCACGGCCCAGGCTGGAGGGGCAGGCAGCACGAAGGTCATGGCGACCATGAGGACATAGACCAGAAACATGGATCCATGCTAGCCTGGAACTCGCATTTGGCAAAGCAATTGTGGGGAAGCGGACAGCAGCCGTCCCACAGCACAGACGCCCCGGACACGTTGTCCCTCCCCACCCGCCATTCTGTCCGTTGAGCAGGCCGTCGGTCCGCGAGCGCTCCTTTCTTTATCCGTATTTTCTCGGATGGCGCATGATTTGCTTAACTGACGCTGCCATGAACGCGGATCGGGATGGCCACTCGCATCGCACCATCACGCATACACCACGCCACAAAGGAGCATGAGCCATGGAGTGGGAACCACCGGCCTACACGGAAATCAACATGAGTTCTGAAATCGGCGGCTATCAGGACGACTTCGAAGAGCGCGGACCCGCTCCGGCAAACGGTCCCCCGGTAGTGACGACGATCCACCCGCCTCAGCAACCCCAGGGTTAGCGCGGTGTTGATTCGCGTCCTCGGGTCCGCCGCTGGCGGAGGCTTTCCTCAATGGAATTGCGCCTGCCTGAATTGTCGAGGCGTCAGGGCCGGCACCATCGTCGCGGCGCCGCGCACCGAGACCGCCTTGGCGATTCGCGGGCCGGACGGCAGTTGGTTTCTGATCCATGCGACGGCCGATGTTCGGGCCCAGTTCCGCGCATTCCCACCGCTGCATCCGAAAATGGGTCGCGAGAGTCCTCTGGCCGGCATCGTGCTCACCAACGGCGATCTGGACCAAAGCTTGGGACTGTTCACGCTGCGTGAAGGGCAGCCGCTCCATCTCTATACCACCCCCTCCGTGCGTCGAGCGGTGCTGGAGGGCAATGGGTTCGCGCGGCTGTTCGACCGCATTCCGGGGCATCTCACTTGGCATGAGCTCAAACTGGACGTCAGCCAGCCTCTGTACGGGCTCCAGGGACCCCCCTCGCTCTTCGTCACCGCACTGCCGATGCCGGGCAAGGCGCCTTTGTACTGCGATCCCGGGTCATTCCCCCAGCCGGACGTGAACGTCGGGCTGCTGATCCGCGACCCGGACAGTGGACGGACGCTCGCGTACGCTCCTTGCGTCGGGCGGCACAGCAACGAGGTCGATCTGCTGTGGGCGGAATCGGACGTTCTCTTCTTCGACGGCACGTTCTGGGGGGACGACGAGTTGCCGTCACAAGGGTTGGGGCGCAAGACGGCGGGCGACATGGCTCATTGGCCGGTCGGCGGGCCGCACGGCAGCTTACGCCATCTGGCCAGCGTGCAAGCAAGCCGGAAAATCCTGGTGCACGTCAACAACACCAATCCTCTGCTTCGGGACGACTCGCCGGAACGCCTCGAAGCGCAGGAAGCCGGAGTGGAGGTGGCGTTCGACGGGATGGAGGTCACGGTATGACGCCGCTCGGTCGCGCGCCGCTCCCCGCCAAGGTCTTTGTCGAACGGCTGCGGCAGGAAGGCCTGCGCCGCTATCACCACACGCATCCGTTCCACCAGCTCATGCACGAGGGGCGACTGACGCCGCACCAGCTCCAGCAATGGGTCCTGAACCGGTACTATTACCAGACACGCATTCCGATCAAGGACGCGCTCATTCTCGCCAAGTCGGAGGATCCTGCATTCCGGCGCCGCTGGATGCGCCGCATTACCGACCATGATGGAGAAGAGGAGGGAAGCGGGGGCCTGGCTCAGTGGCGGCGGTTGGCGGTGGGCGTCGGCATAGATGAAACACTGCTCACGAGTTTTCGAGCCGTCCTCCCCGGGGTGCGCTTCGCCTGTGATGCGTACGTGTCGTTCGTGCGCGAGGCCTCCTTGCTGGAGGCGGTCGCATCGTCCCTGACCGAACTGTTCGCCCCTGATCTCATGGCCACACGAATTGCCGCCTGGGAACGCCATTATCCCTGGGTGGACCAGAACGCCTTGGAGTATTTTCGGAGCCGGGTGCCGCGCGCGGCGCGCGACGCGGGCGACGCGCTGGCGTTCGTCATTGCCGAAGCCGGCACGCTGGAGCAGCAGAGCCGCTGCCTCGAGGCGTTGCGGCGAAAAACCGATATCTTGAACCACCTGCTGGACTGCTTGTATGCCCGGTATGTCGCACAGCCGGATGCCGCCGAACGAATGGAGCCGTCCGAAGCTGGACAGGAAAGTCCGGCTGCGCGTTGACCGGCGCGACGGCGGACTCCTGTTGCTCTATCCGGAGCGCGGCCTGCGCCTGAATGGGCCGGCGGGTCAGGTCGTGCAGCTGTGTACCGGGGAGCTGACGATTCGTGGCATGGCGGATGTCCTGATGGCCCGGCATCGACTCCCTCCCCGTAACGACGTACTCCGCGACGTATTAGCATTCGTGAACGATCTATGGGCCCGCGGCCTGGTGCAGCTCTAGAGGCACGGAGCATCCGAAATCATGAATCGCCCGTATACGTTGATCGCCGAGCTGACGTACCGTTGTGCGCTGGCCTGCCGTTATTGTGCCAATCCGGTTCGCGACCCCGGGGGACCGGAACTCGACCAAGCTGCCTGGCTGGGAGTGTTCCAGGAGGCGGAAGCGCTCGGGGTGGTGCAGGCGCACCTGACGGGCGGCGAGCCGCTGCTGAGAGCCGATCTGGCGTCTCTCGTAAAGGGCGCTCACGAGGCCGGCTTGTACGTCCATCTCGTGACCAGCGGCGTCCCGCTTGACCGCGTGCGGCTCGCGGCGCTCCGCGAGGCGGGATTGGATGCGATGCAGCTTTCCCTGCAGTCGTCGGATCCGGCCGAATCGAATGACATGGCCGGCATGGCGGCCTTTGACCGGAAGCTTGCCGTGGCGCAATGGGCCCGGGAGCTGGAACTGCCGCTCACACTCAACGTCGTACTCCATCGAGGAAACCTGCACCGCATCGACGACATTGTGCGCCTCGCGGAGCGGTTGCAGGTCCATCGGCTGGAATTGGCCAACGTGCAATACACCGGTTGGGCGCTGCTGAACCGCCGCACGCTCCTTCCGACGCGGGATCAGTTGACACGGGCGCGGGCTGCGGCAGAGCAGGCTCGGGCCAGGCTGATCGGGGCCATGGAAATTCTTTTCGTGACGCCCGACTTCTACGCCGATCTGCCGAGAGCCTGCATGGACGGCTGGGGGCGCCGGTTTCTCGTGGTCGCGCCCGACGGGGCAGTCCTCCCCTGCCATGCGGCGCATACCATCCCGGGCCTGCCGCTCGAATATGCCGGTCGCCGGCCTCTGGCGGAGATCTGGCACGATTCCACCCTCTTCAACCTATTCAGGGGCGAAAATTGGATGCCGTCACCCTGCCGCACGTGCGACCGCCGCGCGGTCGACTTCGGCGGCTGCCGCTGTCAGGCCTACCATCTTACGGGCACTGCGCAGGTGGCTGATCCGGCCTGCCGATGGTCTCCCTACCACGCGATCGTTGAGCAAGCCCGCCTGGAAGCCGAGCGGCCTGACTGCGAGCTGCTCATGCCCGCGGGTGCCCCGCGGCCATCCAACCTTTCCCATTGAACGGAGGGATCATGCGCCCACATTGCGCAAAGGCATTGCTCGCTCTCTTGGCCCTTTCGGCCGTCGCCTGTACGCCTGAATCGGTTCGTGGGGAGGCGCCCCGGTCTCCGACTCCGCCTTCTCGAGCGGGCGTCATCAACGTGACGCCGGTCGTGCGCAATCTGGAGCATCCTTGGGGCTTGGCGCTTCTGCCTGACGGGCGGCTGCTTGTGACGGAGCGACCCGGCCGCTTGCGGCTCGTCGATCCGACCGGACGCCTGTCCGAGCCGCTCCGCGGCGTGCCGGCCGTGCTGGCCAAGGGCCAAGGCGGGCTGCTTGACGTGGCGCTCGATCCCCACTTTGCCGACAACAGGCTCGTCTATCTCTCCTATGCTGAACCGTCGGAGGACGACACAGCGGGCACGGCGGTGGCTCGAGGCAGGCTGACCGCCGATGGGCTCGACCAGGTGGAAGTGATCTACCGGCAGCAGCCCAAGGTGAAGGGCGCGAATCATTTTGGCTCTCGCCTGGTGTTCGCGCCCGACGGCACCCTCTTCGTCACGCAAGGCGATCGGTATAACTACCTCGAGCAAGCGCAGGATCTGTCCAGCGACTTGGGCAAGATCGTGCGGATCAATGCCGACGGCTCGGTGCCCCGCGATAATCCCTTCGTCGGGCGGGACGGCGCCCGTCCAGAGATCTGGTCGTATGGACATCGAAACGTCCAGGCTGCGGCGGTGCATCCGGAGTCGGGCCAATTGTGGACGGTCGAGCATGGGGCTCGGGGAGGGGACGAGCTGAACCATCCCGAGGCCGGAAAGAATTACGGCTGGCCGGTGATCACGTACGGGGTGGACTACAATGGCCTCCAAATCGGAGAAGGGACGGCTAAACCGGGCATGGAGCAGCCCGTCTATTATTGGGACCCGGTGATTGCTCCGTCCGGGATGACATTCTATACAGGCACGATGTTCCCGGAGTGGAAAGGAAGCATCTTGGTCGGATCGTTGAACCCGGGACTGCTGGTGCGATTGACGCTCACAGGCGGGAAGGTCTCCTCCGAAGAGCGGTACTTAGGCGAGCTTGGCGAGAGGATCCGCGACGTGCGGCAGGCGC
>JBDZVU010000014.1:0-1659 GCA_040255845.1 Nitrospiraceae bacterium | reverse complement strand
AGTCTGTACGTACTGACAGATAGCAAAGACGGTCAGATTCTTCGGCTCACTCCGATAAAGACTGGGACAGACCGGAATTAGTTTTCCGAGCTCGAATGGGGTTGTCGCCGGAGCAGTTCTACAGCGCTCTCCCCGCCGACCGCACCGTCGTGGGCGACGAGAGCTGCCGGCTGATGTGCGACGCTTGGGCCCCGATTCTTCAGAGACCGGTGAGCCGCCAGTGCGGCTTGTAAGGCCTGCAAGAGAAACCGACGTTCATCCTCTACATAGGGCACGTGAAGCAGCACTGTCTCAGGCCTCATGCCTGCCTCCTTTCCGGGATCGCGCGATAGAACCTCAGGGCGCAACCTAAGCTTTTCTCTGAGTGGTGGTAGCTAGGGAATCCCCTAGTATCGGTGCCCAAAAACGGCCCTGGAAAATCGGCGGATAACGCACCGAGGACACGTTTGCGATCGGCACTGGGAAGGTCCCCTGTAGGGGTTGTCTGCTTCAACAGCCAAATGGTTTCCGCTCATTTCGCACGTGGAAGAGAGCGATGCAGCTGATGCCCTACATTCATCAACCGCCCCAGCCCTTGCCGGGATTGATTTTGCCAGGACAGATGATCGTTTTTCAGTTTTCATCTATGGCATCAGCCTTGCTCAATCCACCGACATCATAGGCATCTCACCGCAACGCGCGAGTGCAGGACGATGTGAACAGCCCAGTCGAATTGTGAACAGCAGAGGAGGTGATGAACATGGTTCTGGTTGGATTACAGGAAGAGACGACACACGTATGCCGCGGACGGCTTCAATCTCAGGTTCGGGAACTCGAGTGGTCGGCGTGGCTGGCAGGAAACCCGGCTCTGTTGTTTTGCGGCGCCTGCCAAGCAACGGTGCCATCCGACCGGGTCATCGAAGGTCCCCTTCCCGACTGGCCCTACTGTCCCGTCCATCGAAATCGGCGGCTGACGATCCGTTCGGCAAGCCGCGACCAGCTGGGATACGAGAGCACGCTATAAGACCGTGCCTGAGACGCTTTTGTTCGGGAGGGTAGCCTGGGAGACGACAGCCAGTTCCTCCCGCATGATCAGCCGATCCGCTCCTGGTCAGACCGCGCTTCTTCGATCTCCTGTTGAAGAATCCCCGCTTTAATGCGTGTCTTGATGCTGTCCATTGTTTCCACCCCGACGGCCTGCACTCCGTCGCTGATGAGACGCTGAAAGTCGGCCCGTAGGTCCTCGGAAGCCAACTGTCGCTCCAGCAACAACAGCACTGCGTTGAATTGAATCTGCATCAGCGCGAGGGACGTCGATAGCGCCGTCAGGGCCTTCTCATCCATGAGCTCGGTCAGTCTCCTCCAAGATGCGCCCATTCAATCGCCGCCTCAATGGCGCCATGCGACGGCCCCGTCTGTGTTCGCTTCTCCGCCAGGGTGCCTGCGTCACACACCTCCAGATCTCGTTGCCGATCCTCCGGTTCTTCTTCCCACGATCGCCATGCACCCATCATGACCTCCTTGTCAGACCCCTTATGAGGGTGACCTGCACCATAGGAAATTCGGGAATACCCGTAAGCTGGGAAGGTCCCTAGGACGAGTGGCGTCTCCGGGGCTACCCAGGAGCCTTGGCCTCGATATATTGCTATAAGCTATTGATATTGCGTCATCATTTTAATA
>JBDZVU010000078.1:0-15068 GCA_040255845.1 Nitrospiraceae bacterium | reverse complement strand
CGGCCGCCTCGCCGTCGATTCCTTCCGTCAATCGCGCGAGTTCGGCTTTGATGTGCTGCTCGGCCAGGCCGGGAACGACTCGCTGAACGGCCTGCTCCACGGCAACTTCGGCGGCTTCCCGAACGACGCCATCGGCCATTTGCGCAGCCTGTTTCACCACAGCCTGTCGAATCTCATCCTGCACCACGAGATCCATCGCGCCGAGATGCTCCCGTACGGCTTCGGGAAGATGTTTCCGAACCCCTGCCTCAGCCTGCTCGCGAACGGCGCGCTCGACCTGCTCCTTGATCAGTCCTCCTGCGATTTCGGAGACGATGGTGCGCAGGAGCGGGTCGGCCGCCGTCAATTCCTGCTTGAGGAGGGCGGGTAATTCGCGGGCGACCAGCGGCTGAAGGATGGCGGCCAGCTGCTCGTGCGACAGCAAGTCGCCCAGCTGCGCCTCCAATTCTCGCTGAACGATGGGCCGAACATGGGACGCCAATTTCTGCTCAATGGCGGACGGCAGCAGGTCGGCCAGCCGTTTTTCGGTGCGCTCCGTCATCGATTGGAGCAGCTGACCGAAGAGCCCTTTCATCGCATCTTCAGGGTCATGCGGCGCGGCGCCGGTTGTACCGGTGGGGCGGGGCACTTCGGCTGGCTGGTTCATAAGGCCGTCCTCCAGATCGCCAGGCAGGTCGCTCTGCGCGTCAAATTCCTCGTCGCCCTCTGCGTCGGTGGCGGTTGAAACGGGTGGCCATGCACGACGTTTGAATCCTTTGCCGTTGGCTTGCCCTTCCTTCTTTTGCTGAAGGCTTTTGATGACGTCCAGGAGGTCGTCGGACTGGAACGGCTTTTTGAGGAACGCCTTGACGCCGAGACTGCGCAGATGGTTTTCATCGGGCCGGTCGGCGGCATCCACCAGTGAAATGAGATAGGTGTCGCTGAGATTGTCGAGTTTGTTCACTTCTTTGCAAAATCCCGAAAACGTCATATTGTCGAGATGATAGTCGGCAATGATCAATGTCGGGCTGATGCGGCGGGCGGCCTCGAGCGCCGCGGGACCATCCTGAAATCCGATCACTTCAAAGCCTTCCGGCGTCGAGATTTGCTCGACCATGCGGCGGACGGCCGGGCTGCTGTCCACGATAAAGATAGAAGAGGACATGAGTGGTGACTCCGATGTGTGGCTGTTTCGAAGCTAGCAGGGGGGGTATCCTTTGTCAAGAAAACGGCATATAAATGATAGATTTATGATGCGATTGCCGGGGAAGCGTTTATGAAGGCCGTGGCGATTCGAGTCGTGTTCTTCGACGCAGCCGAGACGCTCTTCCATGTCAATGGCTCCGTGGCAGAGATTTATCTGAGGGAGGCCGTCCGGTTCGGGTTCCAAGAACGGCCCGATTCGTTGAGTGCGATCCGGCAGGCCTTCCGCCGCGCCTTCCAAGAGGCCCCGCCGCCCGTCTTTGCCGCCACGGATCCCGCCGCCATCAAGCAAAGCGAGCGCTTGTGGTGGTTCGACATCGTCCACAACGTCTTTTACCGTGTCGGAATGTTCGAGCGATTCGATGATTTTTTTGAGCGGGTGTATCAAGTGTTCGAAGATCCCGCTTCCTGGCGCTTGTTCCCCGAGACAAGCGCCACGCTGGCTCGACTCAAAGCGTACGGCATGGAATTGGGCGTCATTTCCAACTTCGACTCCCGGCTCTTTACCGTATTGCGGGGGCTGGGAATTGCGGATGCCTTCGATACCGTCACAATCTCCAGTCTCGCGCACGCCGCCAAGCCGGCGCCAAAAATCTTTCAGCTCGCCTTGGAGAAGCATGCGGTCGACCCGGAGGAAGCGCTCCATGTGGGGGACAGCGTGCGAGACGACGTGGAAGGCGCGACGAAAGCAGGACTGCACGCCGTGCTCCTCGACCGCCAGGGGACGCAGGGCGCAGCTGGGTGTCCGGTGATCCGGAGGCTTGACGAGCTTGTGCCCTTGCTAGAGCGGGTCGAGCAGTAAGGGGACGAGATCCTTCGCCCGCCCGCGCAGTGAAAGATCCACGCTGGCCGAGTGCGGGGTAATATCAAGATTCAATTCGGCCACGAACGCTCCAGACTCTTTGGCGAGCGCTGCAAAGCCCGCTGCCGGGTACACGACTCCTGACGTCCCAATAACGAGCAGCACCTGGCAGCCTCGGAGCGCTGCGGCGCAGGTCGCCAGGTCCTCGGGGTCCAGCGATTCGCCGAACCAGACGATGTGGGGGCGGACCAGCGCTCCGCACCGGGTGCAGGTCGGCAGCAGGACGAGAGGCACATCCCGGTTTTCGGCGACGGTGCCGCAGGCGGTGCAGCGCACCATCCAGATGTAGCCGTGAATTTCGGACACCTGGCGGGAGCCGGCGGCGCGGTGAAGGCCATCGACGTTTTGCGTGATGAGCCAGAACCGTTGGCAGCGCCGCTCCAGTTGGACCAGGGCGCCATGCGCCGGATTCGGCCGCGTGGCTGCGATGACTTCACGGCGCCAGTTGTACCATTCCCAGACGAGCCGCGGGTCGCGAGCGAACGCGTCCGGCGTCGCAAGATCCTCCGCGCGATAATTGCGCCAGAGGCCATCAGCGCCCCGAAACGTCGGAATGTCGCTGTCGGCGGAGATGCCTGCGCCGGTCAGCACGGCAACCGCTTGCGCGTCCACTAGCCGCCGTTTCAGGATATTGAGCTCGGACTCGTCGGTCATGGCTGCCTCCACGTCGCTGGGCCATGGTATAGTAGCGCCCGCACTCTTGGAACGCACGAGGGCCTATGAAAAACATTCTGGTCGTCGGAGCCGGGTCGGTGGGTGGGTATTTCGGCGCCCGTCTTGCCCAGGGCGGCCTACCCATCTCGTTCCTGCTGCGGCCCAAGACATTGGCGGCCGTCCGTCAACGGGGCCTCACCATCCGAAGCGCCGCCGGAACGGTGACCGTGCATCCTCCCGCCGCATCCGACCCGCGCGAATTAGCCAGGCCCGACCTCATCATTCTCGGAGTCAAGGCCTATGATCTGGACGAAGTGATCGGACAAATCGAGCCGGTCATGACAGATCGAACGACCATCTTGACCCTCCAGAACGGCATCGATACGGAAGATCGTCTCCTCGCCAAATTGAAGCGGGATTGCGTGATCGGCGGCGTGGCGTACATCTATTCGAAAATTGCGGAGCCGGGGGTCATCGACCACTACAAGAAGGGGGCGGTCGCGATCGGGGAATTGATGGGCCATGAGAGCCCGCGACTCCTGGCCGTGCGCGACCTCTTCGCCGCCGCCGGCATTCCATGCCAGCTGTCCAAGGACATCCGGCGCACCAAGTGGGAGAAGATGTGCTGGAATTGCGTCTTCAACCCGATCACCGTGCTGGTGAACGACCGCGTCGCCAAAGCGCTCGACCATCCGGAAATGCTTCGGGTCGTCCATCATATCGTCGAGGAGATCACGGCGGTGTCCGCCGCCGTGAAGGTCCCGCTTCCCGCTGACATGCCGGAGCGCGTCGTGAAGTGGACGCAGGAAATCCGCGACATCCACACCTCGATGTACGACGACTGGAAAGCAGGCCGGCGGACGGAGATCGATTTCCTCAACGGGTATATCGTCCAGCAGGGACGGGAGCTTGGCATTCCGACCCCCGTCAATGAGACCCTGACCGCCTTGATCAAGACCATGACCGAACAGGAAAAAACGGGTCGCGGAATCGTGACCATAGAGGGCGCGGTGGTCCAACCGGTTTCGCTGGATCGCGCGGCTTTGCGGCAACTCCCCGAGGAGCATCAGGTTCCTGACGTCGGCGCGCTGATCCCTGGTCTGTCAGGCCGTGCGATCAAACTGAAAGGGCTGCTCGACGTGCCAGCGCTGGCCATCGAGGCCGACCATGTTACCGTGCATTCATGGGACGAACGGTACGCGGCGACGCTGACGCTGGGGCAGGCGAAGGACTTCGGGCTCTTGCTGTATGAAATGAATGGAGAGCCGTTGCCGGATGCGAAAGGCGGCCCGTTCCGCCTGCTGACTCCCGGCCTCGGAGACTTGTGCGCCAATGTGAAAGGAGTCGGACGCATCGAGGTGCGCATCGGATCGGGAAAGGATACCAGGCCGCCGGCGGATCAATGCCAGCACTGCTGATCCAAAGCGCGGTGAGCGTGATCAGACGCGCTCCGGCTCCTTGATCACGCGAATCACGCGCCAACGTTCCGATTGATAGCGCCATAAGAGCAGCGCCATCCGCACCGTCCAGTCCGCAATCATCGCGGACCACACGAAGAACACGGACAGTTCCAGCCAGAGCGTGACCAGGGCCGCCATGGGGACCCGGACCCCCCACATGCCGACCATGGTGGCGCCCATGATGAAGCGGGTGTCACCGGCGCCCCGCAGCGAACCGGCCAAGACCATCGTCAATGCGAGCGGAATCTGGAGCAACGCCACGATTTTCAAGAACACGGTTCCCAGTTCAATGACGGCCTCATCGGTCGTGAAGGCCCGGAGGAGAACATACGGAAAGAAGAAGAAGACGACGCCCATGCTCGCCATGATGTAGATGGCGAGCCGGTTGGCTTCCCAGTTCTCGAGTTTCGCGCGAGTGTATTTGCCGGCTCCGATGCTTTGGCCGACCATGGTGGCTGCCGCGATGGCGAACCCATAGCCCGGCAGGAAGGACAGGGATTCGATGGACAAGCCGACTTGATGGGCGGCGTAGGAGACCGTCCCATAGAGCAGCACGAGTTTGGTATAGACCAGAATCCCGGCCTGCTGGACGATGCGTTCGCCGGACACCGGCGCGCCGACGTCCCACAGCATGGCGAGGAGATCCGTTCGGACGGCAGTCGAGACCTTGAAGATGCGTCCGCACCGCATCATCAGGTACGCCACACCGGCGGCTTCGGCCAAACCGACCGCGACGGCAGCGCCTTTCACGCCCATCGCCGGCATGCCCCATCGCCCATAGATGAGCGGATAGGCGATCAGGACATGCAGGAGATTGACGAGAATCATGGCGTACATGGGGGTGCGTGTGTCGCCGGTTCCCTGCAGGATCGACGAGAGCACCTGAATGACGACGGTGAACGGAATCACCAGGAAGATCAGCGTCGAGTAGGGGAGCGCCAATTCGATGACCGGCATGTCCGCCCCGAGGAGATGCATGGCGGCTTCATTGAAACCTATGCCGACTGCCGCGAGGAGCAGCGCGAGCACCAGAGAAAGGCCCAGGAAGTGACGGGCCGCTTCTCCCGCATCGCGGTGCCGTCTGGCACCCCACAATTGCGCGATGATGACGTTGGCGCCGACCGACAATCCGGAAACCAACGTGGTGGCTATGAAAGCCAGCAGTTGACCCAAGCCGACCGCAGCGATCGGCACAGCGCCGAGTCCGCCGACCAGGAACACCGCGACAATACCTTCCGTGCGCTGAAGCAGGCTGCTGACCGTCACCGGCAGGGCCAAGGCCATCACGGACCGGCGAATTTGAGCGATACCTTGTGGCATGCAGCGCGTATCCTAACAAAACGATTGCCGCGTCCGCTGGACAAAGCTTCCGCCGGTTCGCTAGGGTCTGCCCGACATGCATGATTCGGAGCTGAACGCTTCGCCGATCGACCTCGTTCCGCGGCTCTCGAAGTCCAAGTACGTCGCCGGGCTGCAGTGCCTGAAACGACTCTTTCTTGCGGTGCATCGACCGCAGCTGGCGACTCCCGCCGATGCCGCGACTCAGGCGATCCTTGATATGGGGCACCAGGTCGGCGCCTTGGCCCGACGCCGGTTCCCTGGTGGGGTGCTGGTCGATGCCAGCTATCGGCAGCGTGAAGCGGCGCTGGCCCGGACGGCCGAATTACTCGCGGATCCCACCGTTCCGGCAATATTTGAGGGCGCCTTTGTTCATGATGGCGTCCTCGTTCGGGTGGACGTGCTGGAACGATTGTCCGCTCCGGGTACGGAGGCGGGCCGCTGGCGTCTGATCGAGGTGAAGTCTTCCACGAAGATGAAAGACGTGCATCTCGACGATCTGGCGATCCAGAGCCATGTGTTGCTCGAGGCGGGCGTCGACCTGGCCGCCGTCTGCTTGATGCACATCCGTACGGGCTATGTGTACGGGGAGGGGGAACCCGACTTGGAGCGCCTGTTTGTCCTCCACGACGTGACGGAGAGCGTCCGGGTGCGGCGCGCACAGGTGGCGTCACGGCTCGCGTTGATGAAGCAGACGCTCATGCAGTCCGATCCGCCGGCGGTCGAGCCGGGACCCGCATGCCAGACTCCGTACGAATGTCCTTTCTGGTCCCACTGTACCGCCCACAAACCGCTGCGCTGGATCTACCGGCTGCCTGGATCCAAGCAACGGCTTGAGAAATGGGCCGAGCAGGGCATTGCCCTGATCGACGATTTGCCGGACGAGGCCCTCCTCACTCCCGCCCAGCGCCGCATGAAACACAACGTAGAATGGATTTCACCCTTGCTGGCCAAAGAGCTGCAGGCCGTGACGTTTCCGGTTCATCATCTGGATGTTGAAACAGTCATGCTGCCGGTCCCGCGGTTTCCCGCCACCAGGCCGTATCAGGCGATCCCCGTGCAGTGGTCCAACCATGTCGAGGAGGTATCGGGCGAGTTGGCGCATTACGAATATCTTCACGATGCTCCGACCGACCCGCGACGGCGCTGGGTGGAAACGTTGATCGAATCGCTCGGCGAACGGGGCACGATCTGCGTGTACTCAGCCTACGAGCAGGCCGTCTTGGAGCAGCTGGCGGAAGCGTTTCCAGAGTATCGGTCCGCGATACAACGCATCATCAAGCGGCTGTGGGATCTATTTCCGATTATTCGCGACCATTACTACCATCCCGGGTTTGAGGGATCCTATTCCATCAAATCCGTGTTGCCGGCGGTGGTACCGTCCCTGGGATACGAAGACTTGGCCATCCGCGATGGAGGGCACGCGGCGGGCGAGTACTACCGGATGGTGTTCGTGGAAACGGATTGGGTCGAACAGGCTGCCATCAAGGAAGCCTTGCTGCGGTATTGCGAGCGCGATACGCTCGCCATGGTGGAGTTGCGGCGGGCCTTGAAGCAGAAGGCGGCGAGCTGTACTGCGATCAATGCCGGCAGCGCGACGAGCGGGCGGTAGGCTGCAGGCAGGGTGGCGGAGAGGGTGGGATTCGAACCCACGGTCCCGTTACCGGGACAGCAGTTTTCGAGACTGCCCGATTCGGCCGCTCTCGCACCTCTCCGTTTTTTTAGAGTCGTTGTGCAGGGTCCGAGGATTGTGCTGAAACTTAGGCCACCGATGTGCGTCAGAGATTACCTGTGCGGGAGGGCTATTTGCAACGTGAAAACGAAGCAGCGGTGAACGCGCTCGTCTTTCGACCGGCTTCCGCCTGCCTGGGATGCCGCCCGCCGTCCTTGCCGCCGACGGAGATCCACGTCTGGGGAATTCTCATGCAGCCGGATGACACGGTGGCGACGTTCCTCTCGTGCTTATCGGACGATGAAACCCAGCGCGCCTCGCGCCTCATCTCTGCCGCGCGCCGCCTCGAATTTCTTGCCGCACGAAGTGCGCTGCGTTTCATTCTGGCCGGCTATACTGGCCAGCCAGCGAAGGATCTTCAGTTTCATCTGAACGAGTGGGGCAAACCGTTTCTCAAACCGGAAGAGGCGGGCCTCATTCGTTTCAATATGAGCCATTCCCATGGCCGCGCGCTGATCGCCGTCAGCCGTGGACGGGAAGTCGGTGTCGACCTCGAAACGGCGAGACCGCGCCTGAACATCATGCAGCTCGCGGAACGGTTTCTCGGTCGGGAGGACCTCGCATGTCTGCACGCTGCTGATCCAGCCCATCTGCCGGCCTTATTCAGGCGCCTGTGGGTCGTCCGGGAGGCGGTGGCGAAGGCACACGGGACGGGCCTCCGCTTTCCGTTGCATGAAGAACACGTCGAGCTGGCTGCGGCTGCCAGCGAGGGCCGTGTCACGCGAGAGGGAAAGCCGGGAGACACGTGGGCCCGGTTCATTCCGATGGAAGGCGAATGGGTTGGCGCCGTTGCGGCCAAGGGATCCGATTGGCGCGTGGTGCTGTGTCCTTAATCCAGTTCGTCGGCCGCTTGTTCCCGCGTCGGCGAGGCCTCCAGACGGCGATGCCGAAAGAAGGTTTGCAGCAAGTCACGGCTCTCGGCCTCGAGCACGCCTCCCGTGACGGCGACGCGGTGATTCAGCCGGCGTTCAGCCGGAATATCGAGCAGTGACCCGCACGCACCGGCCTTGAGATCCCACGCCCCAAAAACCAGGCGCGGGATGCGGGCCTGCACGATGGCGCCGGCGCACATGGGACACGGCTCCAGCGTCACGTACAGCACGGCATCGGTGAGCCGCCACGTCCCGAACCGCTCGGCGGCCTGGCGGATCACGAGCATCTCGGCGTGCGCCGTGGGGTCCTGCCGGATCTCTCTGAGGTTATGCGCCGAGGCGATCACGCGGCCGTGCCGCACCAGGACCGCGCCGACCGGAATTTCTCCGATCGTGGGTGCCCGCTCGGCCTCCTTGAGCGCCAACGCCATGTAACACCGGTCTTCCTGGTCTTCGTTCGGTGCCATTGCGCCGGTATGCTAGCACAGCGCGGGGCCGGAAACAGCCAAGGCGGTTGGTTCAGGAGTGACTCACGAGGTAGAGGGGGCCCGTCGGCTGGGGGCGTCCGCCTGGAGGTTCCAGACTGACGGCGAATTTCTTGGCTTGCGTGAAGGTGGGCAGATGCTTAACGAGCAGATGCGCGGTCTCCCCACTCGCCATGTGAAACAAGCCGACGCTGACCGGCTTGTCATGCATGGCCCAGAGCTGATACGTGGTCCCGTTCGGACACTCCGGCAAATTCACTGAATAGAGCCACACCTTGTGGGTGCGGCCGTCATAGAGCAAGACGGCCGAAGCGCCCTTCGCCATGTCCGTTCCGGTCAACGAGACAGCCTTGACGTCCGGCGTGCGCAGCAGTAAGGCGAGCTCATCGTGCGGCATGCGCGGGCGAATTCCACGGGCGGTGAGCTGCAGCCTCACGTCCTCGAGCTCAGCTTCGCGCTCGATCAGCTGGTCCTTGAGTTCGTTCGTTTCCATGATGCGCTGGTGCAGCTCCTCGCGCATGGCCGTCAAGGACTTGTCTCGTTCAGCCAACTGCTGCTGGAGCTGGGCGACCTTCGACGTGGCGGCCGACGCCTGAGACTCGAGCTGCGCCAGTTGGGCCTTTTCGTGCGTCAATTCGGCATACATGGTCCAGGCCAGGTACCCGCCCGCGGCGACGAGCGCGAGCCCGGCCAATCCGATCGCCCAGCCGAACGATCGTGCATGTGCCGACGTCTCGGGCGGAAACAAGTGATTCATCCATTCGCCCGGTTCCAGGCTGGGCGCCGTTTTGGCGGCAGGCTCGGCCGCAATGGCAGGAGCGGATTTCGCCGCCATGATGCGGGCCTTCAGCGGTCTGGGGGGCGCCGTGGGAGCCAAGCCGAACGGCAGCACCGATGCAACGGACTGATAGTCTTTCAAGGCTTGGTGGCAGGACACACACCCCGATAAGAGGTGCGCCTCGAGCGCTTGACGTTCTACACGCTCCAATGCCCCGACGGCATAGAGAGGCACGGCATCTTGGAGCTCTTCGTGCGTCATGCCTGGTCTCCAGCGGGCTCGCGCAAGGTCTCGCGCAGTTTTGCCATGCCGAGTTTGATGCGTGTCTTGACGGTCCCCAGCGGCTGATTCAGCCGTGCCGCAATTTCCATATGGGTGAGTCCCTCGTAGTAGGCCAGCTCGATCGCTTGTTGCTGGGCTGGCGGCAGGCTGCTGAGCGCCTGGGTCACCCGCTCCCGCATCTCCTGGTCCGCATGGGCGTCGAACGGTCCTTGTCGCCGGTCAGGAATCTGCGCCGCGGACGGGCCGTCCAACGACTCCGCCGCTGAGGCGCGTGTGCCGCGCGCGCGAAGCCGGTCAATGGCTCGGCTGCGCGTCAAGGTGATTAACCAGGCGACGGGCGTCCCTCGACCGACATCGTAGCGGGCCACCTTCCTCCAAACTTCCAAATACACCTCCTGCAGCAGGTCCGCCGCTTCGTCGCGATGCCCGAGGATGCGGACGGCCAAGGTGTAGAGGAGCGTGCTGGAGCGGTCGTAGAGCTGGCTAAAGGCCTGCTGGTCGCCTTTGACCACTCGAGCAAGCAATGCCGGATCGATTTGCGAGGCGGCTGGGTGTGACGGGGCATTCATACTGTGTGTCGGCAGCATGATGGTACCGAAAGCCAGCCACAACTATAGCACTCTACGGTGAGATCCGCCAAAAGGATGTGTGTTTAAGTCCGCAAGGTTTCAGAGCTTTTTTGCCCGCAAGGCATCGTTCTTAAGGGCCCGTGCCACGGGGGCCAGGGCCTCCTCCAGGCGCAGACACCGGGCCGCCGAGCGAATCCACAGGCCCCAGGGCGACAGGCGACAGGCAGCCAGGCTGATAGGACCCAGGCGAAGGATCAACCGTATGGATTTCCAGTCATCGTAGGAAGCCAACGCCTCCAACAACCGCTCGGGCTGATTCAGCCGGACCGTCAAACGGTGAGCAAAACTTTCCGTGCACCGCAAGGGAGTCGCTTCAAGGATGTCGACTGTGATCCAGCGGCGGGTCAGCCTCCTGAAGACTGCACCCGGGACGGGACGGCTCAAGCATCGGGCGGCGCGCCTGATGGTGCGGTTCAAGATACCGCGGGAGAGCAGCGCTTGCAGGCCGCTGACAAGCCGTTCTGAACGTGGGTTGGGCCCGGCTTCCGACGGGGCCGTGACGGCGCGGGCAATGGCGGAGACGCGTCCCACGACTTGCGACCGGTCGACCGTTTCCGGTTCCCCCGTGGAGGCGTCGCCTTTCATCGACAAGGTGTCGCCACGCACACCGACCAACCGATGACACACATAGCCGTCATGGTGACGAAAGACCAGCACATCGCCGATGTGCAATTCGTCGGCCGGCTCCAGTTCGAGCGTGTCGCCGGGCACGAGCGTGGGGGCCATACTGGACGAGGCCACACGGGGAGCGACGAGAAAGCGCAAGACGGCGTCCTGCACCTCGACCGGAAGATGAACGGCGTGAAAACGTCCCTCGGACGGGTCGGCCCGGCGCAGGAGCGGAATCATGCGGACCTCCCCGTGTGGCCGGTCGCAAGCCGCCGGACGACGGCGGGCGCGAAGCGGAGTCCTGCACCGCAGAGGTGCATCCAGCGATACAAACGTAGGCGCCATGGTCTTCGGGTGGAGAGGTCGCCATAGCGATAGGCGAGAAACTGGCGGGACGGACAACATTTCTCGATGAGCCAGGCCAGCTTGGCACCGGGCGGGGCGGTAAGGAACAGCAGCAGATGGCCGAGGTTCGGCAAGGCCTCTTCGGTGACGAGTCTTCTGAGGAGCCATCCCAGCATCGCCTGGGATCGGTTGCGCGGGGCGAGATCACGGAAGACTCTGCCCGGGATCAGGACGCCTGGGCGTCGCTGGTGCACGTGGCGAAGCCCATGGAGGACGGGAGCGTCAAGCCGTGCGGCACGGACGCGGGACACGATCGCCGACCAGTCCGGCGCTTCCTTGCTGAGCAGCAGGCGAAGATCTTCGGTAAAGGCGGGGGAGAGATGTCCTCGATGCACCACGGCATAGGCCGTCAGGTGAATCAACAGATCTTCTGGGGAGAGACAGCGCACGGTCGAGGACCCGAACGGGCGAAGGACAGTCCGTGGCCAGAGTTCGGCCAGAGCCGGTGCATCGAGATACCAAAGGGACGTGACGAGATCGAGGGAGAGCGCCCCGTCCGCCGATGCATATGACGGATTCCCGTCGATTTGCCGGCAGAATCCCTGAGCCAGCAGGAGTCGGTCGATGGAAGGCAGGTCGCGTTCTGCCACGAGCAGATCCACGTCCGAAAGGGGCCGCGCTCCGCGCACGCCGTACAGGCGGTACAGCACGTCCGCTCCCTTGAGGACGACGAACCGGATTCCTGCGCGATGAAAGGAGTCCGCGACTCCGGTAAACCGGTGGAGCATCGCGCCATTGACGGCGCTCACCCGGACATAGGCGTCAACCAGGTCGTCGAGGGTCGAGGAGGGCATGCCTCTCCTGCTCCAGCTGCGCCCATTGTTTGAAGTGCGGCAGACAGGCGCTCATGTCTCCGGTTTCAAGCCAGGCATCCGCGGGACCCTGTCGACATGAGTCGCGCACGTCACACGAAGGGCAGCGGTAATGCTCGCCAGGGCGGGCTTCGTCCACGATACGCTTCAGCAGCTCCCAGCCGTCGGCGATCGTTCCTTGGCGCAGATCGTATTGTGGAACGGGGAAGGCCACGCACAAGTTCATGGCTCCATAGGGAGTAATGGCGAACCGGCTCTGTCCGCAGGCGCAGGAAATGAATCGGTCGGCCGGCCGGCACACCTCGTCCGTCGATTCGACTGGCGTCGGGAGTTGGGCCGTATCCAGGGCCACCTTCGCGTGCGGCGTGAGCCGCACGGCGAGCGGAGACCGGTCGCCGTCGGTCCGCGGCATGATGTCGACGCAGTATTGGAACTTGAGGTTCATCTCCTCTGCCGCGGCGCGGCACGCGGCGACCTCCGCCTGGTTCACGGTCGTGACCGGCATTCGGAGCGTCACGGGGACGGTGTACGCGAGTAGATGACGCAGCCCGCGCTGGAATGCTTCGTAGGATCCGACGATCCCCGTCATGCGCTCATAGGTGGCCGGCGTCGCTCCGTACACGGATACCGTCACCCGAGCGACGCCGAATTCCTGCAATTGTTCGGCGAACGCGGGTGTGATGCGTGTGGCGTTGCTGAGGAGGTGGATGATCAGGCCGTTCGCGCGCGCATGACGGAGAAGGTCGGCGATGTCCGGCCGGACGGCCGGTTCGCCGCCGGTGAACGTGATGTTCAGCACGCCGAAGCCGGCCAGCTCGTCCAGAATCCGGCACACTTCCTCCGTGTCGAGCTCGTGCGGCAAGGCTCGATGCGTAGGGTTGTAGCAATGCACACAGCGCAAATTGCATCCGTAGGTCAATTCAAACGTCACGCCGTGCGGCCGCCGCGATGCGCGCGAGGCGTCATCCAAACGTGCGAAGAACGGGTCGGTGTCGAGGCGCTTCATGCCAGGCTCATCGCAGGGACGTGCCGATCGAGAAAGGTCACGACATCATCTCGTTTTGCAAAGGCCAGATCGGCGTGCGGGACGTGGGCGAAGAGTCTCGCGATGAATGCGAGGGTGTCGTTCATGGCTGCCCGATCCCAATGGGGGAGAAAGCACTGCGACAGCACCGTCGACATGAACGAGCCGGGAAGAAAGGGACTGAGGCGATGGTCCGCGCCGTGGCGGAGACCGAAGAGGCCGGCCAGCGGCGCCATGGCGTTGGCTGCGTAGCGTCCGCTGCCCACCCACGGCGTTCCGTACACCACTGCCCCGTCGGCGGTTCGCCGGAGGGCGACACGCTCATCGCTGAGGACCGGGAATCCCTGCTCGGCGAATGAGTGAGAGATCGTGGACTTCCCAGCTCCGGAGGGGCCGGTGAACACATAGCCTCCGCGCGGCGTGGCGATGCCGGCGGCATGCAGCATGCAGCCTCCGGTTCTGGCAAGGCGCGTGATGAGGCAGATCTCCCCCACTGGATTGAGGATGTGCATCGGAGCCCAGCCGGTTCGACCCTCCTCGACGTGAGGCAGCGTCCACGCGCGCACCCGCCTGTAGCCGTCTTCGACGAAAGCAATCAGGCGCGGCACGTGGGTGGTGGTGTCCAGCGACTCGATCACCGCCCCGCCAGGGGCGTCGTACAGGCGCCAGAGGCCATGGCAGGCATCGAACCGGACCAGTCCCTGCGCAGGCGGGAGGGAGGAGACGATCTCCACGGTGATGGTGATCTCGGGTTCTCGAACGTCATCCAGGAGAAAGCGGTCAAAGGGAGCAAGGGGCCAGCCGTGCGCGGGCTCATCCGACAGATTGGTGAGTCGAACCGTCAGGCCGGCGATGTCGAAATCGATGCGCATGCGCTGTCAGGAGGGCCGAGGACCGCTATCGCCCATTCCCAGGATTGCGTTGCCTCGCTTGCACGGTACGAGACCGCCTAATCGACAGCCGTGGTCCCCCAATCCCGCCACGCTGCTGGTCATCATGACACTGCAGACGCTGAGGATCGCTTGTTCCGGCTGACGCTCGACTCGATAGAGCGTCGGAGGAGTGTTCACGCTCAGACCCGCTTGCTCCTGGTGCAATTCGGCTCGGAACGGCTGCAGAACGGCATGCGGCTTCTTGGCGGTCATAGGGTCTCCTTGGCAAGGCTCGGCGTGAGAGGGTGCGGAACCGGCCTGCCCAGGGCGGTCGACGCTCGCGCCACGGCGACGTCGCACGCGTACGGGATGGGCGCCTGTGGAGAGCCGCACTCCCGTCTGGCGTCGGAAGGGGTCTTGTCGCAAAAGCGATGCACTGCGCAGTCATGGCAAGGAGAGGAGGGCTCGTAGCGCATCGAACGCACGTCTGAAAAAAGCTGGGAGACGGCTTCGCGCAGGGAAACTGTTCGCAGCGAGATGCGGCGTTCGTACTGCATCGTGCACGTGCCGAGCTCTCCCCAGGCGTTGATATGAATGGTATCGGTACCGCATCCGCAACGAAACAGCCGGTCGAAAGAGGGCGGTCCCAGGTCAACGGTCGCCTGACAGCTGTCCGTCTCGGCGTGGCGCGGCCCGCTCAGGGCCTCGGCTTGCTCGGGACTCAGCCGGTACTCCAAAGAAGAACAGTCTCCGTTCAGCCTCGGAGACAAGGTGGTGGTGAAGCCGAAGGACCGCTCGAATCCTTCCACGAACCGCCGGATGTCCGGAAGTTCCTGCTGGTTCCAGTTCATTGCCTTGGTTTTGAAGCCGAACGGCAGCCCGCTCTTGCGGAGAAGATCCATTCCGCGAAGAAACGTGCGGAACGATCCAGGCACCTGCGTGAACCAATCGAAGCGGGCTTCGTCCACGGTATGGCAGGAAATATCGATGGTAAACGGGGGCTGCCGTTGAAGCTGTTCGATTACCCCGTTCGTGAACAGGGTGCCGTTCGTGTACAGTTGCAGCAGGAAGC
>JBDZVU010000077.1:0-15080 GCA_040255845.1 Nitrospiraceae bacterium | reverse complement strand
CGACAATCGGCCATCGTGCTGTGCGGAGAGGTGGCCAAAGCCCAGTGGGTGGGCCGCTCGTTGCGGGCGGCCGCCGATCTTCCCATTCATATCCTTTCCTTGGGCGACGAAGGGAAGGCCCCGCAGGCGCCTCGCGAGGCGGGTACTGCTCTGCTGGTCGGCACGCGGTCCGCCGTCTTTGCGCCGCTGCCGGAGGTTGGCTTGATCTGGGTCGAGGGCGAGGACGATCCGGCCCTGAAAGAACCTCAAGAGCCCCGGTATCATGGCCGAGAGGTCGCGCGTATGCGAGCGGAGCTTGAAGGGGCGTTGCTGGTTCTTGCCTCTTCACACCCGTCGGTCGAGTCCTACCACGCGCTGCTCGAAGGGCAGACCCTTGCCTCGCGGTCGTCTACCGGGCCGGGAATCGAGGTGGTGGACCTACGTGCCCAGCCGCACGGCACGGTGCTCAGTACGCCGTTGGTCCTCGCCATAGAAGAAGCGCTGACGGCCCGGGCCGGCATCCTGCTCTTTTTGAACCGCAAGGGGTACGCGGGGGCGCTGGCCTGCCGTGACTGCGGCTGGGTGCCCCGCTGCCCGACCTGCTCGGTCGCCTGCAGCTATTCCCGGTCTTCCGCACGGCTCAGCTGCCGCTATTGCGGCTACCGTCTGCCGCTGCCTGATCTGTGCGGCGCCTGTCGAGCCGCGCGGTTAGACCCGGTGGGAGAAGGGACCGAACGGGTGGAATTGGAAGCCCGCCGGTTGTTTCCTCGCGCAGCCATCCTTCGTCTGGACGGGGACACGACGCGCCGTCCTCGCGAGGCGGAGCCGCTCTGGAGCCGACTCTATCACCGGGAGTTTGACATTGTGATCGGCACACAGCTCGTGTTTCAGCGTGCGCCGTTGCCTGCCATGGGGCTGGTCGGCATGGTCCTGGCCGATACGGCCCTGCACGTGCCCGACTTCCGATCGGCGGAGCGTATGTACCAGCACTTGATGGCGGCGGCCGAAACGGCGCGTCCCCGTCCGGAGGGCGGACGCTTCTACATTCAAACGCGCTTGCCGACCCATCATGCCATCGAAGCGGTCGTGCGCGGCGAGCCAAGCCGTTTCTATGACGAGGAACTTGCGGCGCGGCAGTTATTGGGGTACCCGCCAGTCTGCGCGCTGGCCAGCCTTGCCGTGACCGGGCGGCAGCCCGAGGTTGTCCAGGAGGCGGGCAGGCAGTGGCGGGCGCTGCTTGAACAAGGACCGGGCGGCCACGAACTGGCCATTCTCGGTCCGGTCCCCTCCCTTGGCGGCGGAGTGCGGGGCCGTCGCCAACTCACCATGCTGGTGAAGAGCGTCAATCGGGCTGTGCACCGAAGCGCCATCCGTTGCTCTGCCGAAGAATTGGAGCGCCGGTTCACACGATCGCAGGCCAAATTCATCGTGGACATGGAACCGGTGGAGCTGCTCTAGCGCTTGCGAGCGGGCCGTGGCCGCGGCTTTCCCACGATCGGGCCGTGTGTCTCGTCGCTGGAGGTCCGGGCGCGCTTGAAAAGCCCGTAGGAGAAGGACAACCAAAAGACCGACGAGAAGAGGCCCAGCACCACTCCCGACAGGGCGTTGCCCATCGCTTCGTCCGTCGGCGTTCCGCTCGTGCCACGCAGCTGAACCATCAAGACGACCGGCCAGGCAAAGCTTTCGAGGCCGAGCAGCAGGGTGGCCCAGGCCCACACTTCCGTCGTCGTCTTGGCGGCCCACCACAGCAGGCTGGCCACCGCGGCGATCCATGCCGCCAGCAGGGCTGGGGATTCGGTTCCCCATAACAGCCAAAAACCGACGGCGGCCACCGCGGTGCCAAGTCCGACATTCACCAGCTTGAATGGAATCGAGGGCAGCTGCACGCTCGGGAGTGTGACCGGGCGGGCTCAGCGAAGTCAACGGACCTGGGGAGAAGAGCTAGGCCTCTAACTCGGCGGCCGCAGCCTCCAAGAGGGTCTTCATGTCAAAGGGTTTCTGCAGGGTCCGGCGCGCCCCCAACATCTTCGCCACGTCGAGAAAATTGAGTATCCCGATCATGTCGCTGCCTCCGGTGATGGCAATGACACGGGAGCCGGGGAATTCCCGGCGCAGCGTCATGATGCTTTCAAGCCCGTCTTGATCCGGCATCAAGATGTCCATGATGACCAGATCGGTCGGATTCGCGCGATATCGCTCTAGCCCTTCTTTGCCGTCACGCGCCTCGTGGACCTCGTATCCCGCCTGTTCCAGCGTTTCGCGGATGAGTTGGCGGATCTGGTCTTCGTCGTCAACGACGAGCACTGAGGGCATCGGACTCCTCGGTCAAAAACGTCGCTGCCGGTTCCTCCGCGACGGCCCCACCGGCAGGAGCGTCAAGGACGCGACGGATCGCCTCCGCGAGGTCGTGAAGCATGACGGGCTTCATCAGGTATTCCGTGATCCCTAGCGCTCGTGCCTCGCCCAGGGACACGTTCTGATCAGATCCGGCGCAGAGAATCACGGGCAGATCCGGGCGCATCCGTCGGCACTCCTGCGCCAACGCGATGCCGTTCATCCCGGGCATGGTCAAGTCTGTGATTAAGAGATCGAACAGTTGTGGAGCGATCTGAAATGCCTCCCAGGCTTCCGAGGCATCCATGCGTACGATTGGATAATAGCCCAGTGACTCTAGCATCTCGCCGCCGAAGGCGGCAAGCGCCTCCTCGTCATCGACGAACAGGATACGCTCATGGCCCCGCGGCAGCGCCGCACCGGAGGCCGGCGCCGTTGTCGCCCGCGGCGGGAGTGCCGGTAGGTAGATGGACACCGCCGTGCCGCGGCCTACTTCAGATTGCACGGTCACCGTCCCTCCGTGCGCCGTCACAATAGCGTGAACGACCGACAGGCCCATGCCCCGTCCCTCGCCGGGTGTCGTGGTGAAGAACGGATCAAAGATGCGGGCCACCACCTCGGGCTCCAGCCCTTCGCCGGAATCAGTGACGGTCAGGCAAGCGTAGTGGCCGGGCGAGAGACACCCGGACGGATGGATCTGTTCGATCACGATTTCTTCGTCCCGGAGCTGAATCTCAAGCACGCCTCCCGACCGCCGCATTGCCTGGAGCGCATTTTCGACCACATTCAGGATCAGCTGATGCATCTGGGTGGCGTCGGCGGACACGAGGCAGGTCGTCGGGGCGATCCGTTCGCGGAGCTCGATCCACGCCGGCAAGGTCGGGCGAAGCAGTTTCAAGGCTTCTTTTAACAGCGAGCGCAGCGAAAGAGGCCGCTTCACATGGTCGTGTTGCTGGCTGAAGGTCAGCAGTTGGTGCACAAGTTCCCGGGATTTCCGGCCGGCGATGACGACTTGCTGGATGTAGCGGTGCGCCTTGCTGGCTGCCGGGATCAGTCCCAGGGCTAATTCGCTGAACCCCAGGACAGCGGTGAGACTGTTGTTGAATTCGTGCGCGATGCCTCCGGCCAACGTTCCGATGGCCGCCATTTTGGATGAGTCCCGCTGATAGACGTCGGCTCGTTTGCGATCCGTGATATTGACCACGGTTCCAATGGTCCGCGCGGGACTCGCCGCTGCACCGTCAGGGCGATCGAACGTGGTCTGTGCGCGCACCGCGACATACCTGCTCTCGCCTGCAGGGGTGATGAGGCGATGTTCAGCAATCAAGAGGCCTTCTCCGGCGGGGTCGTGAGACGTTCTGATGGCGCTCAGCAGCGGGAGCCGGTCTTCCTCCGGCACCAGATCAAGATAACGCTGGAGCGACACCGGCTCGTCCGGTCCGACTCCGCACAGTGCCCGAAGGGTCGGCGACCAGTAGATCTCGTCGGTCCGGTGATCCTGTTCGAAGATCCCCACCTGCCCGGCGGCCACGGCAAGCTCCAAACGTGCCCGGCTTTGGCGGAGGGCCGCGTCGGTGCGCTCGCGGTGCGTGACATCGACGATCGTGGCGAGCATCAACACACCGGAGGACGACGGCACAGGGCTCAATCCGATCTCAACGGGGAACTCCGATCCATCCTTGCGGCGCCCTGTGACGATTCGACCAGCCCCCAACGGGCGCGCCGTGGGCGATGCGGCGAAGGCCTCCCGGCGCTCGACGTGGAGCGACCGAAGCGGCTCGGGTACCAGCATTTCCACCGGCCGGCCGAGCAGTTCCTCACGGGGGTACCCGAACATGCGCTCGACTTCCCCGTTCACCAGGGAGATCGCGCCATCCTGGCGCATCATGAGCATGCCGTGGGGAGCGGCCTCGATCACCGACCGAAGCTCGTCATGCGAGGCTCTCAGCGACGCTTCCGCCAGCTGACGGTCCGTCGCGTCGTGCATGATCCAGAGCAATCGAGTGACCGCTCCCCGCCCATTCTTCAGCGGCGTCAGCGTCACCTCGTTCCAGAACGGCGTTCCATCCTTGCGGTAATGCTCGACGAGGACACGGCAGCTGCGGCGGTCCTGCACGGCCATGGCGAGCTTCTCGATCACCCCGCGATCGGTACGGGGCCCGTGGAGCACCGTCAGGGATTGGCCGAGGATCTCGTCCTCGGCGTACCCCGTCAGCAGGCGAAAGGCGGGGTTGATGGAAAGCACCGGGTTGCGCGGCGCCGCCGCGTCGGTCATCACGACACTGCACCCGGCGGCGGTGATCACCTTGTTCCGGACCGCCAGATCCCGGCGCAGCTGGAAGATCCTCCAGGCCATCATGGCCAGAAGCGCGCCGGCCACGCCCAGTATCACGACGATCAGCGCGTGCACGCGCCTCCTTTCGTCTTCAGCGGAGGATCAGGGTTCGAAACGGCCGGATGCGGCCAAGGAGAGCGGCAGACGGGGTGGACTGAGATGATCCAAACAGCAGCAATGTCGCTGCAACAGGCGGCCGACATGAAGAATCCTTCCCGGAGCGGTTCCGCATGGAGCACCACTCCGTCCCAGCTGCCAAGTGCGTAGCCGCGTAAGCTACTGATTGCTGAAAGAAATTACTAGAGATGGACGGCGAATGCCCGTGAGATTTTGTCCCTATGGAACTAGAGCCGAATGACTCAGGCTATGCCTGGCGTTTGACGAAGAACGCCGCCGCTTGAGCGCGCCGAGTAATGCGGAGTTTCTGGAACACGTTGGCCAGATAGTTCTTCACGGTCTTGTCGCTCAATCCAAGCGCCGTCGCGATCTCCTTATTCGTCTTGCCTTCCGCGACCAGCGCCAAAACTCGTTGCTCCTGCGCCGACAGCTGTTCGATGCCCGGCAGCTGCGGTCCGTTGCCGAGACCCCGCAGCCAGCGCAACGCCCGTTCCGTGACGGTGGGATCGAGGATCGACTGCCCTTCCGCAACGAGTTGGATGGCGCGGAGCAGGGCGGCCGAGTCGATCTCCTTCAGCACGTAGCCATGGGCCCCGGCCAGGACGGCAGCCAAGACCGAATCATCGTCCGCATAGGAGGTGAGGAAAATCACGCGGGCGGCAGGGTTGGAGGCGAGAATGTCTCGACAGGCGTCGACGCCCGATCCGTCCGGAAGGCGCACGTCCATGAGAATCACGTCCGGCTTCAAACGGAGCGCGTCCTTCACCGCCATTTCCATCGTGGCCGCCTCACCCGCCACGATGAGCCCGGGCTGCTGAGAGAGCACCGTGCGGAGGCCGACGCGCACGACCTCATGATCATCGACGAGGAGCAGGCGAATCGGTTTCGTGTTCAGCGTGGGCATATTCCTCCTCTTTCGGTAAATCGACGATGATGGTCGTCCCCTCTCCGGGAGCCGAATGCAGCTCGAACTCGGCCCCCATCCTTCTGGCGCGCGCGGACATGTTCACCAGGCCGTGCCCCGTGCCGGCTGCGGCCTTGATGTCAAAGCCGATGCCGTTGTCGTGGATGCGAAGCCGCACGGTGCGCCGCAACCGCCGCAATGACACAGACAGCTGCGTGGCCCGGGCGTGGCGCACGATGTTGCTGACGCCCTCTCTGAGAATATTGATGAGCTGTAACCCGCGGTCCAGAGGAACGCACGGCAACGCGCCCTGCTCGATATGGAGGCGGCACTCGATCGGATGCGCCTGGATTACGGCGTCGACCGCGGTCCGCAGGGCCGTTTCGAAATCGCTGCCATGCAGCACCTCGGATTCGAGTCCGGCGATGAAGTTCCTGACGTCCGCCATCACGTGGTTCAACTGGCTGATCGCCCGCTCCATCATCGCGCACGCGTCCAGTTGCTTACGCTGTTTGATGAGGGGTTTGCATGATTCCAATCCGAGGCCGACCGCATACAACGACTGCAGGATACCGTCATGGAGATCCTGGCTGATCCGTTCCCGCTCCTCGATCGCATGGCGCAAATCCTGCTCGCGATGACGCAGTGCTTCCTCCGCCCGAGCTTGCTCCGTCACGTCGGTGCCTACGATGACCATGCATCGGCGCCCGTTCACATCGATCAGCTCCGAAGAGAGCAGGCATTGTCGGGGCTCGCCGCTGCGCGTGCGCAGCACGACATGGTGATTCGAGACGGAGCCTTGGCGCTGCAACATCGCGATGAAACGGTCCCGGTCGGCGGCAGCCGGCCATAACGCGGCTTCCAACGCGTGGAGGCCCTCGGCACAGCCGGCGCCGTCGTACTGGAAGAGCTGGTACGCGGCATCGTTGGCCTCGATGACGGACCCGGTTTGCAAATCCGCGATGACGACCGGATGCGGGCTCGCGCGAAACGCCTTGGAGAACCGTTCTTCGCTGGCGCGCAACGCGGCCTCCATACTGCGACGATCGGCCGCGGCAAGCGACAGGGCCACATGCTCGGCGCTCGAAATCCCGAATGCTTCCTCCTCCGGTCCCCAGATCCGCGCGCCGCCGGCGTGTTCATGGCACAGGACGCCGACCACCTGCCCGCGCCGCCGGATGGGTACGTTCAGCATCGATCCGAGCCCCAGGGTGCGTAGGTATTCGCTGAGCTCGGCCGTCCGAGGGTCGGTGTGGGCGTCATCGGCGGCAATTACCAAGGCCGATTCCAAGGCGTCGAAATAGGCCGGAAAACGCGCAGCCTCCAGCTTCATGTCCGCCGCCTCGTGGCGTTGCCGGCTGGCCGAGTACACGACGCGACTGATGAGAGCGTGGCGATGGTCATCAAAGAGCCAGACGCTGGTCCGTTCCACGTTCAGCGCGTCGGCGGTCGCTTCCGCGATCAACCGCAAGTCTTCGTCCAGATCGGCATGGACCGATTTGGAAAATCGCAGCTGTGCCGATTGAAATCGGATCAATTGCATGACGCGGTGCTGTTCGGCCCGTTCGGCCTCGGCCTGTTCCGTGATGTCCTCGGAAATGCTGAGCACATGCTGCGGGATGTCACGACGGGGGTAAGTTGGCAGCTTTTTGGTTCTGAGGACGCGCCGTTCTCCTGCGGCGCTCCGCAGCACATAGTCCGCGATGTCCACGCCTTTCCGGCGCGCCAACACGCGCAAATCGGTCGCGAAAATTTCCGTCGCCTCTTCTTCGGCAAGCAGGTCGAACACGCTGGCCCCGATGAGGTCCTTGCGCGGCCGTCCGAAGAACTCCTCAGCAGCGCGGTTGACGAGGACGAAGCGAAGGTTCTCGGCATCTTTGACGGTGATCAGGTGGGGGATGTTTTCAATGACCGATTCAAGTAGGGCCTGCGTGCGCGCCCGTTCCTGTTCGGCCCGCATCCGGTCGGTAATGTCCTCGTTCAGCAGCACGGCTCCCTGGATCGACCGGCCCTCGCCGTAGACCGGCACCGCGGAGTTGCGCACGGTTCTCAGCGATCCGTCCCCACACGCGATCTCCAGCGTGTCGTCCGCAGGCACCGTGCCCTTCGTCAAGACTTCGGACAGCATCCACCGGTGCGGCTCGGCGGCGGGCCCGACCCTGTCCCACCACCGTTCGTCCGCCTTTCCGGTTCCCATCCCGATGTGCTTGGCCTGGCTCCAGAGTGCCCGGGCCGCCGGGTTGGCCAACAGGACGGTGCCCTGCGCGTCCGTAAACCAGACGCCGATCGGGAGCGCCTCGAGCACCGTCCGCAATTGACGCTCGTGGCGCGCCAGTGCTTCCGCGTCGCGCTTTTGCTCGGTCACGTCGGCCAGGATGGCCAAGCTTCCCATGGTGCGCCCTGCGGCATCGAGAAGGGTGGCGCTCCACAATCGGACATCCACGCGGCTGCCGTCGTTCCGTTCCCGCTGGAATTCCATTCCGGGAGGGTCGCCCTGCTCCGACAGCCGCGACAGGAGCATCTGATGATCGTCCTGCCGGCCGGTCAGTGCGAGCCCCAGCGGTTGACCCAGCATGTCGCGTTCGGGGAGTCCAAAAATGCGCTCCGCGGCCGGATTCCACCCGGTGACGCGCCCTTGCGCGTCGGCGGTTACGATGGCCAAGGGAGCCGATTGCACCACTGCGCGCAGGGTCTCTGCGGTCCGATGGAGGGCCTCGGCGGCCCGTTTTTCTTCCGTGATATCTCGTATGAAGCCGGTGATGACCGGCGCTCCCTCGTCGGCTGTCACCGTGATGACGAACTCGACGGGAATTTCGTGTCCATCCCGATGCAGTGCGGACAATTGGATGCGCCGCTTCACGGGCTGGCGCCCCGCCTGCTGCAGGGCCGAGGCCAACCCCGCCTCATGGGCGGCGCGGTGCCGGGGCGGGATGATCAGGTCGCTCAACCGGCGCCCGACGGCTTCCTCCGCCCGGTATCCGAACATGCGTTCGGCTTGCCCATTCCAGGTGGTAACGCACCCCTGCGGGTCGAGCGACACCACGGCGTCCATTGCGGTATCCAGGATCGAACGGGTGCGCGCCTCGCTGTCGCGCAGCGCCTGTTCGGCCTCCTTGCGGACCGTAATGTCGCTTTCGCTGCCCACCAGGCGCGTCGGCCGGCCGTCGGCATCCCAGACGGCCACGGCGCGGTCCAGCACCCACACGTAGGAGCCATCCTGCCGCTGCACGCGGTACTCTTCCCAGAAGTCAGGCCGCTGGCGGGTTAAATACTGGTCCATGTGCTCCAGGACCCGGTCGAGATCGTCCGGATGAATGCGGCTGCGCCATTCGTCCACGGAATCGGAAATGTCCTCGTCGCGGAAGCCGCGCATCGCTTTCCATCGGGCGGAGAAGAACACGGCGCCGGTGCGTAAGTCCCAGTCTCGAATGCCGTCGTGGCTCGCCTCCACCGCAAGATGCCAGCGCTCCTCGCTCGACTGGAGGGCCATCACCGTGTGCTTCTGTTCGGTGATATCCAGCACGGTGCCTTCCACGCGGCGGCCGCGGTCGTCGCAGCGCACTTCCCCGCGGGCCTGAAGAATCCGCACCTCCCCGTTCGGCCGGAGGATGCGGCATTCCACATCCAACGGGCGATGGGTGATCAATAGGTCGTTGAGGGCCGACAACAGAGCGTCGTGATCGTCCGGGTGCAGAGCGGTCAACCACGTCTCTGCCGTGACGGCGACCGCACCCGGCTCATGCCCGAAAATCCGAAATTGCTCATCGGACCAGCTCACCGCGCCGGTGTCCAAATCCCACTCCCAGCTGCCGACGTGTGCCAGCTCTTGGGCCGTGACGAGATGGTCTTCGCTGGCGCGCAAGGTGCGCGCCAGCTCCTGTTGGGCCAATTCCGCCTGGTGGCGCTGCAACTCCGCGGCGGCACGGGAGGCGAACACCTCCATGAGTGACTTGAGGGCCGCTGAGTTCCGCAGGGGCTTCGTGTCCATCACGATGAGCATGCCGACCACCCGGCCGTCCTTCGTGCGGAGCGAGGCGCCGCAATGGCTTTCCACGCCGAGCGCGCCCAATTCGGGGAAATGGGGGAACCGAGTCTGGACGGCCTCCTCGAAGCACCAAAACGGTTCGCGGAGGCCGGTGCCGCACGGCGCGTGTTCGAGCGAGTATTCGAAATTCTCCATGAGCTGGCCGCCTACCGAGACGGCCAATGTTCGAACCGTGCCCGGTCGCTCGGTGAGCGCGGCCACCACGGCATACTTGACCTTCAGCGTGGCGGTGAGATGGGTGACGAGGGAGGGGAAAAATTCATCACCGGTCTCGGCGGCGGTGCCTTCGGCGATGGCGCGGAGGAGGCGCGATTGCTCTTCCAGCTCGCGGAGTGCCTGCGTCAGCTCATCACGCTGCGCGGCCATGGCGCGGTTCTGCTCGGACAGCGCCTGACTCAATTCGGCGACCTGTGCCCGCAAGGCGTCGAGGTCCGTTCCAACGCGTGAGAGGCTCATGGCGCCGCGCCTCCGGAACGCCGAGGTCTCACGGCGGGCTGCGCAGAGGTCGCGCGAAGGGACGACGTCGCTGAGGAGGGTGTATCGACGAGGGGAAAGTGAGCGGACCCAGCGATGCGTGATGGGCCGGTGCGCCCAATGAACTCCATGCCGGAGCGACCCCCGCGGGTAAGGCTGCTCGAAACGGAAGCGCGGTAGTGTGCTATGAGGCGAGGGAAAAGTCTAGTGGGAATTTCCTGGACAGCCGGCCCGGCGCCAGGGTGCGGGAGTTGGTGCCGAAGGCGGGACTTGAACCCGCACGGCTTGCGCCACACGCCCCTCAAACGTGCGTGTCTGCCATTCCACCACTTCGGCCCCCTTGCGGGATGTTGAAACGTGGCGCCGCATCGTTCTCGCTTCACGTGGAAGCGCAGCGTACCAATGACCGTACGCCTCGCTCCCTCGTTTCGCTCCGGCCTTGCCGGCGACCCCTTTGAACATCCCCTGTTCCAGAGAAGTTCCGAACGGCTGCCGAGTCGTGCGACCGAGGCGAGATGTCACGCGGACGCCGAGGGAACGGCATTATAGGAGTAGGGTAAAATTGTTGTCAACGAAGGACCCCTCCGGTACAATCGGCGCGGCTTTGCACGCCTGGAACTTCGTGCCGCTTATCGTATGACCCGCATTACCTCGCCCACCAAACGCCGTCTTGCCAGCGGAGTGGCCGCGTTTTTCGACGTGGACAATACGCTGCTGCCGGGGCTTGCCAGCGAAGTCCGCTTTTTCCAGTGGCTGTGGCGCCGCGGAGTGGTCGGATGGCCGGAGATGCGGGCCAGTTTGGGGCATTGGATGCGCCAAGGTCCGTCTCTGTCGCTGCAGCCGCTTCGCGAACGAAAACTCTACCTGGCCGGCAAGCCGGCGCAGGTCATCGAGCCGTTAGGAGAGGAGTTTTGCCGGGAACGGCTGTGTCCGTCGGTATCTCCTGCCGCGATGCGCAAGATCGAAGACCACCGCCGCGCCGGGCATCTCATCGTGTTGCTGACCGGCTCGCTGGACTTCCTCGTGGACCCCATCGCCGGCGCGCTCGCGGTGGACCGCTGCTACGCGATCAGCCTCGAGCAGAGCAGCGGCCTCTACACCGGCCACATCGTCCCGCCGTTGCCCTATGGACCGGGCAAGCGTCTCGTCGTCGAACAACTCGCTCATGATATCGGCCTGGATCTCAGCGGATGTTTCGCCTACGGCGACAGCCCGGGCGATCTCGAGCTGTTGCGCCGAGTCGGAAAGCCGACGGTGGTCAATCCGATTCGCGGCATGGCCCGCGTCGCCCGGCGCGAAGGATGGCCCGTCGTCGAATGGGCCTAAGGATGGCATGGCGCGGCCCTTGACCCTTCGGGTCACCGAGATCTTTCACAGCATCCAAGGCGAGTCGACCTTCGCGGGCCGGCCCTGTGTCTTCGTGCGTCTGACGGGCTGCCCGCTGCGCTGCGTTTGGTGCGACACCGACTACGCGTTTTTCGGCGGGCGTGATCTGACCCTCGAAGAGATTGTGGACGCCGTTCGCGCGTACGGGTGTCCCTTAGTAGAAGTCACGGGAGGCGAGCCGTTGGCGCAACCCCACGCGCTGCGGCTTCTTGAAATCTTGTCCGACCAGGGATTCACCGTGCTCTTGGAGACGAGCGGCGCGGTGGATGCCGCCGGCGTGGATCCGCGCGTGCGCGTGATTCTCGACGTGAAATGTCCCGGCAGCGGCATGACCGGCCGTATGCATTGGCCCAACGTGGAACGGCTCCGGCCGCAGGACGAAGCTAAATTCGTCATTCAAGACCGGCAGGATTACGAGTGGGCCAAGGACATCGTGGCGCGGTACCGGCTGGCTGACCGGTGCACCGTGCTGTTCAGCCCAGTTTTCGGGGCGCTCGATCCTCGTCAACTGGCTGAATGGGTCTTGGCTGACCGCCTTCCGGTACGGTTTCAGCTTCAGTTGCACAAGTACGTGTGGGCTCCCGACATGCGGGGCGTCTGATAGGGGAGAGTGGCATATGACGAAGGGGTGGTCTGGATGAAGATGATGCAGATCGAGACAAGAGCCGGCCGGGTCGACATGGAGTCCACCGAGGCGCTCGTGTTGATGCATTGTGAAGGCGAGTCGCTTTCCAAACAGGATGCCGCCATCGTCGACAAGGCACTCGGAGGCGCGCTCAAGGGCCTTGTAGATTCGAAGGAATTCGAGGGCAAGGCGAACGAGACGGCGCTGTTTCACACCCAGGGCAAACTGCCGGCGAAGCGGGTGATCCTCGTCGGGCTTGGCAAGAAAAAGGACCTGGGATTGGACCACTTCCGGCAGGCCATGGGACACGCGGCCAAGCGAGTGCGCCAGGCAAAGGCGGCCTCGTTCACCGTGGCCGTGCCGGCGCTCGCCCCAAAGGGCGCGTCGCCGGTCGAAGCCGCCCAGGCGATGGTGGAGGGGGCGGTCCTGGGCACGTATCAATTCACCGTGTATCGCAGCGAGCCGGCCAACCGCGAGATCGCTTCCATGGCCCTTCTTGCGCCGCAGAAGTCCCAACTGCGTCAGTTGCAGGAAGGGGTCCGGCGCGGAACGGCCACGGCGGAGGCGACGGTGTTCGTGCGGGATCTCTGCAATCACCCGTCGAACGTCATGACGCCGTCCAAGGTGGCCGACGAAGCCAAAGCCATCGCCAAGGAAACGGGCGTGAGCGTCAAGATTCTGGAGCAGAATGACATGGAGTCCCTGGGGATGGGGGCGCTCCTCGGCGTCGCGAAGGGCAGCCACCAGCCGCCGAAGTTCATCATCCTCCAGTACCAGGGGGCGAGGAAAAAGGACGAGCGGCCCGTGGTGTTGGTGGGGAAGACCATCACCTTCGACACGGGCGGGATCTCTTTGAAACCGGCCGAGAACATGGAGCAGATGAAGGCCGACATGACGGGCGGCGCGGAAGTGCTGGCGACGATGCGGGCGGCGGCCAGGCTGAAGCTGCCGCTGAATCTGATCAGCATCCTGCCGGCGGCGGAAAACATGCCGGGCGGTCGCGCGATGCGGCCCGGGGACGTGGTGAAGACGCTCTCGGGCAAGACGGTCGAAGTGCAGAATACGGATGCGGAGGGGCGGCTCATCCTGTCGGACGCATTGGCCTACGCGACGCGATTTCAGCCGGCTGCGTTGATCGACATCGCGACGCTCACGGGAGCCTGCGTGGTGGCGCTCGGACAGTTCGCGATCGGCATGTTCGGAACCGATGCGCGGCTGAAGGAGGCGGTGCGCAAGGCGGGCCAACGCGCGGGCGAGCGCGTCTGGGAAATGCCGTTGTGGGATGAGTATTTCGAGCAGCTGCGCAGCGACGTGGCCGACATGCGGAACATCGGCGGGCGGGGCGGCGGGATGATCACCGCCGCGCTCTTCTTGAGCAAGTTCGTCGGGGACTGCCCCTGGGTGCACCTGGACATCGCCAGCACGGATTGGAGCGAACGGGAGCGCGCCTACATTCCCAAGGGCCCGACCGGCACCGGGACGCGGCTGCTGATTCAGTTTCTCATCGACCGGACGCTGTAGCGAGCGAGGGGCCACCGCATGATGATGTCGCGAGAAAAAATCGGGCAGCTCTTCATGATCGGATTCGAAGGCACGACGGTCACGCCTGACCTGGCCGCGTTCATCCGGGAGTACAAGCCGGGCGGCGTCATTCTCTTTTCACGCAACCTGGAGTCGCTCGAGCAAATCGTGCAGCTCACCAACGACCTGCAGGCCTGCAGTCCCCATGTCCCGCTCCTCATCGCCATCGATCAGGAGGGGGGGCGCGTGTCCCGGCTGCCGAAAGACTTCACCATTTTTCCTCCGTGCGAGGTGCTGGGTCGATGCCAGTCCTCCGAGTTGGCGTATGCTGCCGCCGCGACGACGGCCAAGGAGTTGCGAGCCGTCGGCATCAACATGAACATGGCTCCGGTGCTCGACGTGAACAGCAATGCCGCCAATCCGATCATCGGCGACCGGGCATTCGGGTCGACCCCGGATCTGGTCAGTGAACTCGGGCTGGCGACGATCGGCGGTCTGCAGGACTATCGGGTGGTGAGCTGCGGAAAGCATTTTCCCGGCCATGGCGACACCATCGCGGATTCGCACAAAGAACTGCCGGTGGTGGCGGCGCCCCGCGAACGGCTGGAAGCGGTCGAACTCCCGCCGTTCCGAGCCGCGGCGCCGCGGGTGGGAGCGATGATGACGGCGCACGTCCTGTATCCAGCCCTCGACGAGCGGTATCCGGCCACCTTGTCGGCCGCGATCATCGACGGCCTGCTGCGCACGCAGATCGGCTACGAGGGGGTGGTCCTCACGGACGATTTGGAGATGCACGCCATCATCGATCATTACGGAATGGAAGAGGCGACGGTGCGGGCGATCCTGGCGGGCTGTGACATGCCGCTCATCTGCCGGGACCGAAACCGCGAACTCGCGGCGATCACCGCCCTGGACAAGGCGGTGGCGGACGGCACGGTGTCGGCCGAGCGCCTCGAACAATCGCTCGCGCGCGTGGCGAAATTGAAAGCGCGCTTTCTCATGCCCTCCCGTCCGGTGGTCATCTCCGATGCCAAACTGATCGTGGGATGCCGCAGCCACCGCGCGTTGCTCCACTCAATCGAGCAGGCGAGGGAACGCTTGGCCCGTGCCTGCGTGTGAAAGGAGACGCCATGGCGATCAAAAAAGGCGACCTGTTGGATGAACATAAGCAGCATCCGCACACCTGCGGTCTGGTGGTCAAGGTCATGGGCGGCGGCGCGGGATTCGAGAAGATCGTCTGCTGCGAGGACTTGACGGACCAAGATGTTGTGCCGGAAGTCGGCTCGCCCGCCGGCCGCCGGAAAGGCATGCTGCCGTTGGCCGTCGTCCTCGACGAGAAGAAATTGTATCCCGACTCATG